>JAFLDU010000113.1 GCA_017309145.1 Zoogloea sp. | reverse complement strand
CGCCCAGCCGCCGCTCTACAAGATCAAGCACGGCAAGAACGAGATGTACATCAAGGACGACAACGAGCTCAACGCCCACCTGCTCAAGCTCGGCCTCGACGGCGCCAGCCTGATCCCCGGTGAAGGCGCCGACCCCATCCAGGGCGACGCCCTCGGCGGCCTGGCCCGCACCTACCTGCTCGCCGAAGGCGTCATCCGCCGCCTCGCCGACTGGATCGACTCCGACGTCCTGCACGCCCTGCTCGCCAACGACCTGCCCCTCTCCGTCGAAGACGAAGCCGCCGCCCGCGACTCCGCCCAACGCCTGCAGGCCGCCGTCGGCACCAGCGTCAGCATCGAAGCCCGCCGCGACGAAGGCGGCGAAAGCTGGGTCCTGGACATCGCCCGCATGCACCACGGCAACCGCAAGCTCACCCAGATCGACGGCGACTTCCTGCGCTCCGGCGACTGGCGCATCATCCGCCAGGCCACCGAGTCCATCTCCGGCCTCATCCAGCCCGGCGCCCTCATGCGCCGCGGCGAAAAGCAGCAAGCCGTCCCCAGCTTCGCCGACGCCATCCGCTGGATGCTCGCCGACGTGGAACGCGGCCTCAGCAAGCAGCGCTACAAAGGTCTCGGCGAAATGAACCCCGAGCAGCTCTGGGAAACCACCATGGACCCCGCCGTGCGCCGCCTGCTCCGCGTACAGATCGACGACGCCATCGCCGCCGACGAGATCTTCACCACCCTGATGGGCGACAACGTGGAACCGCGCCGGGCGTTCATCGAGGAGAACGCGCTGTATGCGCGGAATTTGGATGTGTGATTCTGTCTAGGACCCCGGAATTGTCTAGATTTTTCCTAAAAAAACTAGATTTCGGAGGGTAGTTCAAACAAAGAGGCTGCTCGTTGAGAGTGGCCTCTTTGCATTTATTGATCAAGTTCAGCGGCTGCTAGTCGGCCGGAGCTGCCGGTGGCCTAATGCGCGGAATCGGGCTGCAATCTGTCGCTTACCTGCCGTTCAGCCTTGGGAGCCCTTGAATGGCAGCTTTCCCATCCAGCGAACACGAACTTCCGACCCCAAGCAGCAATTCGGCCATGGATGCCTTACACCGCCTCCAGCGCGAGCAGCTCAGCCACCGTCTGCCTTCGTCGAATAAGCCGGGGCTCACCGTTTTCCACCAGCACTTCGGCAATCAGCGGGCGCGCGTTGTAGTTCGATGACATGGAGGCGCCATACGCACCGGTGTCGTGCAACACCAGCAGATCTCCCACCTGCGCCTGCGGCAAGGAGCGGTGCAACACCACGCCACCGTCTCCCTGCGTAAACACATCTCCCGACTCGCACAGAGGTCCGGCGACCACCGTGTCAAACTGCAGGCCATTGACCGCTGTGCCATCAGAGTGGATCAACTCCATACCGTGGTAGGCGCCGTATAGAGCCGGGCGGGCCAGATCACTGAAGCCAGCGTCCACCATCACAAAATGGTTGGCGCCCTGTTGCTTCGTGGCGCGTACCTCGGTGACCAGCACACCGGACTCGGCCATTAAATAGCGGCCCGGTTCTATTTCCAGTTTCACTGGGTGCTCCAGCAGTTGTTCCACGGCACGGCGCGCTACATCCCACAATGAAAAGTAGTGCGCTGTATCAATCGTCGGCTCACCGGCCTGGTAGGGAACGGACAGACCGCCGCCCGCGGAGATGGCGTGCAGGTCCAAACCCTGCGCACTCACTACCTCTACCAGCTTCATCATGGCACCGCACACTTCCTGCAAGTGCGCGTAGTCCACGCCTGAGCCGATGTGCATGTGCAGGCCCTGCAAGGCCAGGCCGTTGGACTTGATCTTTTCGCAGGCGCGTACTAAGTCGCCATGCCAGATGCCATGCTTGCTATGCTCGCCACCGGTATTTGTTTTCTTGGAGTGGCCGTGCCCGAAACCTGGGTTGATGCGTAGCCACACCGGGTGCCCCGGGTGGACCGCAGCCAATTGGTCCAGCATGTCCATGGAGCCGCAGTTCACGGGAATATTGAGTTCCACCACGCGCGCAAGCGTAGCGCGGTCCAGCAGATCGGCCGTAAACACGATGTCTGCCTGCCCGTTGTGCAAGCCCGGCGTAAAACCACCAGCCAACGCGCGTTCGATTTCACCCAAAGACACCGAGTCCACCACTACGCCCTGTCGCTTCATAAGGCGAAGGATGTGTGTATTGGAATTGGCTTTCTGAGCGAAACGCACTACGTCAAACAACCGCAGAGCGTCAATCTGGCGCGTAATGGTGTCGGCATCGTAGATCCACAGCGGGGTACCGAACTGCTGGGCCAAAGGAGCGATGGTAGCGGGAGTAAAAGGGTTCATGGTTGGATGATTCCCTTCATAGTCAATTCAATCAATGCTATTTTTGTCGTATAGCCATTCAATATTGATATGAATTTAACTCATCGCCAGCTGACGATGTTTCGCGCCATCATGCTGCACGGCAACCTGGGGCGTGCAGCTGACGCGTGCGCGTCAAGCCAGCCCACGTTGAGTCGCGAGCTGGGTCGTCTGGAGCAGCTACTAGGGTTTAACCTTTTTGATCGGGTGCGGGGCCGATTACGCCCTACCGTGCGAGCACTTGCGCTGATGCAGGAAGTAGAGCGCTCGTTCATAGGCTTGGAACAGATCGCAGCGCGCGCCAGCGAATTGCGCACGCAAGTGACAGGTCGCTTGCGCATTGCGTGTTTGCCGGCATTGGCCCATGCCTTGGTACCCCGCGCACTGGTATATCTCTCACATGCACATCCTGAACTAGGAGTCAGCGTGCATCCCTTAGAGTCGCCCTGGCTGGAGCAAGCCATGAGTGAACAGCGTTTTGACCTGGGACTGAGTGAAACCCAAGAGGCACCTGCTGGCGTTGCCTTGCAGCCCTTACTGAAAGTCAATGAAGTGGCTGTTTTGCCACGTGATCACAGCCTTTGTCGCAAGGCGCGACTGCAACCACGCGACTTTACAGGCGAGCGCTTCATCAGTCTCGCGGTTGGCGACCCGTATCGAACCGCCATAGATGCGATGTTCGAGGACGCTAAAGTACATCGCGCAACCCTGCTTGAAACCACGAGCGCAGTGGCCGTCTGCGCCATGGTGCGTCAGGGCCTGGGCGTTGCCATCGTAAATCCGCTCACCGCACTGGAACTCAGCGGACCGGACCTAGTAGTGCGGCCTCTTACCGTTGCCATCGGTTACCAGGTGAATATGCTTCTTCCGGAAGTCGCCGCTCCGCACCCCCTGCAGGGCGTTCTCGCAGACGCCGTCCGCAAAGCCTGTACCGCCTTGAACCACCATCACTCGCCATGAGTTCCATGGCATGTCCGGGATTTTGTGTAAAGCTGCCATCGGCGGCTCTTCCACCAGATGGCAGCTCCGGCTGAGGAACGGTCTGTCGCATCGGGCAGGTTGTCGGCCGGAGCTGACCTTCTGCGTCCTGCCTAAATCGGTCGGCTATGCGCCAGCTCACTGCCGCTCGGTCTTTGAAAGCGGACAAATAACCGCTTAAGTCATCAGTGGGAAAAGGTACTCAACCCAAAACGGTCGGTCACGTTGAAAGGGGGAGACTGCAATCGCCTCGTTGCTGCGGTTCGAGTCTCGTTGTTTACAAGGGCTGGTTCTGAGATGACCGCGACTGTCTTCTCGCTTTGGAGCCCCGATGACAGGGGTGCTTGCATTAAATGAGACAGTCGGTCTAATATAGACCCATGGAACTACAGCATTCCCCACCCCGCAAACGCGGCCGCCCCCCAAAGCGGCCCGAAGGCACACTCGAAACACGAGAGCTGCTGGTTCGCGCCGGACTGGAGGTACTCACCGAAAAGGGGTTTGCGGCAACGGGCATTGACGAAGTGCTCAAGCGGGTAGGCGTGCCGAAGGGGTCCTTCTATCACTACTTCGATAGCAAGGAAGCTTTTGGGGCTGCACTGATTGATCGTTACGCTAGCTACTTTGCCCGCAAGCTGGAGCGCCATTTCATTGACGAATCAATGACACCGCTTGATCGCCTGAGGGCATTTGTCGACGACGCTCAAGCTGGAATGGCGCGGCACGACTTTTGCCGCGGTTGCCTGATCGGCAATCTCGGCCAGGAGATGGCAGCCTTGCCGGAGAGCTTCAGAGAGCGTCTTAACGCCGTGTTTGACGACTGGGAGCGACGTCTGGCCCGTTGTCTCGAAGCAGCGCAACAACTCGGCCAGATTCCTGCCGCAGTGGATTGCACGCAACAAGCCAGCTTTTTCTGGATCGGCTGGGAAGGTGCGGTCTTGCGCGCCAAACTCGAACGGAGTGCCAAGCCGCTCGATATCTTTGCACGTGGATTTTTCACCGGGCTGCAATTGGCCTGATTTTTTTGACGTTTAATAGACGATCGGTCTAAATCTTAAAGGAGCTGAACATGTTTAAGGGCATTCTGATTGAGAGGGATGACGCCGGCTACCGCGCCAACCTCCGGGACATTGATGATGCGCAGTTGCCCGACGGGGACGTCACCGTCCGCGTCAGTCACTCGACGCTCAACTACAAGGACGGTCTTGCCATCACCGGCAAGGGGCCGGTGGTTCGACGTTTCCCGATGGTGCCGGGCATCGATCTGGTCGGCACCGTCGAATCGAGCACCCACGCCGATTACCAACCGGGCGACAGCGTGCTGCTTAACGGTTGGGGCGTCGGCGAAGGACACTGGGGCGGGCTCGCCCAGAAGGCTCGTCTCAAGGGCGACTGGCTGGTGCCGCTACCCAATCAGTTCTCGCCGCAGCAGGCCATGGCGATCGGCACCGCCGGCTACACCGCCATGCTGTGCGTACTGGCGCTGGAGCGCCATGGAGTGAAGCCGGAGCACGGAGAAATCGTCGTTTCTGGCGCAGCCGGTGGCGTTGGCAGCGTGGCAACCGCGGTCCTGACGAAGCTCGGTTATACGGTGGTGGCGATCAGCGGACGGAGCGAAGAGGCCGATTACCTCAAACGTCTTGGCGCCAGCGAAGTGCTCAATCGTGCGGATTTCTCGGCGCCGGGCAAGCCGCTGGGCAAGGAACGTTGGGCCGGTGCGGTCGATGTCGTCGGCAGCCATACCCTGGCAAACCTCTGCGCCACCACCAAGTATCGCGGCGTGGTGACCGCATGCGGGCTGGCCGGCGGGATGGATTTTCCGGCGACGGTGGCGCCGTTCATCCTGCGTGGCGTGACGTTGGCCGGTATTGACAGCGTGATGTGTCCGCGCCCGGATCGCCTTGAGGCTTGGCGTCGCCTGGGTATCGATCTCGATGTTTCCAAGCTGGAGATGATCGGCACCGAGATTTCGCTCGCTGACGCCATTCCGACAGCTGCGAAGCTCATCAACGGTGAAATTCGCGGCCGCGTGATCGTCGACGTCAATCGCTAAGCGTTGGTGACCCACCGTTGCAGTCAGGCAATTTGAACATGTGCTTAGAATCGGCGCTGGCCAGATTGTGTGAATAGGCTGTGCGGCGGGTTTCGGCATCGACCGACCCACGTGTGTCCGCATTGGGGGGCTTACCGAGCTTTGTAGCTCACGAACGTCAACGACTCCAAAGGCCGAAGAATAGCCTGTCACTTCAACGGCAGCCTCTCGGCCGGCGCCGTCATTCAAGTGATAGCGCGCCGCGAGCACGTGAACGTCGGCTTTGAAATCCCATGGTCGCGAGGAGACGATCACTGAGCACTTCGACCGCAGAAATGAAAAAAGGCCCCAACTGGAGCCTTTCTTCATCTACAACTCATCCGGGCAAACCCGCCCAGAATCTCCTGCCACAACCACCAGACAGCGAGTCGAGCCCTGCAAAAAATACTAGGAACTGCCCAGATTGTGCCCGGGCAGTTCCTAGGCCCGCTCAACGCGAAGGGCCGCCGTGTTTGTAGTCATCTTTAGTCACTGGCTGACCCCCGCAACTCCTCCGTAACGGCCGGAACTATAAGAGTATTTCGTACAAAAATCCACGAAATTTACCTGATGGCAGGGCCCCATTCCGGGCATCGGCCTGGCCTTGAAGGACAAAAAAAAGCCCGGGCCAGTGAAGGCTCGGGCTTAATCCACACCAAAGGAGGAGGGTGGAGGAGACAGGTGCAATTCTAGGCGTCCCGCCGCTCCGCCGCGTGCAAAGTTTTCTATTCACCCATAAGCAGACTGATTGGCAGGCCGATGGGCATGACTGGTGCATGCAGGTGTTCGCTCCCGTCTGTCATTCCCCACCCTCCAGCCCCACCCGGGTCGGGAGGTCCCAGGCTCCGCCCGGCGCAATCAGGCGGCACATGCCCGTGGTGGTCGAGTGGGTGAGCACGAAGTTCCGGCCGTCCCACAGCCATTCATCCGACGACCAGCAGTCGCCCAGGCCGCGGCCCTTCTGGGTGGCGGTGAGGACGCCGGCCTGGTATTCCGAGCCGCTGGTGGTGACCAGCTCGGGCTGGTAGGGCGGGGCCTGGTTGATGATCCAGTAGCCATAGCCGACGTTGTAGGCGCCGCTCCAGCAGCGGGTGGCCACGAGCAGGCGGGTATCGGTGAGGCGGGTGGCGGTGGGGGCTTCCTGGAAGGACGGATCGGGTTCGGTGAGGTCGGGGCAGTAGTCGGTCTCGTCGTTCCGGAGGGCAGCCCGCAGGGCCTTGAGCAAGGCCGGGCCCTGCTGCTTGACCCAGTCCTTGTCGCCGGCCCGGGCGGGGGCGAGGGGGCCGGGCTTGACGCTGAGGCCGGGCAAGCTTGGCAATACGCCGCTCTCCGGCCGCTTGCCGCGCCGGATGATTGCGCCTGGCGTGCCAAGGCGGCCCTGGAATTCATCCATCTTGAGCAGGACGGCGGCGGCACCGCTGTCTGAGAGCGCCCAGGTGTGCTTGTTGCGCACAAACTCGAGGCGGCTCTTGCGGGTCAGGGCGGCGAGCAGGGCGCTGACCTGGGTGGCATCGAGGCTGCCCTGCAGACTGTCCGCATCGAAGGCCACCGTGCCGTGGGCCTTGCCATCGATCTGCAGGTTCAGGCGGAAGCGCTTGGGGAGCGCATCCACCACCGGGTTTTCGCCATAGCGGCCGATCTTCACCTGGCCGGTGACGGACTGATCCGGCCCGGCCTGGCGAGTGAGCAGCACCGACACGCTGAGCTCCACACCGTCCGGACTGTAGCCGGCGGCCCGGCAGGTACGGGTGTTGTCACAGGCCAGCTCCCAGTCGCCATGGGAGAAACGGGCCTGGGGCAGGTCGGCGGCCCGCAGGGCCGGCATGGCAAGGAGCAGCGGGGCGAATAGGAGCAGGGCAGGGAGGCGCATGGGGTGGGCCGATCAGGCGAGGGATGAAGGGTAGGGCGGTCGATCCCCGGGGGTCGGCCTTGCGGTGCTGCCTGGCATTATGAGGACTGCCGGTCCTGGTTGAGCTTGTGCTCGCGGGGAATGTCTCCGCGGGCGGCTGAAGCCGCCCTTATACGTTCCATGCACGTTTCCTAGGCCTCTCCCAGGTCGGGCCGGGCAAACCACGTCACCAGGAAGTCCACCAGTGCCCGCAGCACCGGCGGCATCTGGCGGTGGGACTGGAAGATGGCGTGGATGCCCAGGGTCTTGGCTTCAAAGCCGGGCAGCAGGGCCTCCAGGCGGCCGGCCTCGATGAGGGCCCGGGCCGCATACAGGGGCTGCATCGAGATGCCTGCGCCGTGCTCGGCCGCCACCAGCAGCACCTGGGCCTCATTGGCGCTCAGGTTGCCGCCCACCGGTACGCTGATGCGTTCGCCGGCAGCGTCGGCGAACTCCCACAGACTGCGGCCGAAGTAGGAATAGGTCAGGCAATTGTGGTCAGCCAGGTCCTCGGGCCATGTGGGGCGGCCACGCTCGGCCAGGTAGGCCGGGGAGGCACACACCACGGAGGGGCAGTCGCCCAGGCGGCGGGCGATCAGGTTGGGGTCCAGGTCGTTGGTGATGCGGATAGCCAGGTCGATGCGCTCCTCCACCAGGTTCACCGCGCGGGAGTCGATGCGCAGGTCCACTGCCGCCAGGGGGTGACGACGCAGGAAGGCGGTCATGGCCGGCGCCAGGACCTCCTGGGCAAGGGACTGGACGCAGGCCACCCGCAGCAGGCCCCGCACTGCCGAGGCGTCGTCGGCGGGCAGGGTGGGCATCTCGGCGGCGAAGGCCAGCATGCCCCGGCACCGCGCCAGCACCTGCTCGCCGGCCGCTGTCAGGCTCAGGCGACGGGTCGTGCGGTGCAACAGACGTGCCCCGGCCCACTGCTCCATCTGCGCCAGATAGCGCGTCACCATGGCCCGCGACATGTCCAGCGCATCGGCTGCAGCAACCATGCTGCCCCGCTCGGCAATCTCGACAAACACCTGGGCAGCCGTCACGCGGTCCATATTCAATCGATCTACGCAACAAATACGTGCAGATTATGCGGTTTTTCCATCGAAGGAAGAAACCTACGATGGCGGACATCAACCTTCAGGAGCCTCATCATGTTCCGCCGCCCCTTCCTCCGCACGCTTGCCGCCAGCACCCTGGGCCTGGCCTTCACCGCCGCAGCCCACGCGGCACCCCACGCCGAGCCGCTGACCCTCGAGGTGTATAACCCGGGCGGCACGTCCCTCTTCCCCGTCTCCTCGACCATCGTCGCCGGCAAGACCGAAGTGCTGCTGATCGACGCCCAGTTCCAGCGCAACGACGCTGAAGCCTTGGTGGCGCGGATCCAGGCCACCGGCAAGAAGCTCACCACGATCTACATCAGCCATGGCGACCCGGATTACTACTTCGGGCTGGACGTGATCCACCGCGCCTTCCCCGAGGCGCGCATCGTCGCCACGCCCCAGACGGTGGCCCACATCCGGGCCAGCAAGGACGGCAAGCTCGCCTACTGGGGCCCCATCCTCAAGGACAAGGCCCCGCAGGAAGTGATCGTCCCGGACACCCTGAACGGCACCCACCTCACCGTGGACGGCCAGCGCCTGGACATCACCGGCCCCGAACCGGAGCGTCGTTTCGTGTGGGTCCCGTCGCTGCGCGCGGTCGTGGGGGGCATTCCCGTCGCCGCCAACATCCACGTCTGGATGGCCGACACCCAGACTCCCGCATCCCGCCAGCAGTGGCAGAAGACGCTCAAGGCGATCACCACCCTTCAGCCCCGGACGGTGGTGCCCGGCCACTACCTGCCCAACCCCGATGGCTCGGCCCCCACCACCCTGGCCGCGGTGAGCTTCACCCAGGCCTACCTGCAGACCTTCGAACAGGCCGCCGCCCGCGCGGGGGATTCCACCCAGCTCATCGCAGCGATGAAGCATCACTACCCCCAGTTGGGCGACTCCGCCTCTCTCGAACTCGGTGCCAAGGTCGTCAAGGGCGAGCTGAAGTGGCCCCAGTGAGCATCCATCCCCCTTTTCGCCCGCAAACCTGCTCAATCTAGGAGAACACCATGACCCACATCGCCCTCCTCGGCATCACCGGCCGCGCCGGTTCCCGCATCGCCACCGAACTGCTGCAACGCGGCCACACCCTCACCGGCATCGCCCGGAATGTCTCCAAGGCCACCGCCCGGCCCGGCCTGACCCTCAAGGCCGCCGATGCCACCGATGTCCACGCCCTCGCCGAAGTACTGCAGGGTCACGACCTGGTGGTCAGCAGCACCCCCTTTGTCGGTGGCATCGACGCCCCCACCCTCATCGCGGCGGCCAAGCAGGCCGGCGTCAAGCGGGTCATCGTGGTCGGTGGTGCCGGCAGCCTGGAAGTAGCGCCCGGTGTGGCCCTCATCGACACCCCTGAATTCCCGGCCATCTACAAGGCCGAAGCCAGCGGCGGCCGCGCCTTCCTGCAGGCCCTGCGTACCGAACGGGAGCTCGACTGGACTTTCATCTCCCCCTCGGCCTTCTTCGAGCCCGGCCCGCGCACCGGCCGCTTCCGTCTGGGTGGAGACCAGCTCCTGGTGGACGCCGACGGCAAGAGCCACATCTCGATGGAGGACTACGCCATCGCCCTGGCCGATGAGATCGAGACGCCGCGGCACGCCCGGACCCGCTTCACCGTGGGCTACTGAAGGCAAGCGACAGCCGCGGAAGGCAGCACCATGAAGAAAGGCTCCTCACGGAGCCTTTCTTCGTACTACAGCGGCTCTGAATGGCCGCATCTTTCTCCCTCACCTCAAATACGGCAACACGAAGGGCACGGCGACGATCACGGCAATCACCGCAGTGCTCCACCAGGACGACCGGAACCCACGCCCTCCCACGACGCCGACCCTCAGGAAATACAGGAAGGCCAGGACGGGCGCGATGAAATAGAGGGCCGGGCTGTCATCAAGAAAAAGGGGGCGTGGCTCATCGGCCCACAGAACCGAGGCCAGGCCGGTGAGCCAGCAGACCGGCAGGGAAAGCAGCACGATGACCCCCTGCGGGGTATCGAACCAGTGGCCGTGGCGGTACCAGGCGCGGAGCGGGTTGGAGTGTTCCATGATGCGGGCACGGCACATTGTCCAGGCCGGGTGTGGAGCGGGCGCTGGAGCAGATTGACAGGCTCTGCTTCTTGATCTTTGTGCCCCCATCCTGCACCGATGTTCAGCGAACGCCTATGGACTGGTTCACTCGTTTCCTTTGCCGTAATGGAAGAGGCCTGCCGCCGGGCGGGCGAATGCAGCACGCACGGCGGCGCCCTCCAGGGGCGATCAATGCCCGAAGCTATCCGCATCCAGCATCGTCGGATCCGGCCGATCAAGGGTGTCGAGGGCGGCCATCTCCGCCTCGCTCAGGCTGAAGCTGAAGATGTCCAGGTTCTGGGCAAGGCGCTCCGGGTTGGCCGACTTGGGGGTGGCGACGATGCCCTGCTGGACGATCCAGCGCAGCACGACCTGGGCGGACGTCCGGCCATGGGCCTCGGCAATGCCAGCAATGACCGGATCGGCAAGCATGGCATTGCCGCAGCCCAGCGGACGCCACGCACCGGTGACGATGCCCTTGCGGCGGTGGATCGCCAGCAGATCGTCACGGCGGTGATAGGGGTCGAGCTGGATCTGGTTGAGCTGGGGGAGCAGACCCAGCTCAAAAAGCCGTTCCAGGTGGGCCGGCTTGAAGTTGGAGGTACCGATGGCGCGGACCAGACCGGCCTCATGCAGCTTCACCAGCCCCTGGAAGGCTTCCACGAAGCGATCCTGGTCCGGGTTGGGCCAATGCACCAGCAGGAGGTCGATGTAGGCCACTCCCAGCCGGGCCAGACTGGCCTCGCAGGCCTGGCGGGCCCCGTCCACGCTGTGCCACTGGCGGTTGAACTTGGTGGTGATGAAGACCGCCTCACGGGCCACTCCGGAGCGGCGCAGGCCTTCGCCCACCCCACGCTCATTGCCGTAGTTCTCGGCGGTATCCACATGGCGGTAGCCGAGCCGCAGGGCCTCCGCCACGGCGGCGGCGGCCTCTTCATCATTCATCGGCCAGGTACCGAGGCCGAGCAGGGGGATGTCCACGCCCGGAGCGAGGGACAGGGTAGGAGCAAGGGAAAGAGAGGAGGTCATGGGCAGGATAGGGGAAAAAGGAAAACAGGAACGATACGGACCTGGGACAAGGCTCACCCGGATCCAGTTCAGACTTCGATCCCGCCGGGCGCACACCGCATGCTGCATGCACGATGCCTGACAGGGGAATCATGAACACTGAACACTGACATAGAATGTTGCAGAGTGAGCGCAGCAGGCCGTGTGCCCGGTGCTCGTCGTCCGACATCCCTGCCATCTCAGCCATCATGAAATCGAGGGTCACACTCTCTGCGGCTCTCATCATCTCGGTGGTCATCCTGCTGGGTGCGCTGCTCACCCTCGAGCTGCAACGCAGCCGCCAGCGGGAACTCGAAAGCGCCCGTGCCGTCACCGCCTCGGTCACCCGCCTGATCGAACGGGAGCTGCTGGCCTCCGTCGGCCAGATCGACCTGATCACACGGGAAGCCCGTTTCCAATACACCGCCTACCTCCAGGGTGACAGGACACAGGACAGCGTCACCCCCGCCCTGAAGCGGCTGCTCGACGCCGTGCCGGGCGCACTCAGCCTGCGACTGATCAATGAGCGGGGGCAGTATGTGTTCGATGCCACCGGGCAGCCATCCCCCGTCCAGGTCGCCGACCGGGCCTACTTCAGGGTCCACCAGCACGGCACCGCCACCGGACTGTTCGGTGAAGGCCCCCTGTTCTCCCGGGTGGCCAACGTGTGGACCTACACGTTCAGCCGTGGCATCGCCGACCAGCACGGCAGGTTCATCGGCGTCGTCCAGAGCTCGATTCCCAGCCACTGGCTCAGCAGCGCGTTCTCCGGTGTCACCCTGAGTGATGGCGACGCCGTGGCCCTGGTCAATGCCGACCTGACGCTGATCGCCCGCGCACCGGCCCTGGACAACCTAGTCGGCAAGCCGATCGGCGGCGAGACGCTGCGGCAGGCCATCGCCCGCGACCCGGAGCAGGGCAGCTACCTGGGCCCGGGTGGCGTGGACGGTGTCGAACGCATCTTCAGCTACCGCAAGGTGGCGGGGCTCCCGCTCTACGTGATCTCCGGAATCAGCAAGGCGCATGTTTTGAACGGCTGGCAGCGCACCGCGATCATCTACAGCATGGCCCTGGCCCTGCTGCTGGGCACCGGCATCGCCATGGTCATCCACTTCTACCGCCAGGTACGCGACACGGAGCAGATCGAGGAATTACGCTACAAGGAACTGCTCAAGACCTCGACCGACGGCATCCACATCATCGATACCTCCGGCCATCTCCTGGAGGCCAGCGACGCGTTCTACCACAGCCTGGGCTACGACCCCCAGTCCCCGCCGCCCCTCAATGTCCGTGACTGGGACAGCCACTATGGAGATGAAGACCTGAAGGGCATGATCCGCCGCTGCGTGGAGACCGAGAGCAGCTTCCAGACCCGACATCGCCGGCGGGACGGCAGCACCTTCGACGTGGAGATCCGGGCCCACGGGATTACCCTGCGCGGGGAAAAGCTGCTCTACTGCTCGGCCCGCGACATCACCGACCGGGTCAAGGCCCAGACCGACCTGGAACACTACAAGGACCACCTCGAGGAGCTGATCCTCCAGCGCACCGGCGAGCTGAGCCAGGCCAAGCTGGCCGCCGAGGCCGCCAGCAAGGCCAAATCGACCTTCCTGGCCAACATGAGCCACGAGATCCGTACGCCCATGAACGCGATCATCGGCCTCACCTATGTGATCCGGCGCCAGGCCACCGACCCGAACCTGCTCACCCGGCTCGACAAGATCAGCCAGTCCGCCCAGCACCTGCTGGGGATCATCACCGACATCCTCGACCTGTCGAAGATCGAGGCCGACAAGCTGACCCTCGAAGCCATCGACATGGATGTCCGCCTGATCGGCCCGCAGATCCAGTCGATGCTGGCCGAAGCCGCCCGTGACAAGGGCATCACCCTGCAAGTCAGCTGCGATGCACTGCCCGACACCCTCATCGGCGACCCCACCCGTATCACCCAGGCCCTCTTGAACCTGGCCAACAACGCAGTCAAGTTCACCGCCGCCGGGATCGTCGAGATCCGCACCATCAAGCAGGAGGAAAGCGCAGACGAGGTGTTGCTGCGCTTTGAAGTGAAGGACACGGGCAGCGGCGTGACGCCCGAAGTGCGGGAAAGGCTGTTCCTGCCCTTCCAGCAGGGTGACGACTCCATCAACAGGCTATTTGGCGGTACCGGGCTGGGCCTGGTCATCACCCGTCGCCTGGCCGAACTGATGGGCGGCGACGCCGGACTGGACAGCACCCCCGGCGTGGGCAGCACCTTCTGGTTCACCGTGCGCCTGCGGAAAGCCGGGCCGGACCATGCCACCCCCCGGCCGCTCCACCCCGACGACACCGGCGAGCGGCTGCGTCAGCGGCACGCCGGTGCCCGGATCCTCCTGGTGGAGGATGACCCCATCAATCAGGAAGTCGCCATCGAACTGCTGGAAGAGGCCGGACTGCTGGTGGATCTGGCCGATGACGGCACGGCTGCCATCGAGGCGGTACGTGTCAGGCCAGCCTACGCACTGATCCTGATGGACATGCAGATGCCCCGCATGGACGGGCTCTCCGCCACCCGCGAGATCCGCCGGCTGAGCGCCGGCAGCCACATTCCCATCCTGGCCCTGACCGCCAACGCGTTTGCGGAAGACAGGCAGCGCTGCCTGGAGGCCGGCATGAACGACTTCATCGCCAAGCCTGTCGATCCTGACAGCCTGTACCTGGCCGTCACCCGCTGGCTGGACACGCCTCCCGCAGCCTCCGGGGAGGCGGGCGGGCCACCATGAACTTCCTGGCCCACGCCTGGCTCGCCGGCCCCCTTGCCACCGACCGCATCGGCGGCGTGGTGGGCGATTTCGTGAAGGGCATCATCGTGCCACCGCCCCCCGGCCTGGACCCGGCGCTGGCCGAGGGAGTGATGCTGCACCGGCGCATCGACAGCTTTGCCGACGGCCACCCGGCCTTCCTGCGCAGCCGGGCCCGGGTCAGCGAGGCACGTCGGCGGGTCGGCGGAATCATGGTGGACATGTTCTACGACCACTTCCTGGCCCGGCACTGGAAGCATTTCGACGCACAGGCCTTGGAGACCTTCACCACCGAGACCTATGCCATGATCCGGCTCCGCCTCGGTGAGCTGCCAGCGGCCTTCACCCCGGTGTTCGAGCGCATGGCCGAACACGACTGGCTGAGCAGCTACCGGGAAGCGGACTCGATCACCCTGGCCCTCGACCGGATGGCCGAATTCCGCCTGCGCCAGCCCAACCCCCTGGCCGGGGCGGGCGAGGAACTGCGGCAGCACTACGCGGGCTTCGAGTCCGACTTCCTGGCCTTCATGCCCGACGCAGCGGCCTTCGCCACCGCCCATCGGACACGGCGGACATCACCCCCGGCCTCAGCCCGGCCCTGATCCCGGCCCTCAGCCGAGTGCCGTCTCGCGGCCCCGGTCGGGAATCAGACCGAGGGCGATCAACAGCACCACCCCCACGCCCATCACCGCCGCCGCCAGGTAGAGCCCGCTGGCATAGCCACCACCCCGGGCCGCCAGCTGGCCGGTGAGGGCGGGTGCCAGCACCTGGGCAATGCCGTAGGCGGCGGTCATCTTGCTCATCATCTTGGCTGGACGGGTTGGGTAGTAGCGCCCCGACATGGCCATCACCAGGCTCACCATGCCGGCAAAAGTGCCACCGAACAGGGCCGCACCGGCCATGGCCGGGAGCAGTCCATCCCCCAGCACCGGCAGCAGGATGCCGACGATCTGGGTCAGGCTGGCAAGGATCAGGGCATTCACCTGGCCGGTACGGCGGGCGATCAGATCCCACAGGATGCAGGCCGGCGCGGCGGCCAGCCCCAGCACCAGGAAGACCCAGGTACCCTGGCCCTGCATCGCGGGCTGGGCGTTGACGATCGCCACGATGAAGGTGGCCGTCACGACGTAGCCCACCCCGGCACAGAAATAGGCCGCCATCAGCACCCGGCGGAACAGGTCGCCGGGCGGTGAGTCGTGCATATGGGTGGCCGAGGCCGGCAAGGGGGCCAGGTCGGGCCGGGGCAACCAGCGCCAGGCCGGTATCGCCAGCAAAGTGCCGATCAGGCTGAACAGGAACCACTGCTCGCGCCAGTCGAAGCGCTTGCCGATCAGGATCACCACCAGCGCACACAGGGCGATGCCCAGACCGATGCCCGAGAAATGGATGCCCAGCTCGCTGCGGTGACGGTGCCGCATCAGCCAGTTGATCACCAGCCCCGCCCCCAGCACCATGCCGGCCGCGGTGCTGAGGCCGGCGATGAAGCGCGACAGGGCCCACACCCATTCATGCGTGGACAGCCCCATCATCACCGTGCTGAACACCGCCACCACCATGGCCATGCGATACAGGCGATCCTTGACGGCCAGGCTGGTGATCCGCCCCACACCCACCACGCCGACCAGGTAACCGGCGTAATTGGCCGCCGCCAGCCAGCCGCCAGCCTCGATGCCGAGCCCCGCCTGGCTGCGCATCAAGGGCAGCAGGGGGGTGTAGGCAAAGCGCGCCACCCCCAGGAACAGCAGGAGTCCGAGGACTCCCGCAAACAGGACTTTCAGGCGCTGGCCGGCCTCGCTCATGGCTGTCTCCTCGTCTCGTCTTGTGATGTGTGCCGACGGTCTCAAGCCGCGGT
>JAFLDU010000013.1 GCA_017309145.1 Zoogloea sp. | reverse complement strand
GTGACGTCAAGCTGGCCAAGCAGCAGGCCGCCAAGCTGGAGAGCATGTTCGAGCAGATGGGCGAGGGCGAGGTCAAGACCCTGCCGCTGATCATCAAGGCCGACGTGCAGGGTTCCCAGGAAGCGCTGGCACACTCGCTGGTCAAGCTGTCCAACGACGAAGTGCGCGTGCAGGTCATCCACGGCGGTGTGGGTGCCATCAGCGAGTCCGACGTCAACCTGGCCCAGGCTTCGGGTGCCGTGGTGATCGGCTTCAACATCCGTGCCGATGCCAATGCCCGCAAGCTGGCCGAGAACTTCGGCGTGGATCTGCGCTACTACAACATCATCTACGATGCCGTGGATGAAGTTAAGAGCGCGCTGTCCGGCATGCTGGCCCCCGAGAAGCGGGAGCAGGTCCTGGGTCTGGTCGAGGTCCGTCAGGTCTTCACCATCTCCAAGGTCGGCACCATCGCGGGTTGCTACGTGCTCGAAGGCTTGGTCAAGCGCAATGGGCTGGTCCGCGTGCTGCGCAACCATGTGGTCATCCACAGCGGCGAGCTCGAGTCCCTCAAGCGCTTCAAGGACGACGTCAAGGAAGTCAAGTTCGGCTACGAGTGCGGTCTGCAAGTCCGGAATTTCAATGACCTGCAAGAGGGCGATCAGCTCGAGGTCTACGAAATCCAGGAAGTGGCACGGACCCTGTAAGCCATGCCCAAGGAGTTTTCACGAGGTCAGCGCGTGGCGGAGCAGATCCGCCGCGAACTGGCCGAGCTCATCCGCCTGGAAGTGAAGGATCCCCGCGTTGGTTTCATTACCCTGACCGACGTGGAGATCACGCCGGACTACGCCCACGCCAAGGTTTACTTCACCTCCATGACGGGCTCCGAGGGTCTTGACGAGATCCTCAAGGGCCTGCGCCGGGCCAGCAGCTTCCTGCGCCGCGAGCTGGGGCGCAGGGTGCGCATCCATACGCTGCCCGAGCTGCATTTCCATTACGATCCCTCGGTCGAGACCGGCAACCGCATCTCCGCACTGATCGACAAAGCCCTGGAGTCTGACCGGCTGATCGCCGATGAGGCTGCCGGCAAGTCGGACGGCGAAGAGGGCGGAACGCCTCCGGCCGATCGCTGAGCGGCAAGGCAGTGCGACTGCGCTGCCTGCAGCTTGGTTTTTTTTGAAAGCATTCCGTTGTCCCGAACTCCTCAGCGCCGTACGCCGAGACGCGTCGTCGACGGCGTGCTGTTCCTCGACAAGCCCACCGGCCTCAGCTCCAACAACGCCTTGCAAAAAGCGCGTTGGCTGCTCAAGGCGGCCAAGGGGGGGCACACGGGGACGCTTGATCCGCTGGCCAGCGGCTTGCTGCCGCTGACCTTCGGCGAGGCGACCAAGTTCTCCCAGACCTTGCTCGATGCGGACAAGACCTACGAGGCGACGATCCTCCTCGGGGTGGCGACGACCACTGCAGATGCGGAAGGCGAAGTGCTGGAGACGCACCCGGTTGAGGCTGCTGATGCGGATGTCGAGGCTGCACTGGGTCGGCTGCGGGGCGAGATCGAGCAGGTTCCGCCCATGTATTCGGCGCTCAAGCATCATGGCAAGGCTTTGTACGAGTACGCCCGTGCCGGCATCGACATCCCCCGCGAGCCGCGGCGGGTGACGATCCACAGCTTCGAGGTGCTGAGCCGGGAGGGTGACAGCCTGAAGGTGCGGGTGGCCTGCAGCAAGGGCACCTACGTGCGTACCCTGGCTTCCGATCTGGGCGCCATGCTGGGCTGCGGCGCGCATCTGACGGCTTTGCGTCGTACCCGTATCGGCTCCTTCGAGCTGGGCGGCAGCATCACCCTGGCCGATTTTGAAGCATTGGCCGACGACGCCAGGGAAGGGGTGCTGGCGCCCGTGGATGCGCTCCTGGTGCATCTGCCGGTGCTGCCCCTCGATGCGGATCAGACGCGGATCCTGACTCACGGTCAGGTCGTGCGCGATTGCGCCGGTGATGCCGGCCTGCATCGCGTTTATCACGAGGGACGATTTCTGGGAGTCGGCAGCATCGACGCTTCCGGGATCCTCTCTCCCCACCGGCTCGTCGCGACGGGCCTTAATGAAATGTCTTGAGTGTTTGCGTGTCGATTGGCTATAATCGCGCGCTTCGCAAGGCTAAATCCTAACCGAGTTTATAAATGGCAATCTCCACTGAACAAAAAGCGCAAATCGTTGGCGACTACCAGCGCGCCAAGGGCGATACCGGTTCCCCGGAAGTGCAAGTCGCTCTGCTCACCGCCCGCATCAACGATCTGACCGGCCACTTCAAGGTTAACGTCAAGGATCACCACTCCCGTCGCGGTCTGCTGATGATGGTGAGCCAGCGTCGCAAGCTCCTCGACTACCTGAAGCGCAAGAACGTCGACAGCTATCGTGAGCTGATCGGTCGTCTCGGCCTGCGCAAGTAAGCGGATAGATCGCTACGTTACCGAACGTGACAGCCCTGTCATTTTTGGCACGGGTCTGATCATGGGCACAGCCGGTGTAAGTCCGTGTGACTACGCCGGCTTTGTCACATCTGCGCGCCAGGAAAGCAGGCGCTTTACCTCGGCTTTTATTACGGTTGTGGTTTGCCGTCAGCCGATTGAATGAAAGGACATCCTTTGCCTACCGCTATCAAGAAAACCTTTACCTACGGTTCCCACACCGTGACCCTGGAGACCGGCGAGGTTGCCCGCCAGGCTCACGGCGCCGTGATCGTCAATATGGACGATACCGTGGTGCTGGCGACCGTGGTGGCCGCCAAGAACGCCAAGCCCGGCCAGGATTTCTTCCCGCTCACCGTTGATTACGTAGAAAAGTTCTACGCTGCCGGCCGCATTCCGGGTGGCTTCTTCAAGCGCGAAGGTCGCCCGACCGAGAAGGAAACCCTCACCTCCCGCCTGATCGACCGCCCGATCCGTCCGCTCTTCCCGGAAGGTTTCTACAATGAAGTCCAGGTCATCGTTCAGGTCATGTCCCTGAACCCGGAAGTCGATGCCGACATTCCGGCCATGATCGGTGCTTCCGCTGCGCTGGCCATCGCCGGCATTCCGTTCGCGGGCCCGATCGGCGCTTGCCGCGTCGGTTACGAGAACGGTGAGTACATCCTCAACCCGACGGCCACCCAGCTGGTCACCAGCAAGATGAACCTGGTTGTGGCCGGTACCGAGACCGCCGTGCTGATGGTCGAGTCCGAGGCGCTGGAGCTGCCGGAGGACGTGATGCTGGGTGGTGTGGTGTTTGGCCACACCCAGATGCAGGCCGCCATCAACGCCATCAACGAGCTCGTTGAAGTGGCTGGCAAGCCCGAGTGGGACTGGCAGCCTCCGGCGAAGGATGAGGCCCTGATCGCCCGTGTCACCGAGATCGCTGCGGCCAAGATCGAAGAAGCTTTCGGCATCACCGCCAAGCAGGAGCGTTCCCAGCGGCTGTCTGCCATCGGCGACGAGGTCCATGCGACCCTGACCGCCGAAGGTCGTGAATACGACGCCAATACCGTCAACAACATCATCTTCGACCTGGAGTCCAAGGTGGTGCGCGGCCGCATCCTGAGCGGTGAGCTGCGTATCGACGGTCGCGACACCCGTACCGTGCGCCCGATCGACATCCGCGTCGGCGTGCTGCCCCGCACCCACGGTTCGGCCCTGTTCACCCGTGGTGAGACCCAGGCCATCGTTGTGACCACCCTGGGCACCGGCCGTGACGAGCAGATCATCGATGCGGTGGCGGGTGAGTACCGCGAGCGCTTCATGCTGCACTACAACTTCCCGCCGTTCTCGACCGGTGAGTGTGGCCGCTTCGGTTCGCCGAAGCGCCGCGAGATCGGCCACGGCCGCCTCGCCAAGCGCGCCCTGGCCGGCGTGCTGCCGAGCAAGGAAGAGTTCTCCTACACCGTGCGCGTGGTGTCCGAGATCACCGAATCCAACGGCTCCAGCTCCATGGCTTCGGTCTGTGGCGGCTCCCTGGCCATGATGGACGCGGGCGTGCCCCTGTCCGCGCCGGTGGCTGGTATCGCCATGGGTCTGATCAAGGACGGTGGCCGTTTTGCCGTGCTGACCGACATCCTGGGTGACGAAGATCACCTGGGTGACATGGACTTCAAGGTGGCGGGCACCGAGAAGGGCGTCACCGCCCTGCAGATGGACATCAAGATCCTTGGCATCACCAAGGAGATCATGCAGGTTGCCCTGGCTCAAGCCAAGGAAGGCCGCATGCACATCCTCGGCCTGATGAAGTCGGCCCTCGGCGAAGCCCGTGGTGAAGTGTCCGACTTCGCGCCGCGCATGATCACCCTGAAGATCAATCCCGAGAAGATCCGCGACGTGATCGGCAAGGGCGGTGCAGTGATCCGTGGTCTGCAAGAAGAGACCGGTACCATCATCGAGATCACCGACGATGGCAATGTGACCATCTCTTCCGTCAGCTCCGAAGGCGCCCAGGTGGCCAAGAAGCGCATCGAGGAGATCACCGCCGAGGTGGAAGTGGGCAAGGTCTACGAAGGCCCGGTGGTCCGTATCCTCGATTTCGGTGCGATCATCAACATTCTGCCGGGTCGTGATGGCCTGCTGCACGTGTCCCAGATCGCCAACGAGCGTGTCAATGCCGTGTCCGACTACCTCAAGGAAGGCCAGGTCGTTCGCGTCAAGGTGCTCGAGACTGACGAGAAGGGTCGTGTCCGCCTGTCCATGAAGGCGCTGTTGAACGAGCAGGCAGCCCAGTAAGAACGGGTTGCCGGTTTGTGAGAAAGCGGGCGCTGCGGCGCCCGTTTTTTTTGGTATCCCGATCCCGGACGGTCGGGGTGGGGAACTGCCATGGGACGTAGTAATCAGAAATGGACTGTCGGCGCGCCTGTGGGGCGCCGATCTTGTGCTTGTCTGCCTGCTGGAGGGTTTGATCGATGATGCGACACACGGCCTCGCTTGTGCCGTCACCCTGGGTGACCCGTTTTGCCGGCCTGATACCGGCGGGCGGTGAGGTGCTGGATTTTGCCTGCGGCAGCGGTCGCCATGCGCGCTGGCTGGCCGCCCGTGGCTTTAGGGTCGAGGCAGTGGACAGGGATGGAGTGGCGCTGGAATTGCTGGCAGGGGTGCCCCACCTGCAGGTCACCGAGGCGGATCTGGAGGAGGGTGCCTGGCCCTACGGCGGACGGCATTTCGACGGCATCGTGGTGACCAACTACCTGTTCCGGCCGCGTCTGCCTCTTTTGCTGACAGCCCTGAATCACGGTGGTGTGCTGATCTACGAGACCTTCATGGAAGGCAATGAGCGGCTGGGCAAGCCCAGCAACCCGGACTTCCTGCTTCGCTCCCACGAACTGTTCGAACGCGTGGCTGATGCCTGCACCGTGTTGGCCTATGAGCAGGGTGAGGTGGCTGAGCCGCGCCCGGCCGTGGTGCAGCGCATCTGTGCGGTGAAGGGGCACAATCCTTCGCTCCGGCTGCCCTGAACTGGCCCGCGATCAGCGGAGCAGGGGCGCGAGTTCTCGCCAGATGGTGTCGAGGATGAGGGGTTGAGCCTCTGCGGTCGGATGGATGCCGTCCGGCTGGAACATGCTGCGCTGGTCGGCGAAGCCTTCCATCATGAAAGGCACCAGGCGGATCTTGTTGGACTTTGCCAGGTCCCGGTAGGCGGCTTCGAAGGCGGACGTGTAGGCCGGGCCGTAGTTGGGGGGCATGCGCATGCCCACCAGCAGGACCCGGGCCCCGCTCTTGCCCGCGGCGTCGATCATGCTCTGCAGGTTGGCTGCCATCGCCTTGGCTGGCAGGCCGCGCAGGCCGTCGTTGGCGCCGAGTTCCAGCACCACCACCGAAGGCTTGTGAGCCTGCAGGGCGGCAGGCAGGCGGCTCAGTCCGCCAGCGGTGGTCTCGCCGCTGATGCTGGCATTGACCACCTTGTGCGGTGGGCGCGCATCCTCCAGGCGTTTGGCCAGGAGCGACGGCCAGGCCTGCTCCGGCCGCAGGCCGTAGCCGGCAGAAAGGCTGTCGCCCCACACCAGCACGGTGCCCGCCCAGGCCGAGGAACCGGCCAGGGCGAGGCACGCGGCCGCAATCCGGATCAGCAGTTGGCGCACGTCTGGTTCAGGCCGGCAGCTTGTCGTCGCAGTGGCCCTGGATCACTTGCAGCAGCTGCGGGAAGACCTTCGGCGTGCCGGCGACCACGTTGCCAGAGGTCAGGTAGGTGGATTCGCCCGCCAGGTCGCTGACCAGGCCGCCCGCCTCGCTGATCAGCAGGCTGCCGGCGGCCATGTCCCACGGGGACAACCCGAATTCCCAGAATCCGTCCAGGCGACCGGCGGCCACATAGGCCAGATCGAGGGAGGCAGCGCCGGGGCGACGCAGGCCTGCGGACTTCTGGGTGAGTTCCTTGAAGATGGCCAGGTAGGTGTCCACATTGCCGAACTGGCGGTAGGGGAAGCCGGTGCCGACCAGCGCGTCCTGCAGCTTGAGGCGCCGGGACACGCGGATGCGACGGTCGTTGAGGAAGGCGCCGGCGCCCTTGGAGGCGGTGAACATTTCGTTGCGGTTCGGATCGTAGACCACGGCCTGCTCAACCACGCCGCGCCGCGCCAGGGCGATCGAGATCGCGTACTGGGGGAAACCGTGCAGGAAGTTGGTGGTGCCATCCAGCGGATCGATGATCCACTGGTACTCGGTCTCGGCCTCCGGGCCGGTCTCGCCGGACTCTTCTGCTAAAATGCTGTGGCTCGGATAGGCCTCCCGGAGCACCTGGATGATGGCATCTTCGGCGGCCCGGTCTACTTCCGAGACAAAATCATTGGGGCTTTTGGTCTCGACGCGGATCTGATCCAGGTCGAGGGAAGCCCGGTTGATGACGGTGGCGGCGCGGCGCGCGGCCTTGACAGCAATGTTCAGTGTGGGATGCATGGGTGTCTGGCAAGGTCTGCCGGCCCGGGCAAAATTGCCCACCGGTCGACTCGGATTCGGAAAACCCGATATTTTAATATGAACATCGATGGCGCGCTTGAGCGCGTGCGTGTCGTTCTTTCCCGTACCAGTCACCCCGGCAACATCGGCGCAGCGGCAAGGGCCATGAAGACCATGGGCCTGAAGCATCTGGTACTCGTTTCTCCCCAGTCCTTTCCCGATCCCGTTGCCACGGCGCGGGCGGCCGGCGCCGATGACATCCTTGCTGGCGCGCGGGTCGTGGAGACCCTTGCCGAGGCGCTCGAAGGCACCGTTTTTGCGGCCGCCATGACGGCCCGCAAGCGTGAGCTGGCCGTGCCGATGCAGTGGGCGCGGGAAGCTGCCGGCGAGCTGGTGTCCGTCGCTGCGCGAGGTGATGTGGCGCTGGTTTTCGGCAACGAGACGGTTGGCCTCTCCAACGAGGAGGTCACCCTGTGCCATATGCCGGTGAAGATCCCGGTCAGCGAGAGTTACTCCTCGCTCAATCTGGGGGCTGCCGTGCAGGTGATGGCCTATGAGCTGAGGATGGCCGCCCTCGATCCCGGCAAGACACCGGGGGTCGAGTTCGAGCCTGCCACCTTCGAGGAGGTGGAGGGCTTCTATGCCCATCTGGATCGGGCGATCACCGCCAGTGGCTTCTTCCACCCCAGCAACTCCAAGCGTCTGTGGCCGCGCCTGCGCCGTCTATATGGGCGGGTCCGTCTGGAGAAAGACGAAATCAACATACTGCGTGGGATGTTGACGGCCTTCGAGAAGAAGTAGACTAAAATAGTCGGGAATTTTCGTCCCCATCTGTCGGGCTTGTCGGCCAGGGGCATCGCTGCCCTTGGGGCGATCAAGCCCTTTCCTGGAGTGATTTCATGTTCAGTCGTCTGCGTGAAGACCTGGCCAACGTTCTTGAACGGGACCCGGCGGCACGCTCCCGGTGGGAAGTCCTCACCTGTTATCCGGGTATGCACGCCCTGTGGTGGCACCGCCTGGCCCACGCAGCGTGGGTCCGGGGTTTTCGCTGGCTCGGGCGCTTCACCAGCCACATCGGCCGCATGCTGACCGGTATCGAGATCCACCCCGGCGCCACCATCGGGCGCAGGGTATTCATCGATCACGGCATGGGGGTGGTGATCGGCGAGACCGCGGTGGTGGGGGATGACTGCACCATCTACCAGGGGGTCACTCTGGGAGGGACCTCTCTATACCGTGGAACGAAGCGCCATCCGACCCTTGGCAAGGGGGTGGTGATCGGGGCTGGCGCCAAGGTGCTGGGCGGCTTCGAGGTGGGGGATGGCGCGAAGGTTGGGTCCAATGCGGTGGTGGTCAAGCCGGTGCCTGCAGGTGCCACCGCGGTCGGTAATCCGGCCCGGATCATCGAGGCGGGGCGTGATGAGGCGAGTCGGGCACGGGAAGCCAAGGCCGAGCAGATGGGCTTCACGGCCTATGGGGTGACCCGGGACATGGATGATCCGGTGTCCAAGGCGCTGCACGGCCTGCTCGATCACGCAGTGGATACCGACCGCCGCATCCGTGTGCTGCTTGAGCGTCTCGAGGCGGCTGGAATTGCCGTTGAGGGGGCGTCCAAGGCGGAGGATGCGTTCGATCCGCAGAGCCTCGGCCGGATGGTGGACTGAGTCTTTCCGGGGTCGGGAAAATAGTTGATTGATTTTGTCGGGTTTGGTATTGTTGACTGAAATATTCAACTATTCCATTACCAGCCCCGGGAGCCGTCATGAGACTCACCACCAAAGGTCGTTTTGCTGTCACGGCAATGATTGATCTTGCGTTGCGCTGTGCCGACGGGCCGGTGACGCTGGCTGGAATTGCGGATCGCCAGAAGATCTCCCTGTCCTATCTCGAACAGCTGTTCGGCAAGCTCCGCCGCTTCGAGCTGGTCAGCAGTGTCCGGGGGCCCGGAGGCGGTTACGCCTTGGCCCGCGACATGGATGCGATCACGGTTGCCGACATCATCGCTGCCGTGGATGAGCCCCTGGATGCCACGTCCTGCGGCGGCAAGGAGAACTGCCAGGACGAGCACCGCTGCATGACTCACGAGCTGTGGACCAACCTCAACCGCCGGATGTACGAATACCTCCATTCGGTGACCTTGGCGAGCCTGGTCGAGCAGCAGCGCCAGAAGGCGGGGTCCGTGTCGGTGCTCCATGATGAGCGTGCCGGAACCGCCTGTCGCAGCGGCAGCAAGCTGTCCCTGACCGCCTGAGGCCGGGAGAGTCAGGGTGTTCGCGCCGGTTTATCTCGACCACAACGCCACCACGCCCCTCAGTGAGGCTGTGCGTGAGGCGATGCTGCCATGGCTTGGCGAACGCTTCGGCAACGCGTCGAGCCGGCATGAATACGGTCGGGCTGCGCGCAAGGCGATCGATGAGGCTCGTGCCCGGGTGGCGGCGGCGGTCAATGCCCATCCGACCGAGATCGTGTTCACGAGTGGTGGGTCCGAGTCCAACAACCTGTTCCTGAAAGGGGCTGCTGTACAGCTCAAGCCGGGGCGTCTCGCCGTGAGTGCCATCGAGCATCCCTGTGTGCGTGAGCCGGCGCGGCAGTTGCGGCGCAGTGGCTGGCAGTG
Organism: Zoogloea sp.; assembly: GCA_017309145.1. Lineage (GTDB taxonomy): Bacteria > Pseudomonadota > Gammaproteobacteria > Burkholderiales > Rhodocyclaceae > Zoogloea. The sequence continues at coordinate 26,884 of JAFLDU010000013.1, read as the reverse complement.
CCAGGAGATCCCGGTCGACGGACAGGGGCGGGTCGATGTAGAGGCCTTCCGGCGCTTGCTTGCGGAGCGTCCCTCGCTGGTGTCGGTGATGCTCGCCAACAACGAGACCGGTGTGCTCCAGGACATTCCCGCCTTGGCGGCGGAGGTGCGGGCAGGTGGGGCATGGATGCACTGCGACGCGGTGCAGGCCCTGGGCAAGATTGAGGTCGATTTTCGACGCCTCGGCGTGCATGGACTGAGCCTGTCGTCACACAAGCTCGGTGGTCCGATCGGCGCAGGTGCGCTGGTGCTGGACAAGCGGGTCGAGCTGGCGCCGCTGGTGGCGGGGGGCGGCCAGGAGCGCAATCTGCGTTCCGGCACCGAGAACGTGATGGCGATCGTCGGCTTCGGCGTGGCCTGCGAGCAGGCTGCGGCGGGGCTGGTCGAGCGAGCGGGGCGCCTTGCTGCCTTGCGTGAGCAACTGGAGCGCGGTCTGGTCGCGCTGGGCGCGCGGATCTTCTCCGAGGCGGCCCCGCGGCTGCCGAACACCTGCTTTTTCGGGCTGGACGGCATCGACGGGGAGACCCTGGTGGCCAAGCTGGACCGGGCGGGCTTTGCCGTAGCCAGTGGTTCTGCCTGCTCCAGCGCCAACCCGGAGCCCTCTCATACCCTGCTGGCCATGGGGGTGGAGACGGAGCTGGCGCGGTCGGCGGTGCGGGTCAGCCTGGGCGCCGGCAACACGCGCCAGGATGTGGATGGATTTTTGGCAGCACTCGGCGAGAATCTCGCCAAGCTTCGAACCCTGACTGCCATGGCGGTCTAAGTTCCTGGGACGACACCAATTTTTGCAGTACGGAGAAGATGAAGATGCTGAAGTTTCCGATCTACCTCGATTACTCGGCGACCACGCCGGTAGACCCCCGTGTGGCCGAGAAGATGATTCCGTACCTCACGGAGCTGTTCGGCAACCCGGCGTCCCGTAGCCATTCCTATGGTTGGACGGCAGAGAAGGCTGTCGAGGAAGCCCGTGAGGAAGTGGCGGCCCTGGTCGGCGCCGATCCCAAGGAGATCATCTGGACCTCCGGTGCGACCGAATCCAACAACCTGGCCATCAAGGGCGCGGCCCATTTCTATTCTGGCAAGGGCAAGCACATCATCACGGTGAAGACCGAGCACAAGGCCGTGCTGGACACCGTCCGCGAGCTGGAGCGCCAGGGTTTCGAGGCCACCTATCTTGACGTCCGCGAGGATGGCTTGCTGGACCTCGATGTGCTCAAGGCGGCGATCCGCCCCGACACCACCGTGATCTCCGTGATGTTCGTGAATAACGAAGTCGGCGTGGTTCAGCCCATCGCCGAGATCGGTGAGATCTGCCGGGAGAAGGGGATCGTCTTCCATGTGGACGCTGCGCAGGCCACCGGCAAGGTCGAGATCGACCTGAGCAAGCTGAAGGTTGACCTGATGTCCTTCAGTGCCCACAAGACCTACGGCCCCAAGGGTGTCGGTGCCCTGTACGTGCGTCGCAAGCCCCGCGTGCGCCTGGAGGCCCAGATGCACGGTGGCGGTCATGAGCGTGGCCTGCGTTCGGGCACGCTGGCCACTCACCAGATCGTCGGCATGGGTGAGGCCTTCCGTCTGGCCCGCCTCGAAATGGCCGAGGAGAACCAGCGCGTCGGTGCCCTGCGCGACCGTCTGCTGGCCGGCCTGACCACCATCGAGGAAACCTTTGTCAACGGCGACCTGACCCATCGGGTCCCGCACAACCTGAACATCAGCTTCGCCTATGTCGAAGGCGAGTCGCTGATCATGGCGATCAAGGACATCGCGGTGTCCAGCGGCTCGGCCTGCACCTCGGCCAGCCTGGAGCCGTCCTACGTGTTGCGTGCCCTGGGCCGCAACGACGAGCTGGCCCACAGCTCGATCCGTTTCACCATCGGCCGCTTCACGACGGTCGAGGAAGTCGATTACACCATCGACCTGCTGCGACGCAAGATCGGCAAGCTCCGCGAGCTGTCCCCCCTGTGGGACATGTTCAAGGAAGGCATCGATCTGAACACCGTGCAGTGGGCTGCGCACTGACAGGAGAACGAAAATGGCATACAGCGAAAAGGTCCTCGACCACTACGAAAACCCCCGTAACGTCGGTGCTTTCGGCAAGGAAGACGAAGATGTCGGCACCGGCATGGTCGGCGCACCGGCCTGCGGCGACGTGATGAAGCTGCAGATCAAGGTGGGCAAGGACGGCATCATCGAGGACGCCAAGTTCAAGACCTACGGCTGCGGCTCGGCCATCGCCTCCAGCTCGCTGGTCACCGAATGGGTGAAGGGCAAGTCCCTCGACCAGGCCCTGGAGATCAAGAACACCGCCATCGCCGAAGAACTGGCGCTGCCGCCGGTCAAGATCCACTGCTCGATCCTGGCCGAGGACGCCATCAAGGCGGCTGTCGAAGACTATAAAAAGAAGCACAACGTCTGAAAGGAACCGAGATCATGGCAGTGACCCTGTCCGAGAAGGCTGCAAACCACATCGGCAATTTTCTCGCCAAGCGTGGCAAGGGCGTCGGCATCCGCCTCGGCGTCCGTACCTCGGGGTGCTCCGGCATGGCCTACAAGCTGGAGTTTGCTGATGAGGTCACCGCCGAGGATGTCGTTTTCGAAAGCCATGGCCTGAAGGTCCTGATCGACCCGAAAAGCCTGCCCTACATGGATGGGACCGAGCTGGACTTCGTCCGGGAAGGCCTCAACGAGGGCTTCAAGTTCAACAACCCGAACGTGAAGGGCGAGTGCGGCTGCGGCGAGAGCTTCACCGTCTGAGTCTGAACCCACCGCGTTTCCGTTTGCCCGGCCTTTCGGGCGGAAGGTTTGACATGCTGGATCTGAAGCAGGACTATTTCGCCCTCTTTGGCTTGCCTGTGAGTTTCGCCATCGACGTGGCGAGGCTGGAACAGGCCTATCTGGACATCCAGGCCAAGGTTCATCCGGACCGCTTCGCCCATCTGCCCGACGCGGACAAGCGCCTGTCGATGCAGTGGGCGACCCATGCCAACGAAGCCTTCCGGACGCTCAAGACGCCGCTGGCGAGAGGGCAGTATCTGCTTGAGATGCAGGGGGTCGATCCGGCCTTCGAGACCAATACCGCGATGTCTCCGGAGTTCCTGATGGAGCAGATGGAGTGGCGGGAGGCTCTCGGCGAGGCCCGTGAGGCGGCGGATGAGGACACCCTCGAGGAGCTGTCCCAGCGCCTGCGTGCCAGCAGCCGCGATCTGGTCGCCCGGCTCGCATCCGCCCTGGATGAGCGCAAGGATCTTGCGCTTGCCGCGGATACGGTACGCCGGCTGAAGTTTCTCGAGAAGCTGCAACACGAAATCAATGACGCCTTGACGGCGCTGGAATCCTGATGGCCCTGCTGCAAATATCCGAACCGGGGATGTCCACCGAACCGCACCAGCACCGGCTGGCGGTGGGGATCGACCTGGGGACTACCAATTCGCTGGTCGCGACGGTGCGCAATGGCGTGCCCCAGTGCCTGCAGGACGACGAAGGCAAGACCCTGTTGCCGTCCATCGTGCATTACCTGCCCGACGGACACATTGCGGTCGGCCGCAAAGCCCAGGCGGCGCTGGCCATCGATCCCCGTAACACCATTGCTTCGGTCAAACGCCTGATGGGGCGCGGCCTGAAGGATGTCTCCCACGTGGAGACCATGCCCTACGATTTCGTCGACGCCGAAGGCATGGTGCGCCTGCGCACGGTGCAGGGCGTCAAGAGCCCGGTCGAGGTGTCGGCCGAGATCCTTCGTGACCTGCGCATCCGTGCCGAACGCAGCCTTGGCGGTGAGCTGACCGGAGTGGTCATCACGGTGCCGGCCTACTTCGATGATGCCCAGCGCCAGGCCACCAAGGATGCGGCCCGGCTGGCCGGCCTCAACGTGCTGCGCCTGCTCAACGAGCCGACCGCTGCCGCCATCGCGTATGGTCTCGAGAACGCCTCGGAAGGCGTGTATGCCGTTTACGACCTGGGGGGCGGGACCTTCGACATCTCCATCCTGCGCCTGTCGCGCGGGGTCTTCGAGGTGGTGGCCACCAACGGCGATGCATCGCTGGGGGGGGACGATTTCGACCACCGCCTGTTCTGCTGGATGCTCGAGAACGCCAGCATCTCGCTGCCTTCCGACCGGGATTCCCGCCGTCTGCTGATCAAGGCCCGTGAGGTGAAGGAGCGCCTGACCCTCGACGAGTCGGTGCCGGTCCGGATGACCCTCGAGAGTGGCGACGAGGTGGATCTTGTGGTGCATCGGGATGTGTTTGTCGACATCACCCGCAACCTGGTCTCGAAGACCCTCAAGCCGGTGCGCAAGGCGCTCCGCGATGCAGGTCTCGAGCCCGAGGAGGTCAAGGGCGTGGTGATGGTCGGTGGCGCCACTCGCATGCCGCATGTGCAGCAGATGGTGGGTGAGTTCTTCGGCCAGGCGCCCCTCACCAACCTCGACCCTGACACCGTGGTGGCCATCGGTGCGGCCATGCAGGCCAATGTACTGGCGGGCAACCGCGCTGCGGAAGAGGAGTGGCTGCTCCTCGACGTGATCCCCCTGTCGCTTGGCATCGAGACGATGGGCGGGCTGGTCGAGAAGATCATTCCGCGCAATTCCACCATCCCCACAGCGCGCGCTCAGGACTTCACCACCTTCAAGGACGGTCAGACGGCCATGGTTTGTCATGTGGTCCAGGGCGAACGCGAGCTGGTCTCGGCCTGTCGGTCCCTGGCGCGTTTCGAACTTCGCGGCATCCCACCGATGGTGGCCGGAGCGGCGCGGATCCGCGTGACTTTCCAGGTGGATGCGGACGGCCTGCTGTCGGTGTCGGCCCGCGAGCAGACCACCGGTGTCGAGGCCCGTGTCGAGGTCAAGCCTTCCTACGGCCTGGCGGACCACGAGATCGCTGACATGCTGAAATCCGGTTTCGAGCATGCCCGGGACGACATGGAGGCTCGATCGCTCAAGGAGCAGCAGGTGGAGGCGGAGCGGGTGCTGGAGGCGACCGAGAGGGCCCTGGCATCCGATGGTAGCCTGCTCGATGCCGCTGAGAGGGCTGCCCTCGATACGGCCATCGCTGCGCTCCGTGAAGCGGCTCAGGGGCAGGATGTGCGGGCCATCAAGATCCAGCTGGAGAGCTTCAACCGGGCTTCCAACGAGTTCGCTTCCCGGCGCATGGACAAGAGCATTCGCGGGGCCCTGGCGGGCCACAAGATTGAAGACCTCCGGATCTGAACCGGACGGATTGAAGAAGACAAAATGACCACACTGATTGTGCTCCCCCATGTGGAGCTGTGCCCCGAGGGGGCCGTGATCGAGGCTGAACCCGGCCAGTCGATCTGTGACGCATTGCTCAACAACGACATCCTGATCGATCACGCCTGCGAGAAATCCTGCGCCTGTACCACCTGTCACGTGGTGGTGCGGGATGGCTTCAACAGCCTCGAGGCTGCCGAAGAACTGGAGGAGGATCTGCTCGACAAGGCCTGGGGCCTGGAGCCGACCTCCCGTCTGTCCTGTCAGGCCATCATCGGCGAGACGCCGCTGACGGTCGAGATTCCGAAATACTCCATCAACATGGTCAAGGAAGGTAAGCGGGGATGAAGTGGACTGAAGTTCAGGAGATCGCGATCCAACTGTCCGAGGCCCACCCGGATGTAGATCCCCTCAAGCTCAACTTTGTCGATCTGATGAAGTGGGTCATGGCCTTGCCTGAGTTCGACGACGACCCGAAGCACTGCGGTGAGCGCGTGCTGGAAGCCATTCAGCAGGCCTGGATCGAGGAAGTGGAGTGAATCTTGCCGTGCCGGACGAAGGCGTTCTGGGCTTTGAAGCCCGGGGCCTTTCCGGCGACCTGATCCGCTTTTCGGATTTCAGGGGGCGGGTCATCCTGATCGCCAATACGGCCAGCCACTGCGGGTTCACGCCCCAGTATGCGGGCCTGCAGGCGCTTCATGAGGCCTACTCCGGCCGGGGGCTGGTCGTGGTGGGTTTTCCGTGCAATCAGTTCGGTGCCCAGGAGCCCGCTGGTGCAGAGGAGATAGGCCGCTTCTGTCAGCGGAATTTCGGCGTCAGCTTCGTGATGGCCGACAAGGTGGACGTGAATGGGGATGGGGCGCATCCGCTGTTCAAATACCTGAAGGCCGCTTGCCCCGGTGTGCTGGGCAGTCAGGCCATCAAGTGGAATTTCACCAAGTTTCTGATCAATCGGGCGGGGTTGCCCGTGCATCGCTACGCTCCGACGACTTCACCCGCCGCCCTGGGTGAAGACATCGAAAGCCTGTTGTAGGACCTGCGGCTCAGCGCGAGCCCGGATCGGAGGGTTCATTGAGGGACAGCCAGTAGAGCCCCAATTGCCCCACCGCCTGCAGGAAACGCTCGAAATCCACCGGTTTGCGGATGTAACTGTTGGCGCCCAGTCGATAGGCCTCGAAGATGTCCTGGTGCTCCTTCGAGGTCGTCAGCACCACCACCGGCAACAGGGCTGTCCTTTCGTCGGCCCGGATACGCCGTAGCACCTCCAGTCCATCGATACGCGGCAGCTTCAGGTCAAGCAGCACAAAGGCCGGCATGATGAGGCTGTCCCGGTTCGAGTATTGCCCGCTGCAGAAAAGGTAGTCGAGCGCCTCGACACCGTCTCTGGCCACGACGACCTGGTTGGCAATCTTGTTTTTGCTGAATGCCCTGAGGGTCAGGGCTTCGTCGTCGGGGTTGTCCTCAACGAGGAGGATGGGGCGATCGGTCGCCATATAGACTCCTTGATCTTGCTTTTGTGTTTTTTTCGATTCGCATCGGATGAGGGGCTGAATTGTGATTCAGCCCCAAGCAAGATCATAAGTACGGCACGGCTGGAAAAGACTTGATCAAATTAGCAAATTTGGTGACTTTTACAACAATTGACCGGCAGTCAGCAAAAACACTTTGTCATCACCACTCGGGGCAGAGAGCCAGGTCGGTGCGAGTTGCGGGAACGCATCATCCATGATGGACCTGTTATGGCCCACCTCTACGGCCAGAATGCCCTCTGGCTTGAGGTAGCGGGAGGCATCGGCGAGCAGCTTGCGCACCAGGTCGAGTCCATCCTCCCCCGACCCCAGGGCTAGTCCGGGTTCATGCAGGTATTCCGGGGGCAGCGCCTCCATGGCCTCACGGGTCACGTAGGGCGGGTTGCTGAGGATGAAGTCGAAGGCCTGCTCCGGGACTGCCTTGAAGCCATCGGAGAGCACCAGGGTGATGCGATCTTCGAGCCCGTAGTCAGCGATGTTGGCGCGGGCCACATCGAGGGCGTCTTCGGAGATGTCCACGGCGACGATGTGGGCGTTGGGGAAGGCGTGGGCCATCAGGATGGCAAGGCAGCCTGAGCCCGTGCACATGTCCATCGCCAGGCTTACCGCCTCGGGGTCCTGGATCCAGGGGCTGAAGCCGTCCTGCAGCAATTCGGCGAAGTAGGAGCGGGGAATGATGACCCGCGGGTCCACCTGGAAGCGGAAGTCGCCCAGCCAGGCCTCGCCGGTGATGTAGGCGGCAGGCAGGCGGTCGACCGCGCGCTTCTCGATGACCTCGTAGATGGCCTCCCGCTCGTCGCTGGGGATGCAGGCGTCCAGGAAGGGGTCGAGCCGATCGAGGGGCAGGGCGAGGGTGTGGAGCACCAGGTACACCGCTTCGTCATAGGCGTCCTGCAGGCCGTGACCGTAGAAGCAGCCGGCCCGGTTGAAGCGGGTCACGGCGTAGCGGATCCAGTCGCGAACGGTGACGAGCTCGGCCAGGGGGCCATGCTCGTGCTCGTGGTGCTCGTCGTCGAAGGGGGTGTCGTGGTCGTCGTGGGTCATGCCGTTTCCGATCGGGTCAGCAGGTTTTCAAGGATGCGCCGGTAGATGTCCGACAGGGGGGCAACGGCGTCGACAGAGATGCACTCGTTGAGCTTGTGGATCGTTGCATTGACCGGCCCGAACTCGGCGACCTGCGGGCAGATCTCCGCGATGAAGCGGCCGTCCGAGGTGCCGCCGGTGGTGGACAGCTCAGGCGTCAGGCCCAGGGTGTCGCGCACGGCGTCCTCCATGGCGGCCACCAGCGCGCCACGGGGGGTCAGGAAGGGCTTGCCGCCGAGGGTCCAGGCCAGATCGTAGTCGAGGCCGTGGCTGTCCAGGATGGCATGGACCTTGGCCTTGAGCTCATCGGCGGTGTGCACGGTGGCGAAGCGGAAGTTGAACATCACCTCCAGGGTGCCGGGGATGACGTTGGTGGCACCGGTGCCGGCCTTGATGTTGGACATCTGCCAGGAGGTGGGAGGGAAGTACTCGTTGCCCTCATCCCACTTCACGGCGGCGAGTTCGGCCAGCGCCGGTGCCGCCAGGTGGATCGGGTTCCGTGCCAGGTGCGGGTAGGCGATATGGCCCTGCACGCCCTTGACGGTGAGCTTGCCGGACAGGCTGCCGCGCCGGCCGTTCTTGATCATGTCGCCCAGGGTGTCCACCGAGGTGGGTTCGCCGACGATGCAGTAGTCGAGGGTTTCACCCCGCGCCTTGAGGGTCTCGACCACCAGCGTCGTGCCATGCGTGGCGTCGCCTTCCTCGTCGGAGGTGAGGAGCAGGGCGATGGAGCCCGGATGGTCTGGATTGGCCGCCACAAAGGCTTCGATGGCCGTCACGAAGCCGGCCAGGGAGGACTTCATGTCGGCGGCTCCGCGTCCGTACAGCAGGCCGTCGCGCACGCTGGGCGTGAAGGGGTCGGAGTGCCAGGATTCGAGGGGGCCGGTGGGCACCACATCGGTGTGGCCGGCGAACACTACCAGAGGGCGGGCCGTACCACGTCGGGCCCACAGGTTGGCCACGCCGCCGCCGTCGATGCGTTCGCAGACGAAGCCGAGGGGCGCGAGGCGGCTGGCGATGAGGTCGAGGCAGCCGGCATCTTCCGGGGTGACGGAAGGACGGGCAATCAGTTCACAGGCGAGGGCCAGGGTGGGATTCCCTGCAGTCTGGGGTGCGGTCATGTCGGGGAGGATATAGTTGTCAGTCGTCGTCGAGTTCGAGGGTGAATTCGCGGAAGGAAGCCCCCTCCGGATCTGTCTGCTCGAAATCGATGGAGGACGGCGTGCGCGTGTTGGTCTTTTCGCTGTTGCCGTTGCTGAACTGGGCGTTGTTGATGAGCCAGGACAGGTTGGTGGGCGAGTCGGCGTTGGCCAATGCTTCGTCCAGGGTGATGACCTTTTCCTTGTACAGCCGGAAGAGGTCCTGCTCGAAGGTGCGGGACCCCTGGGCCAGGCTCTGCTCCATGGCTTCGCGGATGCCGGAGATTTCGCCGCGCTCGATGAGTTCGGCCACCTGGCGGGTGTTCAGCAGGATCTCGACCGTGGGCGTGCGGCCACCATCGGGCCGCTTGACCAGGCGCTGGGAGATGATGCACTTGAGCGTTGCGGCCAGGTCGAGGGACAGCAGGGCGCGTCCGTCCATCGGGAAGAAGCTGAAGATCCGGTTGAGTGCGTGGTAGGCGTTGTTGGCGTGCAGGGTGGCCAGGCACAGGTGGCCGGTCTGGGCGTAGGCGAGGGCGGCCTGCATGGTCTCGCGGTCGCGGATTTCGCCGATCAGGATGCAGTCGGGGGCCTGGCGCATGGCATTGCGCAGAGCGTTCTGCCAGTCGAGGGTGTCGGCACCGATCTCCCGCTGGTTGACCAGCGACATCTTGTGCTTGAACAGGTATTCGATCGGATCCTCGATGGTGAGGATGTGGCCGGAGCGGTTCTCGTTGCGGTGGTCCAGCATCGATGCGATGGTGGTGGACTTGCCGGACCCGGTCGCGCCCACCACCAGCACGAGGCCGCGCTTCTCCATGATGACGTCGCCGAGGATCGACGGCAGGCCCAGGGAGTCGAGCCGCGGGATCTCGCCGAGGATGTAGCGCACCACGATGGCGATGCTGTTGCGCTGCCAGAAGATGTTGATCCGGAAGTTGCCCATGTCGCGCCGCCCGAAGGAGAGATTCATCTCCTTGAGTCGCTCGAAGCGCTCGGCCTGTTCGGGCGTCATCATCTCGTAGGCCATGCGGTGGATCATCGTCGGATCCATGGCCTGCTGGTTGATGGGCAGGGTATTGCCGTCGATCTTGATGTGGATCGGGGTGCCAACGGTAATGAAGATGTCCGAGGCCTTCTTCTCGGCCATCAGGGCGAAGAGCTTGTCGATGATCATCGGGCGGCCCGGATCGGCGGGCCACCGCGGCAGTGCGGCGGCCCGGGGGGTAAAGGTCAGTCGCGCAGCAGTTCGTTGATGCTGGTCTTGGCGCGGGTCTGGGCGTCCACCTTCTTGACGATCACGGCGCAGTAGAGGCTGTACTTGCCGTCGGCGGACGGCAGGTTGCCGCTGACCACCACGGAACCGGCAGGCACGCGGCCGTAGATGACCTCACCGGTGGCCCGGTCGTAGATCTTGGTGCTCTGGCCGATGTACACGCCCATGGAGATGACGCAGTTGTCCTCGACGATCACGCCTTCGACCACTTCGGAGCGGGCGCCGATGAAGCAGTTGTCACCGATGATGGTCGGGTTGGCCTGCAGGGGCTCGAGCACGCCGCCGATGCCGACGCCGCCGGAGAGGTGGACGTTCTTGCCGATCTGGGCACAGGAGCCGACGGTGGCCCAGGTGTCCACCATGGTGCCTTCGCCGACGTAGGCGCCGATGTTCACGTAGGAGGGCATCAGCACCACGCCCTTGCCGATGAAGCTGCCCTTGCGCGCCACGGCATTCGGCACAACGCGGAAGCCGCCGGTGGCAAAATCATGGGCGTCGTAGTTGTCGAACTTGGTCGGCACCTTGTCGAAGTAGCGGGTGTCGCCGCCTTCCATGACCTTGTTGTCATGGGTGCGGAAGTACAGCAGCACGGCCTTCTTGATCCACTGGTGGGTGACCCACTCACCGTTGATCTTCTCGGCGACCCGGAGCTTGCCCTGATCGAGTTCTTCGATCACGTGCTCGATGGCTTCGAGCTGCTCGGGGGTGACGGTGGCGGCCGACAGGTCGGTGCGGCGCTCCCAGAGTTCTTCGATCAGCGCGGCAAAGGGGTTCTCGTGATGGGGCATGATGTGCATGGGTACGGTCATGAATTGTTCGAAAGTTGTTGGGCGAAAGCGGCGATACGACCGGCGGCCTCGACACATTCGTCCAGGTCGGCGACCAGAGCGATGCGGACGAAACCTGCGCCGGGATTGACGCCGTGGGCCTCACGGGCGAGGTAGGAGCCCGGCAGCACCGTTACATTATATTCGGCCTGCAGACGCCGGGCGAACTCGGTGTCGCTCAGGCCGAGGCGGGACACGTTGGCCCACAGGTAGAAGCCTGCATCGGGCAGGGCGACATCCAGGTGGGCGGCGATGATGGGTGTCACCACCGCGAACTTTTCCCGGTACTGGCGACGGTTCTCGGCCACGTGGGCCTCGTCGTCCCAGGCGGCGGCTGAGGCAGCCTGGACCGACGGGCTCATGGCGCAGCCGTGGTAGGTGCGATAGAGCAGGAAGCGCTTGAGGATGTCGGCATCTCCGGCGACGAAGCCCGAGCGCATGCCGGGTACGTTGGAGCGCTTGGACAGGCTGGAGAACATCACCACGTTGCGGAAATCGCTGCGGCCCAGGCGGTGGGCCGCCTCCAGGCCGCCGATCGGGAGCTTGGTGTCGTCGAAGTAGATCTCCGAGTAGCACTCGTCGGCGGCGATCACGAAGCCGTAGCGGTCGGACAGCTCGAAGAGCTGCTTCCACTCGTCGAGGGACAGCACACGACCGGTGGGGTTGCCCGGCGAGCATACATAGACCAATTGGACCCGCTTCCAGTCTGCCTCGGGCACGGCCGCGAAGTTCGAGCCGAAGTTGTCGCCGGGCAGGTTGTTGATGAAGTAGGGCCGGGCGCCGGCCAGGTAGGCCGCCCCTTCGTAGATCTGGTAGAAGGGGTTGGGGCACACCACGAGGGCGTCAGGCTGGCTACCGTCGATGATGCACTGCGCAAAGGCGAACAGCGCTTCCCGTGAGCCATTGACCGGCAGCACCTGGCTGGCGGCCTTGACCGACGGCAGGCCGTAGCGGCGCTGCAGCCAGTTGGCGATGGACTGGCGCAGGGCATCGGAACCCTGGGTGGTCGGATAGTTGGCGAGGCCGCCCAGGTTGTCCACCAGGGCCTGGCGGATGAAGTCCGGCGTGGCGTGCTGTGGCTCGCCGATGGACAGGCGGATCGGCGCAAGGCCGGCAGGCGGTGTGATCCCTTCAAAGAGGGCACGGAGTTTCTCGAAGGGGTAGGGGTGGAGCGCCTGAAGATGCGGGTTCACGTTCGGATGGGGTCCTGTAGTCGGCCCTGGGCGGGCGTGGGGATGAATTTGGCATCGGCGGTGAGTCACGCCGGGCGGGCTCGGCAGGCTTCCGGAAGCCATGTTGGCGGAGCTGGCTGGCCGCTTTTTTCGCGAGTGGTATTATAGCGGCCGCCGTCGATGCGGCGATGCAGCATATAAACCCGGTCCGAACACCTTTCCACCTCCCTGACGCCTTACTTCTCCCGGTTTCCACGTGCGCCTGGCCAAACTCAAGCTTGCCGGTTTCAAGACCTTTGTCGACCCGACAACCGTCCTCACGCCTGGAAATCTGGTGGGGGTGGTGGGCCCCAATGGGTGCGGCAAGTCCAACATCATCGATGCGGTGCGCTGGGTGCTGGGCGAGTCGCGGGCCTCGGCCCTGCGCGGCGGGTCCATGATGGACGTGATCTTCAACGGCTCGACGACCCGCAAGCCGGTGTCGCGGGCCAGCGTTGAACTGGTCTTCGACAACGCCGAGGGCAAGGCGGCGGGGCAGTGGAAGCCCTATGCCGAGGTGGCGGTGAAGCGTGTGCTCGACCGAAGTGGCGAGTCCACCTATTTCATCAACGGGACGCAGGTTCGCCGCAAGGATGTGATCGACCTGTTCCTGGGCACCGGCCTGGGGCCGCGGGCCTACGCGATCATCGAGCAGGGCATGATCTCGCGCATCATCGAAGCCAAACCGGAGGAGGTGCGCGGCTTTCTGGAGGAGGCCGCGGGGGTCACCAAATACCGGGAGCGGCGCAAGGAAACCGAAGGGCGCCTGTCGGATGCCCGCGACAACCTGACGCGTCTGGACGACATCCGCAATGAGCTGGGGCAGCAGATCGGCAAGCTGGAGGCTCAGGCCGCCGTGGCCGAGAAGTACCGCCAGCTCAATGCCAGTCTGTCCGAGCGGCAGAATCTGCTGTGGTTGCTCAAATGCTACGAAGCCCGTGCCGAGAAGGCACGGCTCTCCGGGGAACTGGCCGACGCCACGCGGCGCATCGAGGCCGATTCGAGCCGCCTGCAGGAGCTGGAGGCCCAGCTCGAGGCGGTGCGCGAATCCCAGCTGGAGGCCAACGAAGGCGTGCAGCTCGCCCAGTCGGCCCTGTTTGCGGTCAGCTCCGAGCTGACCCGCCTGGAAGGGGAGCTGGCCCGCTTGCGGGACAGCCGGCGCATCCTCGAAAGTCGTCTGGCCCAGCTGGAGCGGGATGACGCCCAATGGCGCGCCCAGCTCGAAGGGCTGTCCGGTGAGGCGGAGCGCTGGCAGGGCCTGCTTGAGCACGCCGCCTTGCGGGCCGAGCAGGCGGAGGCTCGCCATGCCGAACTCAGCGATCGCCTGCCCGAAGCCGAGGAAGCCCTGCAGACCGCGGATGCCACGGCGGCGGCCGTACGCCGCGAGCTCAACCAGGCCGAGCAGCAGATCCGGGTCGAGGATACCCACCGACAGAGCAGTCAGCGCAGCCTGGACACGCTCGCCCAGCGGCGTGCCCGCCTGCAGCAGGAGCAGGCCGCGGTGCTGGCGCCGGACCTGCGGCTGGCCGCCGAACGGGAGGCTGCGCTGGAAGAGCTGGAGCTCTGTCTGGAGCAGGCCCAGGCCCGGATCTCGGAAGGCGGCGCCCGCCTGCCCGAGGCCCAGCAGGCTTTGAAACAGGCCCTGGAGGTGGAGCGGCAGGCCCAGAAGCGTGCCACCGAACTGCGCGCCCGCCGTGAGGCCCTGGTGCAGCTGCAGCACAAGGTCCAGGCCCAGGGGCAGTTGGGCGAATGGCTGCGCAGGCACCATCTCGAGGGGCTCAAACCCCTGTGGCAGCGCCTCAACGTGGAAGCAGGCTGGGAGCTGGCGGTCGAGGCCGTGCTGCGCGAACGCCTGGGTGCCCTGCCTGCCGAGGATGGCCGCGCCGCGCTGGCAGCCTTGGGCGACAAGGTGCCGGGGGCGGTGAGCTTCCTGCTGCCGGGGGCGCCCACGGCCACGACAGCCGCAGCGCACTCCCCTGCAGGTACCCGCCCGCTGCGCGATCTGGTGCGGGCCGAAGGCGGGCTGGAGCCGGTGCTGACGGCGTGGCTGGCCGGTGTGCACGTGGTGCAGGACATGGCCGAGTGGCTTGACCGTCGCGACACGCTCGAGCCCGGATGCCTGCTGGTGTCCCGCGAGGGCCGGCTGCTGGACCGCCATGCACTGACCCACTATGCCCCCGATGCCCGGACCCATGGTGTGATCGAACGCCAGCGGGAGATCGAGCAACTGGCCCTCGAGGTGGAGGCTGCCCAGGAAGAGGCCGTCCAGGCGCGTGAGCGCATGGCCGAGGCGGAGGCGCTGGCGACCCGCCTGCAGGATGATCTGACCAGTCAGCGCCGCGAGGCGCAGGCCCTGCAGGCACGGGTCCATGCCGAGCAGGTGGAGGTGCTCAAGCTCAACCAGGCGCGTCAGCGCTACGAGGAGCGCTGCAGCCAGATCGACAGGGATCTGGACGAGATCGGTCACGCGGAGCAGGCCGAACAGGATCGCCTGATGCGTGCAGAGGCAGAACTCGAGCGCAGCCGCGAGCTCGCCGACCTGCAGCGGGACCGCCTGGATGCCGCCGAGGCGGTGCGCCGGGAGCGGGAGAGCAGCCTGCGGGAGACCCGCGCGCTGGAGCAGGCGCTGGCCCGTGAGCTGCAGGAGGCCCGCCACTCGGAGCGCGAGTGCACCAGCAAGCTCGAAGACATCTCGCGCAACCGGGCGCTCGCCGGCGAACAGTTGCAGCGCATCGACGAGGAGTTGCAGGAGCGTCGTGAGAGCCTCATGGAGATCGACGAAGCCTCGGTGTCGGAGCGCCTGCAGGAAACGCTGGCGCTACGCGGTGAGCGGGAGGCTGCCCTGGCCGAGAGCCGCAATCTGCTGGAAGGCGTCAATGGCCAGCTGCGCACGCTGGAGGAGGACCGTCAGCGCACCGAGCACGCCGCCGCGCCGCAGCGGGAGCGGGTGGCCGATCTGCGCTTGAAGGTGCAGGCGGCCGACATGGCCGAAAGCCAGCATGCAGCGCGCCTTGAAGAAGCCCAGGCCGACGAGGCGGCACTGCTGCCGCTGCTCACCCCGGACATCAAGGAAGGTTCGCTGCAGCGCGAGGTCGCGCGACTGGGCCGGGAGATCGCCGAGCTGGGGCCGGTCAACCTCGCGGCGCTTGACGAGTTGAAGTCTGCAGTGGAGCGCAAAACCTACCTGGATACCCAGACTGAAGATCTGCTGGGTG
Organism: Zoogloea sp.; assembly: GCA_017309145.1. Lineage (GTDB taxonomy): Bacteria > Pseudomonadota > Gammaproteobacteria > Burkholderiales > Rhodocyclaceae > Zoogloea. The sequence continues at coordinate 11,338 of JAFLDU010000013.1, read as the reverse complement.
CCATCGATACGCTGGAGGATGCGATCCGGCGTATCGACAGGGAGACGCGTGAGCAGCTTCAAGAGACGTACAATACGGTTAATCGTCATTTCGGCAGTCTCTTTCCCATGCTGTTCGGTGGGGGCGAGGCAAGGCTGGTGCTCACCGGCGATGAGATCCTCGATGCGGGGATCTCCATCGTGGCCCAGCCGCCGGGCAAGAAAAACAGTTCGATCCAGCTGCTTTCGGGCGGCGAGAAGGCCCTGACGGCCATTGCGCTGGTGTTCTCCATGTTCCAGCTCAATCCCGCACCCTTCTGCATGCTGGACGAGGTCGATGCACCTCTCGACGACTCGAACACCGAGCGCTACTGCCAGATGGTCAAGCGGATGTCGTCGCAGACCCAGTTCGTGTTCATCAGCCACAGCAAGATCACCATGGAGATCGCGCAGCAGCTGGTTGGCGTGACGATGCAGGAACAGGGCGTGTCGCGGGTCGTGGAAGTGGATATCGAGGAAGCGCTGCGGCTGGCAGAATCTGTCGCAGCCTGATCGGAAACAAGGGAAATCGATGGCAATCAGTGAGTTGCAAATGGGTCTGGTCGGCGTCGGCGGTGTCGTCGTCGTTGGCATCTTCGCCTTCAACAAATGGCAGGAGCGCAAGCAGCGCAAGGCCATCGAGGCGGCCACGCCGGTGGTCCAGGAGCCCGTGCTGAGCGAGCTGCCCGCAGGGGTGCTGAAGCCCGAGCGTGTCGAGCCGGTGATCGGCGCCGAGCCCAGCCCGCGTGTGCCACCCAGTGCCAAGGCGGTGAAGGATGCCAGCGCCCGCCGCGTGCCGCCGCTGCTGCCTTCGGACGTGGACGAGCGTGCAGACTGGGTCGTGCGCATCGAGTCCATCGAGCCCGTCGTGGCCGGCCGCTTGTGGCAGGCCGCAGCCCAGCAGCTCGAGGGCATTGCCAAGCCGGTGCGCTGGTTCGGTTTTTCCGATTCCGACAATCGCTGGGAGGTGGTCGGACCCAACAGTGGTGGCACCTATCACTGGGTCTGTGCGGCGCTTCAGCTGGTGGATCGTCGCGGGCCGGCTTCCGACGCCGATCTGGCCCGTCTGGGCGATGGTCTGCAGCACATGTGTGACATCTTCATGGCGATCCCGTCGCTGCCTGCGCGCGGTGAATCCGTGGCCCAGGCGGCCGAGCTCGATCGTTTCTGCGCAGGGGTGGATATCCAGATCGGCGTCAATGTGGTGGCCCGTGATCTGCCGTTCCCGGGCACCAAGCTGCGTGGCCTGGCCGAGGCGGCCGGGCTGGAGCTGCTGACCGATGGCTGTTTCCACGCGCTCGACGAAACGGGCAACAGTCAGTTTGTGCTGAGCAACCTGGAGCCGGGTGTCTTTGTGGCCGAGGAGATGCGTACGCTGACCACTCAAGGCGTCACCCTGAGCGTCGACGTGCCACGGGTGGCGGACGGTGTGAAGACCTTCGACCGCATGATGGCGCTGGCCCAGCAACTGGCCGAGGCGCTCAACGGTGCCGTGGTGGATGACAACCGTTCGCCCTTCGGCGAAAAGGCGGCCGGCCTGATCCGGGCCCAGATCGAGCAGTACCAGGGCCAGATGGCCGAGTACGGCATCGCGCCGGGCTCTGCGCTGGCCCGCCGTCTGTTCTCCTGACGCAGGCGGTCGATGACGGTCCCTGAAGAGGCCCGCGCCCGGGCGGCGGCCCTGCGCGAGGAACTCGAACGCCACGAATACGCCTATTACGTGCTCGACGCGCCCACTGTGCCGGACGCCGAGTACGACCGACTCTTCCAGGCCCTGCAGGCCCTGGAGGACGAATTCCCCGAACTGATCACCTCCGATTCGCCGACCCGGCGGGTCGGCGGCCAGCCGGCCTCCGAGCTGGCCCCGGTGGCCCACGTGGTGCCGATGCTGTCGATCCGCACCGAGACGGACACCACCGAGCAGGGCGCCCTGACCTTCGATGCGCGGGTGCGCCGGGCCCTCGGCCTCGACGAGGCCGCGCCTCCCATCACCTATGCGGCCGAGCTCAAGTTCGATGGCCTGGCCATCAACCTGCGCTATGAGCACGGCCTCCTGGTACAGGCCGCCACCCGTGGCGACGGCAGCACCGGCGAGGATGTCACCGCCAACGTGCGCACCGTGCGCCAGATTCCCTTGCGCCTCAAGGGTGAGGCGCCGCCGGTGCTGGAGGTGCGCGGCGAGATCTACATGCGGCGGGACGAATTCGAGCGCTTCAATGCGGCCCAGGAGGCCGCAGGCCAGAAGGTCTTCGTGAATCCCCGCAACGCGGCGGCCGGCAGTCTGCGCCAGCTCGATCCCGGCATCACCGCCCGGCGTCCGCTGTCCTTCTTCGCCTATGGGCTGGGGGAGGTGCAGGGTTGGGGGATGCCCGATACTCACAGCGGCATCCTTGATGCGCTCGAAGTCTTTGGTCTGCCTGTCTGCGTGCATCGCTGCCGGGCCACCGGGCCGCAGGCGCTGGCCGGATTTCATGCTGACATGGCCGCGTTGCGCACCACGCTGCCCTTCGACATCGACGGGGTGGTGTACAAGGTCGACAGCCTCGAACTGCAGCGGACGCTCGGCTTCGTGTCCCGCGAGCCGCGCTGGGCGGTGGCCCACAAGTATCCCGCGCAAGAGGTCGCCACCCGCCTGCTCGGCATCGATGTGCAGGTAGGGCGTACCGGTGCCGTGACGCCGGTGGCCCGCCTGGAGCCGGTCTTTGTCGGCGGTGTGACGGTGACCAACGCGACCTTGCACAACCAGGGCGAGATCGACCGCAAGGACGTGCGCATCGGCGACTGGGTGGTGGTACGCCGCGCCGGTGATGTGATCCCCGAGGTCGTCGGCCCGATCCTGGAGCGACGAGAGGGCGATCCGGCCCGTTTCGACCTGCTGGAGAGCATCGGCCACGCGTGCCCGGAATGCGGTTCCCATGTGACGCGCGGTGAGGACGAGGCAGTGGCCCGGTGCACCGGGGGCTTGTTCTGCCCGGCCCAGTGCAAGCAGGCCTTGCTGCATTTCGCCAGCCGGCGGGCGGTGGATATCGACGGGCTGGGCGAGCAGATCGTCAATCAGCTGGTCAGCGGTGGGATGGTGCGCAATCCGGCTGATCTCTACAGCCGGGAGCGGGTGAACGAAGCGGTGCTGGCCGGGCTCGAGCGGATGGGCGAAAAGTCGGCCGCCAACTTGGTCGAGGCCATCGAGAAGAGCCGTGACACCACCCTGGCCCGGTTCATCTTCGGGCTGGGCATCCGCAACGTGGGCGAGACGACCGCCAAGGATCTGGCCCGCCATTTCGGTCGGCTGCCCAACTTCCTGGAGGCGGACGAGGCGGCCTTGATGGCGGTGCCGGATGTGGGGCCGGTGGTGGCCCGCTCGATTCTCGATTTCCTGGCCGAGGCCCACAACCGGGAGGTCATCGCCGCCCTCGCGCAGGCCCTGCGCTGGGCCGAGAGCGAGCCGGCCGCGGCACCGGAGCCCGGCATCCTGGCAGGCAAGAAGCTGGTGCTCACCGGCACACTGCCCACCCTCAGCCGGGATGAGGCCACGGCCATGATCGAGGCGGCTGGAGGCAAGGTGGCCGGGTCCGTGTCCAAGAAGACCGATTACGTGGTTGCCGGCGAGGACGCCGGCAGCAAGCTCGAAAAAGCGCAGCAATTGGGTGTCAGCATCCTCGACGAGGATGGTCTGCGCCGTCTGCTGCAGCCTGTGACGGCGGTGGCGCCGGATGGGCAGGGGACATTGTTCGGAGAGTGATGATGCTGAAGAAGGTGAGAAAGGCTGTTTTCCCGGTGGCTGGTCTGGGGAGCCGTTTCCTGCCGGCCACCAAGGCCAGCCCCAAGGAAATGATGCCCATCGTGGACAAGCCCCTGATCCAGTACGCGGTCGAGGAGGCGGTGGCGGCGGGGGTGACCGACCTGGTGTTCATCACCGGTCGCTCCAAGCGTGCCATCGAAGACCACTTCGACAAGGCCTATGAGCTCGAGACCGAGCTGGAGATGCGTGGCAAGGCGGAGCTGCTGAAGATCGTGCGGGACACCGTGCCGTCCCACGTCAATTGCATCTACATCCGCCAGGCGGAAGCCCTTGGGCTTGGCCATGCCGTGCTGTGCGCGGCACCGGTGGTGGGTGAGGAGCCGTTTGCCGTGCTGCTGGCCGATGATCTGGTGGATTCCCTTGGTGACACGCCGGTCATGAAGCAGATGACCGAGGTGTACAACTATCACCGCTGCTCGGTGCTGGGCGTGATGAACGTGGCCCCCGAGGAAACCCGCCAGTACGGCATCGTCAGCACCGAGAAGAACAGCGGAGAGATCCAGCGGGTGACCGGCATCGTCGAGAAGCCGAAGCCCGAGGAGGCGCCGTCCACCCAGGCGGTGATCGGCCGCTACATCCTGACCGGCCGCATCTTCGATCACCTGCGCCAGCTCAAGCCGGGTGCCGGCGGTGAGCTGCAGCTGACCGATGCGATCGCCTCCCTGCTGCAGGAAGAGGCCATCCTGGCCTACCAGTTCCGCGGCAAGCGCTACGACTGCGGCTCGAAGCTGGGCTATCTCAAGGCCACCGTGGAGCTGGGTCTCCGCCACCCGGAGGTGGGGGCGGAGTTCGCGGCCTTCCTGGCGGGCCGCTGCGAGTGCTGAACGGCCCCAGGGCCTCAAGGTGGAGGCCACCGAGGAGGCCTTCCAGGGACCAATAAAAAAGCGCGACCTTCGGGCCGCGCTTTTTTATGGCTGCCGCCGGCACGTGTCCGGCGGGCGTCCGGTGAGGCTTATGCCTCTTCGCGGGCAGCACGCTTGCGGTCGTGTTCCTTCAGGAAGCGCTTGCGCAGGCGGATGCTCTTGGGGGTGATCTCGACGATCTCGTCATCGGCGATGAATTCGATGGCGGACTCGAGGGTCAGCTGGATCGGGTTGATCAGACGCACGGCCTCGTCGGTGCCGGAGGCCCGCACGTTGGTCAGCTGCTTGCCCTTGATCGGGTTCACCACGAGGTCGTTGTCGCGGGTGTGGATGCCGATGATCATGCCTTCGTACAGCGCGTCGCCCGGGCTCACGAACATGCGGCCGCGATCCTGCAGGTTCCACAGGGCGTAGGCCACCGCTTCGCCGTCGTTCTGGGAGATCAGCACGCCGTTGCGACGTTCGGCCAGGGTGCCGCCCATCGGACCGTAGTCATCGAACACGTGGCTGGCCAGACCGGTGCCGCGGGTCATGGTCAGGAACTCGCCCTGGAAGCCGATCAGGCCACGGGCCGGGATGCGGTATTCGAGACGCACGCGGCCCTTGCCGTCCGGCGACATGTCCTGGAGCTCACCACGACGACGGCCGAGCTCTTCCATCACGCCGCCCTGGTGATCTTCTTCCACGTCGACGGTGAGCATTTCATAGGGCTCGCACTTCACGCCGTCGATGTCCTTGAACACCACACGCGGGCGGCCGACAGCCAGCTCGTAGCCTTCGCGGCGCATGTTCTCGAGCAGGATGGTCAGGTGCAGTTCGCCACGGCCGGAGACTTCGAAGGTGTCGGAGTCGCTGGTGAAATTGACGCGCAGGGCGACGTTCTTGAGCAGTTCCTTTTCGAGGCGCTCACGGATCTGGCGGCTGGTCACGAACTTGCCTTCGCGGCCGGCCAGCGGCGACGAGTTGACCATGAAGTTCATGGTCAGGGTGGGCTCGTCCACAGCGATCGGGGTCATGCCTTCCAGGCATTCCGGATCACACAGGGTCACACCGATATTGACCTGCTGGATGCCGGCCACCAGCACGATGTCGCCGGCTTCGGCCACTTCGGCGGGGGAGCGCTCGAGGCCCTTGAAGGTCAGGATCTGGCTGACCTTGCCCTTGCCGCGGTTCTCCTCGCCGTACATCACGACGAGTTCCTGGTTGGGGCGGATGCGGCCGCGCTTGATGCGGCCGATGCCGATCTGGCCCATGTAGGTGGAGTAGTCGAGGGAGCAGATCTGCATCTGCAGGGGGCCTTCGGCGTCCACCTCGGGAGCCGGCACGTGCTTGAGGATGGCCTCGAACAGGGGGCGCATGTCCTTGCGCTCGTCCTCGAGGTTCTCCATGGCGAAGCCGTTCAGGCCGGAGGCGTAGATGATCGGGAAGTCGAGCTGCTCGTCGGTGGCGCCGAGCTTGTCGAACAGGTCGAAGGTGTGGTTGATGACCCAGTCGGGGCGGGCGCCCGGACGGTCGATCTTGTTGATCACGACGATGGGCTTGAGACCGAGGGCCAGAGCCTTGCGGGTCACGAAGCGGGTCTGGGGCATGGGGCCTTCAACGGAGTCGACCAGCAGCAGCACGCTGTCGACCATCGACAGCACGCGCTCGACCTCGCCGCCGAAGTCGGCGTGGCCCGGGGTGTCGACGATGTTGATGTGGGTGTCGCCGTACTGGATCGCACAGTTCTTCGACAGGATGGTGATGCCCCGTTCCTTTTCGATGTCGTTGCTGTCCATCACCCGCTCACTGACCTGCTGGTTTTCTCGGAAGGTGCCGGACTGGCGCAGGAGCTGGTCGACGAGGGTGGTCTTGCCGTGGTCGACGTGGGCGATGATGGCGATGTTACGAATGGCGCGGGACATGGGGTTGGATACCGGAAGTACTTGTAAACATAAAATTTTAGCACGTCTTTGCGCGTCGCAGCATTACAGGATGCGATCTCGGGCCGTGCTAATATTCGCGCCCGACACGCTTTTACGAGGAGTAGCCCCATGCTGGCAATCATCGGCGGTAGCGGCCTGACCCAGTTGGCCACCCTTGACCTGCTGCGCCGCGAGGTGGTGCGCACCCCCTACGGGGAGCCTTCCGGGGCCCTCACCTTCGGCAAGCTGTGTGGCAAGCCGGTGGTTTTCCTGGCGCGCCACGGATATGGACACACCATCCCGCCTCATCGGGTGAATTACCAGGCCAACCTCTGGGCGCTTCATAACGCCAAGGTGGACGCGATCATCTCGGTGGCCTCGGTGGGCGGGATCCGCGCGGACTTGTGCCCAGGGGCTCTGGTGGTGCCGGATCAGATCATCGATTACACCTGGGGCCGCAAGAGCACTTTCCACGAGAGTTCCGATGAGCCGGTGGTGCACATCGATTTCACCGAGCCCTACGACGACGGGGTCCGGCAGCGCATCCTGCGGGCTGGCGTGGCAGCGGGCGAGAAGATCTTCGACGGCGCCGTGTACGCAGCCACCCAGGGGCCGCGTCTCGAGACGGCAGCCGAGATCAACCGCCTTGAGCGGGATGGCGCCGATGTGGTCGGCATGACGGGCATGCCCGAGGCAGCCCTGGCCCGGGAGCTTGGCATCCCCTATGCGGCCATCAACGTGGTGGCCAACTATGCGGCGGGACGCGCCAACAGCGCGAACCGCATCTGTTTCGACGAGATCGACGTGGTGCTGCGTGAGGCGATGGGGCGGGTCCGCAAGGTGCTCGACCACATCTGCGAAGCATGATCCGCGAAGTCCTGCGCATGGGCGATCCGCGCCTGCTGAGGCGGGCGCAGCCGGTGGCGGCCTTCGGTACGCCTGAGTTGGCGGCCCTGATCCGTGACATGCGGGACACCATGGCCCATCTCAATGGTGCCGGGCTGGCGGCGCCGCAGATCGGCGTCGATCTGCGCGTGGTCATCTTCGGCGGCGGGCCGAGTCCGCGCTATCCGGACGCGGCAGCAGTGCCCGACACCGTGCTGATCAATCCTGTCTTGACGCCGCTCGGCGAGGACGAGGAGGGCGGCTGGGAGGGGTGCCTGTCGGTACCAGGCCTGCGCGGCTGGGTGCCGCGTTGGACCACGTTGCGCTATACCGGCTTCGACGCCGAGGGCAAGCCCATCGACCGACTTGCCGAGGGCTTTCATGCCCGTGTCGTGCAACATGAGTGCGACCACCTGGACGGCGTGCTGTACCCGATGCGCATCCGGGATTTTTCACGCTTCGGTTTCACCGAGGTGCTGTTTCCGGACGGCTCGGTGGCCGACGACGATTGAGGTCTTTGCTGGTTGCGCAGGCCTAACGGGGAGTGGCTGTAGGGGCAGCTTCAGCCGCCCGCGGGAGGTTGGCCGAAGTCCGCCCGCCCCTACGCGCTTACACCGCGAGCTTTTCCAGCAGATCGGATTCGATCTTGAGGACCTGGGCGTCCTGGGACAGCCCGGGGCCGCTGATCAGGAAGGTGTCCTCGACGCGCTCGCCCAGGGTGGCGATCTTGGCGGTATGCAGGTTGATCCCGTAGTTCACCAGGGTTTCCGCGACACCGAAGAGCAGGCCTGGCCGGTCGGCTGCGGTGACCGACATGATGTGGTGCTGGCCGCGTTCGTCCGGCCGGATGCTGACTTCCGGCGTGATCGGGAAGTGCTTGACCTCGCGGGACAGGCGGCCGCCGGCAGGGCGGTCCACTGGTGCATGGGTGGCCAGTCTCTCGGTGAGGTCGTGCTCCAGCAGGTTGATCAGGTCCCGATAATGGACTTCCTGGCCCGGGTCGAGGAGCACGAAGCTGTCGAGCGCATAGCCGTGGCGCGTGGTGTGGATCTTGGCGTCGGCGATCGAGAAGCCAAGCCGGCTGAAGAAGCCGCACAGACGCATGAAGAGGTCTTTCTGGTCCTTCATGTACACCATGACCTGCAGGCCTTCGCCCACGTGGCTCAGGCGCGCCTTGACGAGGGGTTCGGCTGTCTCGACGCGGTAATAGAGCATGCGCGCGTGCCAGGCGATGTCCTCGGCGTCGTGGCGCAGGAAGTACACGGTGTCGAGCTGGTCCCACAGGGCGTCTTCGGTACCCGGTCGCAGGCCGTAATAACGCAGCAGGTTGCGGGCATCCTCCTGGCGGATCGGGGTGCCCAGGGCCTGTTGTGGGGTTGCGCCGCGCAGCAGGCGCTGGGTGGCGAAGTAGAGGTCTTCCAGCAGCTTGCCCTTCCAGCCGTTCCAAACCTTGGGGCTGGTCCCGCGGATGTCGGCGTGGGTCAGGATGTAGAGGGCGTTGAGGTGGCGCTCGTCGTGGACCAGCGCGGCGAAGCGCTGGATGACCTCCAGGTCGGAGAGGTCCTGCTTCTGGGCCACATTGGACATGGACAGGTGGTGCTGCACCAGCCATTCGACCAGGTTGGTGTCTTCGGCTTCCAGACCATGGGATTCGCAGAAGTCGCGGGCATCCTTCATGCCGAGCTTTGAGTGGTCGCCGCCGCGGCCCTTGGCAATGTCATGGAACAGTGCGGCGATGTAGATCAGCCAGGGCTTCTCGAAGCCGGTACAGATGCGGGTCAGCAGCGGATACTCGTGGGCATGCTCGGCCACCATGAAGCGGCGGACGTTGCGCAGCACCTGGAGAATGTGTTGATCCACGGTGTAGACGTGGAAGAGGTCGTGCTGCATCTGGCCGACGATGCGGCGCCAGGCCGGCAGGTAGAAGCTCAGGATGCCGTACTGGTTCATCCTCCGCAGCTCGTGCACAACCCCGCGGCGCTGCTGAAGAAGGCGCAGGAAGAGTGCCCGGTTGGTCGGGTTCTGGCGGAACTCGGCGTTGATCAGCTTGCGCCCGCGCCACAGGGCGCGCAGGGTGCGTGCGGTCATGCCCTTCAGCTCCGAGCGCTGCTCGAGGAGCAGGAAGCACTCCAGCAGGGCGCTGGGATGGCGGTCGAAGACGCCTTCGTCGCGCACGTCGAGGAGCTCGCGTACACACTGGAAGCGCTCGTTGATGTTGATTGCCGCCGGGTAGCGGTTGGGGAAGAACTCGACCCCGAAGTTCTGCAGCAGGATGGTGTTGAGCTGAGTGACTTTCTTGGCGGTGCGGTAATACTCCTGCATGAAGACCTCGGAAGCCCGCCGGGTCTCGGTGGCGTCGTAGCCGAACTTGCGGGCGAGCTTTTCCTGGTGGTCGAACAGCAGACGGTCTTCGCGTCGCCCCGTCAGGTGATGCAGGCGGATCCGCACATGCTGGAGGAAGCGCTCGAGCTCTCGCAACTCGGTGGCTTCTTCGTCGGTGATCAGCCCGTGGCGGGCCAGGTCGCGCCAGTGTGTGCCGAAGCCGGCCGCCCGGCTGATCCAGCCGATCAGTTGGAGGTCGCGCAGCCCGCCTGGGCTCTCCTTGCAGTTCGGCTCAAGGGAGTAGGGTGTTTCGTTGTGGCGGGTGTAGCGCTGCTCCTGCTCCAGGCGCTTGGCCTTGAAGAACTGGCCCGGGTTGAGCAGACCGCGCAGATCGCTTTCGAACCCGTCGAAAAGGTGCCGGTTGCCATGGATGAAGCGCGCCTCGAGCAGGTTGGTCATGACCGTCACGTCGCGCCCGGCCTCGTCCAGGCACTCGGTAACGGTGCGGACGCTGTGCCCGATGTCCAGGCCGATGTCCCAGATCAGGCCGATCATCTGGGCAAGGCGTTCCTCCAGGTCGGCGTCGGCCTCGCGCTCCAGCAGAAACAGGAGGTCGACGTCCGAACACGGAAACAGCTCCTCCCGCCCGTAGCCGCCCACCGCCACCAGGCTGGCCCCGGCCGGAAGCTGGAAGTCCTTCCAGAGATCCACCAGCACCGCGTCCACCAGGTGGGAGCGCCCCCTGAGGATGGGGTCGGTCAGGGGGCGGGCCTCGTAGGCTTCGCGGAGGGCTTCGCCGCCGGTCTTCAGGCGTGTCTTGTAGCGGGTGATCAGTGCCCGTGTGGTGTCGGGCGGCAGGATGGGAGCGGATTCGGACATCTTGGCGGCGCGGTTCAGGGCAGGAGGTTGGCGACGATGTCCGGGCGCGGCGGAGAGCCCGCCGACAGAGTCAGGACTTCCACACCGGTCTCGGTGACGAGGATCATGTGCTCCCACTGGGCCGACAGGCTGCGGTCGCGGGTGACGATGGTCCAGCCGTCGGGGAGTTCGGAGATCGCCGCCTTGCCGGCGTTGATCATCGGCTCGATGGTGAAGATCATGCCTGGCTTGAGCTCGATTCCGGTGCCGGGCTTGCCGTAGTGCAGCACCTGCGGGTCCTCGTGGAATTTGGCGCCGATGCCATGACCGCAGAACTCCCGGACCACCGAGAAGCCGTTGCCTTCGGCGTGCTTCTGGATCGCATGGCCGATGTCGCCGAGGTGGGCGCCTGGCTTGACCTGGGCGATGCCCAGCCACAGGCACTCATAGGTGATCTGGCACAGGCGGCGGGCCAGGATGCTGCAGTTGTTCTCGCCGCCAACCAGGAACATGCGGCTGGTGTCGCCGTGGTAGCCGTCCTTGATGACGGTGATGTCCAGATTGACGATGTCGCCCTTCTTCAGCACCTTGTCGCTGGGAACGCCGTGGCAGACCTGGTGATTGATCGAGGTGCAGATCGATTTGGGGTAGGGCGTGTAGCCCGGAGGGGCGTAGTTCAGCGGGGCGGGG
>JAFLDU010000112.1 GCA_017309145.1 Zoogloea sp. | reverse complement strand
CCGCCCCCCACCCAGGCGTTTCACGCCTCGACAGCCAGCCCCTCAGCCCCCATCCGGACTTCGACCGGGGCCCTCGGCGGGCGGCGCTCCTCCTCCTCGGCACCACGGCCCTGTTCTTCATTCTGCTCTTCGCCTGGATGAGCCTCGCCCGGCTGGACATCTCGGTGAACGCCAGCGGCGCCGTCGTACCCTCCAGCCGGACCCAGCAGATCCAGAGCATGGAGGGCGGCATCCTCAAACTTCTGAATGCACGGGAAGGCAGCGTGGTGCACAAGGGCGATGTTCTCGCCGTGGTTCAGAACCTGCAGTTCGACGCCGACCTGGGCGAATCCCAGCAAGCCCTGTGGGGCGCCCAAGCGGCGCTCATCCGCCTCGAGGCCGAAGCCCGCGGCACCTCGCCGCTCTTCCCGGCCGAACTGGACAGCCAGGCCCCCGAACTGGTGCGGGAACAGCGTACCCTGTGGCAGAGCCGCCGCCAGGAGCGCCAGAACGCCCTGGAAACCCTGTCGCGCCAGCTGGCCCAGCGCCAGCAGGAACTGGCCGAGGCACGGTCCCGCCACCAGGCCCTGTCCGAGAGTATCGGCGCGGCCCGCGAAGCCCTCGCCATCGAGGAAAAACTGGGTGCCGCCGGCGCGGGGGCCCGGGCCGACCTGCTCGCCGCACAGCAACGCTACACCAGCCAGAAGGGCGACCTGGAAGCGACCCGCATCACCATCGCACGCACGGAAGCCGCCGTGGCCGAAGCTCAGTCGCGCGTCTCGGAAACCCGCGCGCGCTTCCTGACCGAAACAAGCAAGGAGAAGAGCGAACTGGAACTGCGCGCCGCCACCCTCACCGAGCAACTGGCCGGACGCAGCGACAAGGTCGCCCGGCGGGAGCTGCGTGCGCCCCTCGACGGGGTGGTCAACCGCCTCCTGGTGAACACCCTGGGAGGCGTGGTAAAGCCCGGCGAGACCATCATGGAGCTTGTCCCAGCCGACGACCGACTGCTCGTGTCAGCTCGCGTAAAGCCTGCCGATATCGCCTTCATCAAGGTCGGCCAGACAGCCCGGGTACGCATCAGCGCCTACGACTCGTCCATCTTCGGCAGCCTGGAAGGTGAAGTCGTCCGGGTCGGAGCCGACGCCATCGTGGATGCGGAACGCAAGGAGACCTACTTCGAGGTCTTCCTGGCCACCCGCCGCAACTACCTGGGGGAAGCCGCCGAGCACCTCACCATCTCCCCCGGCATGGCGGCAGACACCAGCATCCAGACAGGGCAGCGGACCCTGATGGAGTATCTGCTCAAGCCCCTGGTCAAGACCCTCGACAAGTCACTGCGGGAACGCTGATGAAACACACTGGCCCGATCCACCCGCCTCTGCGCGCCCTGCTCCTCGTCTTTGCCACCCTGACAGCCCAGGCGGCCCCCCTGCCGACAGTAGTGGACAAGGTCCTGCTGCAGCAACCTGGGGTGCGCTCCGCTCAGGCCTTGCTGCGCGCCGCGGAAGCCCAGATCACCCAGACCCGCTCCGATTTTGCGCCGACCCTGGGGTTGAGTTACCGCAACGCAAACTCCCGCGACGAGACCCAAGGGAACCCGGTGGATCGGAGGGTCCGGCGCAACGACGCCAGCCTGCGCTGGAACCTCTTCAACGGCGCGGCCGACACCCACCGCCTACGCTCGGCCGCCTTCGGTCGGGACGCAGCCGAAGCCGACCTGGACAACGTCCTAGAGCAACTCGCCTACGAAATCACCGAGGCCTACACCGACGTGGTCCGCCTTCGCCAGACCATGGACAGCCTGCGCGCCACACTCGAACGCCAGGAGCAGGTGGCCGCCATGGTGGCCCGACGGGTTGAGGCCGGCCGCATCCCCTCCGCCGAACTCGATCTGATCCGGGTTCGCCAGATCCAGAACCAAGCCCTGCTCGGCCAGGTGCGTGCCCAGCTGGGCAGCGCCGAATACCGTTACCGCCTGCTCACCGGCGAAGCCCCCGAGGCGCTGATCGCGCCCTCGCTCCGGACCGACACCGAGGCCGGCGATATGGACACCCTGCTGGAGCGCATCCGCGAACGCAGCCCCCGCTTGCGCGCCGCGCTCCAGCGCAGCGCAGCCCGCCAGGCCGACATCGGCGTGGCCCGCGGCAGCTTCTTCCCGTCGGTGGACCTCTCCGTCAGCAAGCGCCTGGACAACCACAGCAACCCCGTTCCGGTCACCGACACCGACCGCTCGACCCAGCTTCAGGTCAGCATCGACATTCCGCTCGGCGGCAAGAACCTTGGGCGCCACACGGAAGCGGTGGAACGCCACCAGGCCGCCCAGGCCGATGCCGACGACCTGCTCCTGAAAGTATCCCGCGAGATCACCGACTTACAGCGCCAGCATCAGGAAGCCTGCGGCATCGCCCGCCAGCTGGAACAGCGGGTGATGGCGGCGCAACGGGTCGCAGCCGCTTATGAGCTGCATTTCGAGGCGGGCCGGCGCAGCCTCAACGATCTCTCCATCGCCCAGGACGAGCTCTTCAACAGCCAGCGGGCCTTGATCGAGAACCGGGCCCAGCAGACCACCTTGCAGGCCCAATTGCTGAGCATCGCCGGCGAATTGCGTCAGGCCCTGCGGACACGCTACCAGGTAGCCCCGATCGCGCCGGAGCTGCTCGGCACGGCGCCTTACAGCCCGGTATTGGCCGCTGCACCGATGCCGGTCATCGAGGCCCCGCCAGCACCGCACATCGCTCCAGAAGAAACGACCACCATGACCGATCTCCCCCCGGCCGGGCAGACACAGGCCTGGGCCACCGCCTGGTCGGCCGGCGACTACGCCACCTACCGCAGCTTCTATGCAGACGATTTCAAGCCAGGCCGAGGACGCAGCCTGGCCGACTGGGAAAACGAGCGACGCCGACGCTTGGCCGAGGCCCGTTCGCCACAGATTCTCATCGAAGACCTGCAGGTCCATGCAGCGCACGCAGACCGGGTAAGCCTGCGCTTCGTTCAGCGCTATCGTGCTGGACATTACCAGGACGTGGTTCGCAAGCAGCTCGTCTGGGCGCGCCACGACGGGCGCTGGAAGATCGTTGCCGAAACGGTGCTCGCCACACCGGCCAGCACCGAAGCCCGCAGCGCGCCCTGAGCGCGGCCGGTGGGCTTACAGCCCCAGCTCGCCCCACATGTCATCCACCCGCTTTTTCACCGCCGGATCCATGACGATCGGCGTACCCCATTCCCGGGTGCTTTCACCGGGCCACTTGTTGGTGGCGTCGAGGCCCATCTTCGATCCCAGCCCGGCCACCGGACTGGCGAAATCGAGGTAATCGATGGGCGTGTTGTCCACCAGGGTGGTGTCGCGGGTGGCGTCCATGCGGGTGGTCAGCGCCCAGATCACTTCCTTCCAGTCGCGGATGTTCACATCGTCGTCCACCACGATGATGAACTTGGTGTACATGAACTGGCGCAGGAAGCTCCAGATCCCGAACATCACCCGCTTGGCATGCCCCGGGTACTGCTTGCGGATGCTCACCACCGCCAGCCGGTAGGAGCAGCCCTCCGGTGGCAGGTAGAAGTCGACGATCTCGGTGAACTGCTTCTGCAACAGCGGCACGAAGACCTCGTTGAGGGCCAGGCCCAGCATCGCCGGCTCATCGGGCGGCTTGCCGGTATAGGTGCTGTGATAGATCGGATCACGGCGGCTGGTGATGCGCTCGATGGTGAAGACCGGGAACTCGGCCTGCTCGTTGTAGTAGCCGGTGTGATCGCCATAAGGCCCTTCCATGGCCACTTCACCGGGATGGATCACCCCTTCGAGCACGATCTCGGCGGAGGCCGGCACCTGCAGGTCGGATCCGAGACACTTCACCAGTTCGGTCTTGGCGCCCCGCAGGAGGCCGGCGAACTGGTATTCCGACAGGCTGTCCGGCACCGGGGTGACTGCCCCCAGGATGGTCGCTGGGTCACACCCGAGCACCACCGCCACCGGGAAGGGCTGACCGGGATGGGCCAGCTGGTGGTCGCGGAAGTCCAGCGCACCGCCCCGGTGGGCCAGCCAGCGCATGATGACCTTGTTGGGGCCGAGCACCTGCTGGCGGTAGATCCCGAGGTTCTGGCGGGTCTTGCTGGGCCCGCGGGTCACCACCAGCCCCCAGGTGATCAGCGGCGCAGCATCGCCGGGCCAGCAATGCTGGATGGGCAGGCTGGCCAGATCCACGTCCTTACCCTCCTTGACCACCTCCTGACAGGGCGCCGAGGACACGACCTTCGGCGACATGTTGAGGACCTGGCGGAATACCGGCAGCTTGTCCCAAGCATCCTTGAGGCCCTTGGGCGGCTCCGGCTCCTTGAGGAAGGCCAGCAGCTTGCCGACCTCGCGCAGAGCGCTCTGCCAGTCTGCGCCGCTCTCTCCCATGCCGAGGGCCACCCGCTGGGGCGTGCCGAACAGGTTGGCCAGCACCGGCACCGTGTGACCGCGCGGACGCTCGAAGAGGATCGCCGGACCGCCGGCGCGCAGCACGCGATCGCAGATCTCGGTCATCTCCAAGTGGGTATCCACAGGGACGCTGATCCGCTTGAGCTCGCCAAGGCGTTCCAGCTGGAAGATGAAGTCACGAAGGTCGGAATAGCGCATGGCAGACAGGCCAACTGAAAAAGATGAAGGAACGAACGGAAACGGCCGCGCAGGCGGCCGTTCGCTAACCCATGAGCGCTAGCTCAGTCGAGCAGGGCGTTGATGGCCCGGATATCTTCGTCACTTAGGCTACCCGCGGCGGCCTTGAGCTTCAGCTGAGCCATCAGGGTGTCATAGCGGGCCTTGGCCAGCTTCTGGTTGGTGTCGTACAGCTGGCTCTGGGCATTGAGCACGTCGATGTTGATGCGCACGCCCACGTCGTAGCCAAGCCTGTTGGCTTCGAGCGCCGAGTTGGACGACACCTGAGCGGCCTCGAAGGCCTTGACCTGCGCGAGCCCACTGGTCACCCCCAGGTAGGCCTGGCGGGCATTTTGGGCTGCGATGCGGCGTGCCGCATCGAGATCGGCCGCAGCCTTGTCCCGCAGGGAGGCGGCTTCCCGCACCCGGGAGTTCACCGCTCCGCCTTGGAACAGCGGCATCGACAGCTGCACACCGATCACGGCGGTATCGGTATCGGTACGGATCGGTGTGGCGACACCGCTGAAGGCCGCCGTGGAGCCAACCGAATTGCCGTAGCTGGCCACCAGGTCGAGGGTGGGCAGATGGGCGGCACGGTTGCGCTCGACTTCACGACCGGCGATCTCCCCTGCGATCTGGGCCGCCTGGACAAACAGACTGCCACCTTCGGCGGCATTCACCCACGACTGGATGTCGGCGGGCTCAGGCCGGCTCAGGGCCACGCCCTTGCGCAGCCCCTTGAGCGCCTCCGGCGCCTTGGCGGTGAGCACCTGGAGCGCATTGCGCTTGACCTCGAGATCGCTCTCGGCCGCCAGCACCTGGGCGGAGGACAGATCGGAGCGGGATTGCGCCTCATGCACATCGGTGATGGTCACGGTGCCCACCTCGAAGCTCTTGCGGGCCAGGGCCAGTTGCTGGCCGTTGGCCTCGTTCAGCGCCCTGGAGGCGGCCAGCACATCCTGGGCGGCCAGCACATCGAAATAGGCCTGTGCCGCCCTCAAGGCCAGATCCTGCCGGGCCAGCTGGTACTGGGCTTCGGCCAGGGTGCCCTGGAGCTCGCCCTGCTTGTACTGCACCCAGTTCTGCCAGCGGAACAGGGGCTGGGCCAGCTGCACCTGCCAGCCATTGGTGTTGTACTTGCGGGTGACAGGAACATGATTGAGATCGGCGTTGTTCCAGCTGCTGTTGCCGCTCAGGCTGAGCGACGGCAACAGACCGGCCCGCGCCTGAGGCAGCTTCTCGAGGCCCGCATCCCGCGAGGCCAGCGCGCCCGCCAGCGTCGCGTCGTTGGCAAGGGCCTCGCGGTAGATCTGTTCAAGGTCGGCCGCAACGGCACTGCCGCCCGCCAGACCCACTGCCATCGCGATGGCCACACCACCCAGCCGTCTCATCATCGTGTCAGTCATCCTGTTGTTATGAAAATCCTCAGTAACGGGGCATGGCCGGGTCCACCTGAAGTGCCCATTGATCCACCCCGCCAGCGAGGTTGATCAGACGGGAGAAGCCCCGGTGCTCCAGGAACATCGCCACCTGCATGCTGCGTCCCCCATGATGACATATGACAACGGTCTCAACATCGGGATCCAACTCCTCGGAGCGGGCCGGGACCGTGGCCATCGGCATGTGCACGGAGCCCGGAATGGCGCAGTACTGGAATTCGTTGGGCTCGCGCACATCGAGCAGGACCGGGGCCGGACGGGCCGGGTCCTGCAGCCATGCGGCGAGTTCGCTCGGGGTGATCTGCTTCATGAACGCCAGCGCTCAGAACGTGAACTGGCTCTTGCGCGGGGCGTTGCGCATCATCGGCACCCCGTTCTCGAAGAGCGACTCGGTGCGGTACTGGCCTTCGGCCACGCAGGTTACCAACTGGGCAGTGGCAAGGCGCTCGTCGCCAACGAAAGCAAACAGGCGGCCACCCACCTTGACCTGCTGCAACAGGGACTCGGGAATCTGGGGCACGCCACCGGACACCACGATGAGGTCGTAGGGCGCATTGCTGGGCCAGCCGCAGATCGCGTCGCCCTCTTCGACGATGACGTTCTCGACACCGTAGCGCTTGAGGTTCTCGTGGGCCATGGTGACCAGGGCCGGCTCAATCTCCACGGTGCGCACCCAGTCGGCCTTGGCGGCCAGCAGGGCGGCAAAGTAGCCGGAGCCGGCACCCACTTCGAGGACCTTGTCGGAACGCTTGACCTGGATGGCCTGGAGGATCTTGCCCTCGATGACCGGCACCAGCATGCTGCCGCCGTGGCCCAGGGGGATCTGCGCCTCGGACAGGGCCAGGGCCTTGTAGGCCTCCGGCACGAACTCTTCGCGGCGGACGCTCATCAGCAGGTCGAGCACGCCAAAGTCCAGCACCTCCCAGGGGCGGATCTGTTGCTCGACCATGTTGTACCGTGCTTGCTCGAAATTCATTATGTGACTCCCGGGTAAATATTAGCACAAGCTAATATCGATGATCTGCATGCCTGAAACTTCGCAAAAACTTTCGAATTTTAGCTTACTTGAGCAGGACTTAGATCATCGGCCACGCGCTTCGCGTCCGGTTCCCGGCGCACCCGGTACCAGGCGGCATACAGGGCGGGTACAAACAGCAGGGTCAACAGGGTGGCCACCAACAGCCCCCCCATGATCGCCACCGCCATCGGCCCAAAGAAAGTGCTGCGGGTCAGCGGGATCATCGCCAGCACGGCGGCAGCGGCAGTCAGCGCGATGGGGCGCAGGCGGCGCACGGCCGACTCCACGATGGCTTCCCACAAGCTGAGGCCCTTCTCCACATCCTGCTCGATCTGGTCCACCAGGATCACCGAGTTGCGCATGATCATCCCGAACAGGGCAATGGTGCCAAGCATGGCAACAAAGCCGAAGGGCTTGTTGAAGAGCAGCAGGAACATCACCACCCCGATCAGCCCCAGCGGGGCCGTGAGCACCACCATGGTGGTGCGCGAGAAGCTGCCCAGCTGGACCATCAGCACGGTGAACACCACCGCGAAGAACAATGGGAAGCCGGCATTGACCGAGCTCTGCCCCTTGGCGCTCTCCTCCACCGCGCCACCGGTCTCGATGCGGTAGCCCGCCGGCAGGCGCGCCCGGATCGGCTCCAGCAGGGGCGCCACCTGGGCCGTCACGGTCGGCGCCTGGATCCGGCTGTCGTAGATCTGGCCGCGCACGGTGATGCTGGGCTCCCGGTTGCGACGCCAGATCAGGCCCTGCTCGTAGGCATAGCTGACGCTCGCCACCTGCCCGAGGGGCACCGGCTTGCCGGTACGGGTGGGGATGGAGAGCTCGCCCACCAGCGACAGCTTGTCCCGCTCGAGGGCATCGGCACGCAGGATCACGTCGATGGACTCGATCCCCTCACGGTAGCTGGTCGCCGCCAGGCCGCGCAGGGAGGTGTTCAGGAAATTGGCCACATCCTGGGTGGTCAGTCCCACCAGGCGCGCCTTGTACTGGTCCACATCAACCCTCAGCACCTTGGACTGTTCATCCCAGTCGAGCTGAACATCCGACAGGCTGGGATTGGCGCGCATCACGTCGGCCATCTCGGCGGCATAGCGACGGACGGTGGGGATGTCCGGCCCACTGATCCGGAACTGCACCGGAAAGCCCACCGGCGGGCCGTTCTCGAGACGGGTGATGTTGGCGCGCAGGTTGGTGAAGTCATGCTTGAACAACTCGATCATGCGATCACGCAGGGCTTCCCGGGCCGCGATGCTGTCGGTCAGGATGACGAACTGGGCAAAATTGGCGGCCGGCAGCTGCTGGTCGAGGGGCAGATAGAAGCGGGGGCTACCGGTCCCCACGTAAGTCACGTAGTTGCGGATGCCCTCCTCCTTGGCCAGGATTTTCTCCAACTTCTCGACTTCGGTCTGGGTGGCGCGCAGGCTGGCCCCTTCGGGCAGACGCAGATCGATCAGCAGCTCGAGCCGGGTCGAACTCGGGAAGAACTGCTGCTGGACCGCACCAAAGCCGACCATGGCCACCACGAAGATGCCCAGGGTGGCGCCGATCACCGTCCAGCGGTGCCCCACGCACCAGTCCACCACGGTACGGAAGCGGTTGTAGAAGGGGGTCCGGAAGACCGCATCCTCCTCACCCTCGAAATGGGAATCGCCCAAGCCGATGCGCTCCTTGAAGGCCTCCAGGCGCGGAAAGCGGCGGGCCAGCCACGACGCTTTGCGCGGCGCCCGCGGATCGGGCAGCAGCTTGTAGCCCAGGTAAGGCACCACGATCACCGCCGCCAGCCAGGAGGCCAGCAGGGCGATGGCATTCACCTGGAAGATCGAGCGGGTGTATTCGCCGGTGGACGACTGGGCGGTGGCGATCGGCAGGAAGCCGGCCACCGTCACCAGGGTGCCCGACAGCATCGGCCCGGCGGTGCTGGTGTAGGCAAAGGCCGCCGCGCGGGAGCGCTCCCAGCCCTGCTCCATCTTCACCAGCATCATCTCGACGGCGATGATCGCATCATCGACGAGCAAGCCGAGAGCCAGGATCAGGGCCCCCAGCGAGATCTTGTGCAAGCCCACGTCGAACAGGCGCATGCCGAAGAAGGTCACCGCCAGCACGAGGGGGATCGACAGGGCCACCACCAGCCCGGTGCGCAGGCCCAGGGAGAAGAAGCACACCACCAGCACGATGATCACCGCCTCGGCCAGCGACTTCACGAACTCGTCGATGGAGCGGGTCACCGCCTCGGGCTGGCTGGCCACCTCGGAGAGATCGAGACCAACCGGCAGCGCCCCCTGGATACGCGCGGTGGCACTCTTGAGATTGCGCCCCAGGGCGATGATGTCGCCCCCCTTGGCCATCGACACGCCCAGGCCCAGGGCGTTCTGCCCCTGATAGCGGAAGCCCGGCGCCGGCGGCTCGACAAAGCCCCGCGCCACGCTGGCGATGTCGCCGATGCGGAGCTCCCGCCCACCCGCCTGGATGCGCGTCTCGCGAATCGCCTCGACCGTATCGTAGGCCCCGCTAGGGCGCAGGTAGATGCGCTCGTCCCTGGTTTCGAAATAGCCGCCCGGCGCCACCGCATTCTGGCGCGCCAGCGCATCGGTGACCGTCTGCACGTCGAGCCCGAGGGTTGCCAGCTTGGTGTTCGACAGCTCGACGTAGATGCGCTGCTCCTGCTCGCCGATGAGGTCCACCTTGGCCACCCCAGGCACCCGCAGCAACTCGCTGCGAATGCGATCGGCCTCGGCCTTCAGCCGGGCGTAATCAAAGCCGTCGCCGGTCAGTGCATAGATGTTGCCGAAGACGTCGCCGAACTCGTCATTGAAATAAGGGCCGCGAATCCCTGTCGGCAGGGTGCCGCGGATGTCCCCGATCTTCTTGCGGACCTGATAGAAAACGTCCGGCACCTCCTTGGCGGGCGTCGAATCCTTGGCCACGAACAGCACCACCGACTCACCGGGACGGGAGTAGCTGCGGATGTTGTCGACGTAGGGGACTTCCTGCAGCTTCTTTTCGATACGGTCGGTGAGCTGCTCCTCCACCTCCCGCGCCGAGGCGCCCGGCCACTCGGCGCGAACCACCATGACCTTGAAGGTGAAGGGCGGATCCTCGGACTGACCAAGGTTCTGGTAGGAGATCACGCCGATCAGGGCCAGCGCGACGATCAGGTAGCGGACCAACGGTTGATGGTGCAGGGCCCACTCAGATAGATTGAAGCGCTTCACGCTCAGTCCCCCGCCTTGACGGTCACGGGCAGCGCCGCCGGCGCGGGCTTGCCTTCGACCACCGGCTTCAGGGGCTGACCGGCGACGATCTTGTGGGCACCGGCCACGGCGATGGTCTCCCCAGCCTTGACGCCACCACTCAGCAGGACGCCATCCTCGCGGTACTGCGCGACGCTCACGCTACGAAGCACCGGCTTGACCAGCTCGCCTTCGGCCTGCATCACCCACACGGCGCTGCGCCCCTGGCTCTCGAACACGGCGCTGGCCGGCACCAGCAGGGCACCGTCACGCCCGGAATCCGAAGGCAGGATGACGTTGGCGGTCATGCCCAACTGAACCTCGGGCGTCGGCTCGAGGATGGAGATCCGCACCGCATAGGTACGCGTTGCCGCGTCGGCCGCCGGCGCGATCTCACGCACCCGCCCCTTGAAGCTGGCATCGGGCCGAGCCCACAGGCGCACCAGCACCTGCCCGGACTTGCGCAGTTCGGCGATGCGGCTCTCGGGCACCCCGATCAACACCTCACGCTCACCCTCGCGGGCCAGACGCAATACCGGCGAGCCCTCCTTGACCACCTGACCGACCTCGCCGCTGACCGCCGTGATCACTCCGGCCTGATCGGCCACGAGGCTGGTGTAGCCGGCCTGGTTGCTGGCCACTTTCGCCTGGGCCTGGGCCTGCTCCACCCGTGCCGCGGCAGACTTGTAGGTGGCCTCCTTGGCCTCCAGCACACTGCGGCTGACGAAGTTGCGGCCGACGAGATCGCGGTAGCGCTCCATCTCGGCCTTCGCAAACACGTATTCGTTGCGGGCCGCCGCCAGCTGAGCCCGCGCCGCCTCCGCCGACAGCCCGGCATCGGTAGGGTCGAGCCGCGCCAGCACCTGACCGGGCTTCACCGTACTCCCCACATCCACCTTTCGCTCGACGATCTTGCCGGCGATGCGGAAGGACAGATCTGACTCGTAGCGCGCACGCACCTCGCCGGAATACACCGCCCCGCCTGCCACCGGCCCCTCCGCCAGGACGCGCACCAACACCGGACGCGGAGCCTCGGCCACCGGCTCGGGATGGGAACAGGCTGCCAGCAAGGCCATGGCGATCACGCCGGGAACACACTTCTTGATCATGCGGAAAGCTCCGGAGGGGCGACCAGCAGGCCGCGGAAGATCATGTCGAAATACGTATCGAAATAAGTCGGCGGGATCGGATTCGCCGCCGCCGAGCATGCCGCCGCGCACCCCGCGATGGAGTGTTTCCAGACCGACAGCATGAGCAGCGGGAAAAACACCAGCTGACGCAGGGTCTCCACGTCCAGGGCACGGAAGACCCCCCGCTCCACGCCTGCCTCGATGACATTGCCGAGCAGGCTCATCCAGCGCTGGATCACGGCCTCGTTGTGATAGGCCGCCACTTCGGGAAAATTGCGGGCCTCGGAGATGATCAACTTGGAAATGCCACCCAGTTCGGTGGAACCCACATGGGTCCACCAGTCCAGCAGGATCTCCTTGAGCAAGCGCTCTGGATCTTCCTTCAAGGACTCCAGCTTGGCTTCCATCTGTTCGAACAAGGGCACCAGACCCTCCTCGATCACGGCCCGGAACAAGGCTTCCTTGCTGTCGAAATACAGGTACAAGGTCCCCTTGGACACGCCGGCGCGGGCAGCCACCTCATCGAGGCGCGTGGCAGCAAAGCCCTTCTCGATGAACAGGGAAAGGGCCGCGGCGGCCAATTCGGCCGGGCGCGCCTCCTTGCGGCGCTGGCGACGGGGAAATCTGACTCGGGCATGCGGCTCAAATTAATGACTGACTGGTCAGTAATTTAGACAGCGCTGTGTCATTTGTAAACCCCCCCCGCACCGGGCACAACACGCCGCCGGACCAAGGCCCTGCCTCAGAGGGCAGCCCCGCAATGCCTCTGGAGAAAATCCTCTCTGTCGACCGGCTGTCCAAACAGGTATCCCTGGAGATACTCGCAGCCCATCTCGCACAGGGTGGCGGCCTGCTGCCTGGTCTCCACCCCTTCGGCCACAATCCTCAGGTCGAGGCTCTTGGCCATTGCAGCGATGGCGCGGGTCAGCTCCAGGCTCTGGGGGTGGCCGGGCAGGCGGGAAACGAAGGCCCGGTCGATCTTGAGGGTATCGAAGGAAAAGCGGGTCAGGTAGGAGAGCGAGGAATAGCCCGTGCCGAAATCGTCCAGCGCCAGGCTGATGCCCAAGGCCTTCAGAGCGGCGATCCGCGCGTTGACGGCCTCGACATTGGAGACCAGAACGCTCTCGGTCATCTCGAGCTCCAGGTCCCGGGATGAGATGCCGGTCCGGCGGAGAGCCCGCTCGACGATGCGCGGCAGGTCGGAATCCTTGAACTGCGCGGCGGAAACATTGACCGACACCGTCAAGGGGCGCCCGCTGCAGGCCCTGAACTCGCGGGACAGGGCGCAGGCCTCTTCAAGCACCCAGCGGCCCAGCTCGAGGATGCTGCCGTTTTCCTCGGCAATGGCGATGAACTCATCGGGCCGCACCGGGCCCAGCTCCGGATGCGTCCAGCGCAGCAGGGCCTCGGCCTTCACAAGCTCACCAGACAGCGCATCGACGATCGGCTGGTAGACCACCCGGATCTCCCCCCGCGCCAGAGCCCCGCGCAGGGCCACGTCGAGGTTGAGCTGACGCTCGATGCGCGCGCTGGTCTCACGGCCATAAAAGCCGATCCGCTTGCGGCCGCTGGCCTTGGCTTCATACATGGCAGTATCGGCATGCTTGAGAAGCTGCTCGGCATCCTGAGCGTCGGCGGGATACAAGGCCACACCGATGGTCGCCGACAGCATCAAGTGGCGCTCCCCCAGCTCCAAAGGAGGCTCTAAGGCCTCCAGCACACGCTGGGCGCACTTCAGCACCTCGGCACGCTCGTCGATGCAATCCAGGAAGATGACGAATTCGTCCCCACCAAATCGGGCCGCCGTATCCGAGTGACGGGCGACCCCCTGAAGGCGCTCGCCAATCTTGCGCAACAGGGCATCTCCACCGGCATGCCCAAGGAGATCGTTAACCCGCTTGAAGTGATCCACATCGATGAACAGCAGGCCACATGCGTAGCCCAGCCGCCCGGCGGCTTCCAGCCCCCGGGCCATTCGCTCGACCAGCAGGCTGCGGTTGGGCAGGCCAGTCACATCGTCATAGTAAGCCCGATGCATCAGGGAGGCCTGATTACGCTCGCGCTCCTCCAGGCTACGCAGTTGCAGCATGACCATCGGACGCCCCTGCCAGTGCAGGCGCACGGCACTGCTCTCCACCGGAAACAGGCTGCCGTCATGGCGACGGCACTGCTGACGCTCAGGCGTCCCATCAATCGGCGGCAGGTGATCCAGAATGGCCTGAGCACCCGTCAGCGCGTTACCCCATTGCGGAGGCGATTCAGGTAACCGGAGCGTCTCACGAGCTTTGGCGTTGAGCCGGATGATGCCACCGTCCTCATCGAGAATCAGCCACGGGTTGCGTACTGCGTTCGTAATGGTCTCGAGACGCAGCTTTTCGCTCTGGATCTTGCGAATCTGAAGCTGGATCGTGCGCAGCAACAGCAATACGATCGTAATGACCAGAAGACAGGAAACAACGACCCATTCGAATCGGTAAAGCCAGCGTTCAGTCAGCTCATCGGTCCGGGTGGACAGGCCGACGAGCAGGGGCAAGCTGCCCACCTGCGCGAAGCTCGCCAGACGAACCGCTTGATCCACCGGGCTCACCACCTCGACGACCGCCTGGGCGGCGCCGGACTCCTGTCGCGGCGCCGCTGATTTCAGCCGGGACAGCGCACTGAGCAGCTCCGGATGGGTGCTGACATCCATCCCCACCGCCTGCTCGCTGTGGGGATGGCGTGTCAGCACGCGGCCGTTGCCCTTGCACAGGAGTACAGCGAAGGACTTGCCCGCGAGCAGACTGGCGATCAGGCGCTCGACCCGGGCGACGCTGAAGCGTGCGGCAACGATGCCCGCAAACCGCCCGTCCGCACCATTGAGGCGGCGGGACACAACGAAGCTGGGCTCCCCGGACACCTCGTCCATAAATGGGTCGGATATGAACAACCCAGCATTGGAGTCATCCCGATGGACGCGAAAGAAATCGGCCCCTGCGGCCACATCCCGGACCGGCTGGCTGCCAGCCTGACGGCCCCGCTGGACAATCGTGCCGACTGCACTGGCAAGGAAGACATCGGTGATTTCGGGCGAGCTATCAGTGAGGGCTCGCAAGAAGGCTGGCTGGATGGCGCTGCCATAGCCCAACCGCTGCTCATCCTCGAAGGCCGTCGCGGCGCGCCGGAGCATCTCATCGGACTCCTGCAAGCTGCGCTGCAGGTTGTGGCTCACCATCCGCGAGAAGGTAGCCAGCTCCTGCTCGGTCTCAGCCCGCAGATCCTTATAGGAAACGTAAGCCTCTGCCGCGGCGACAAGCAACACGCATATCACCATTATGCCGGCAGACACCAGCGGAGTGATCCGGCAGCGTAGTAGCCTCGCCCTCAGCCCCTCCGAGGGTCCGCGCATGGCTGCGACCAGAAAGTCAGGCAAGACCAAAGGCAGGCCCCTCGCTCAACCCAGCAGCGGCTCAGATCCAGCACGTCCAGCCAATGAGGGCCCCAACACTGCCTTGCTCCGGAAGCGCAATGCCGCCCCCACCTACGGCCCGGCCAGCCAGCTTGCGCCCCTCGTCCGCGCGGACAGCGGAAATGGTCACGGTCGGCGCAACCCGGGGAGTCATCAGTCGTTCTGCCATGCTCATTGTGGTCTCCTCATGCCCCGCCCGGGGACGTCAGGCGGCCCCGACCCGACCCGGCCCGGGCAGGGAGGTGGATGGGAAGCTGCTGCGATCCTATCGGAGCTCACACTGGGTTTCTTTAATTAAATTAACTGATTTTAAAAATTTTATAGCTACGTCATATCACTATTCTTGACTACCCCTGGCCACGCTCAAGGATTGAGCCGCTGGCGTCAGGAAAGCCGCCCCCGGCACCGCCTCGAAACTGCGCACGCCACCTGACACGCGGGCCCTTCCACACCCTGTGACATCCAGCCGCGCCAGGCGGACGCCCTCCGGCACCTTCCAGTGGGCAAGGAGCCGTCCGCCATAGGGCTCATACACATCCAGGCCGCGCTCCCCGAGCACCCACACCTGCCGCGTCTCCCGCTGCACCTGTACCGCCACCACGCCCCCCCGCGCCTTGTTGCGCAGCGTCGCCAGCGGCGTGATCGCCTGGCGCGCCAGATCCAACACCTGAACCTCGGCCCCGCCCGGTGGCACCATCAGGATCCAGTTGAGCTCAGGCACATCGACCCTCATGCCGGCCGCCCATACAGGCTCCGGCCAGGGCCACAGAAGCACGGCAAGAACCAGGGGCAGACAGGATTTCAACATGGCGGAAGGTCTCTTCAAGCGGCGGGAGAAAACCTGACAATACCGAACACTTTAGAGGCCACACAGATACACTATCCGCACAAACCAGCTGGCCGTATCGGCTTGTTCGACCAGATTGGCCCGGTGACTCCAACAGCACACCCATACACCTGCCTACACGCCCATGCTGCAGATCACCCTCTCCCCGGATCTCCCCACCCCGCTGGTGGACCAGATCGTCCAGGCCATCCGCACCCGCATCGAAGACCGGGTTCTGCGCCCGGGTGCCCGCCTCCCGCCGATCCGGCAGTTCGCCGAACAATACGGGGTGTCCCGCTTCACGGTGGTCGAGGCCTACGACCGGCTGGTGGCCCTCGGCCATCTCCAGTCGCGTCGCGGCTCGGGCTTCTATGTGGCGAGCCGCCCCTTGCCCACCCCCTCGGCCCGCCCCGGTGACGTGATCGAGCGGGCCATCGACGCCACCTGGCTGATGCGCGAGATGGCCGCGGACGGCCCCGGGCGGGTTCTGGCAGGCGCCGGCAGCCTGCCGGCGGCCTGGCTCGACGAAGCCGGCGTACTGCGCGCCCTGCG
>JAFLDU010000111.1 GCA_017309145.1 Zoogloea sp. | reverse complement strand
GGCCCGCCGTTACTA
This sequence comes from Zoogloea sp., assembly GCA_017309145.1. Classification (GTDB taxonomy): domain Bacteria; phylum Pseudomonadota; class Gammaproteobacteria; order Burkholderiales; family Rhodocyclaceae; genus Zoogloea. Next base: position 16,266 of record JAFLDU010000111.1, on the reverse strand, counting down.
CGAGAAGGACGACGAGTCGGTGCTGCCGCGTTCCATCGCCACCTTCAAGGCCTTCGAGAACGCCATCAGCCTCGACGTGGCCATGGGCGGCTCCACCAACACCGTGCTGCACCTGCTGGCGGCCGCCAAGGAGGCCGGTGTCGACTTCACCATGAAGGACATCGATCGCATCTCGCGCAAGGTGCCCTGCCTGTCCAAGGTGGCGCCGGCCGTCTCCGACGTGCATATCGAGGATGTGCACCGTGCCGGCGGCATCATGGCCATCCTCGGCGAGCTCAGCCGTGCCGGCCTGCTGCACACCGACCTGCCCACCGTTCATAGCAAGACCATGGCCGAGGCCCTGGCCACCTGGGACGTGATGCAGGCGCACGACGCCGGTGTGTTCAACTTCTACAAGGCCGCGCCGGGCGGTGTGCCGACCCAGGTCGCCTTCAGCCAGGATCGCCGCTGGAACGAGCTGGACATGGACCGCAGCAAGGGGGTCATCCGCGACAAGGCTCATGCCTTCAGCCAGGATGGTGGTCTGGCCGTGCTGTACGGCAACATCGCCGAAAAGGGCTGCATCGTGAAGACCGCCGGCGTGGATGAGTCCATCTGGACCTTCACCGGGCGTGCTCGCGTGTTCGAGAGCCAGGAGGCCGCAGTGGAGGGCATCCTGGGCGACCAGATCGTGGCGGGTGACGTCGTGGTGATTCGCTACGAAGGCCCGAAGGGCGGCCCTGGCATGCAGGAGATGCTCTACCCGACCAGTTACCTGAAGTCCAAGGGGCTGGGCAAGAGCTGTGCCCTGCTGACCGACGGCCGCTTCTCCGGTGGCACCTCGGGCCTGTCGATCGGCCATGCCTCGCCGGAGGCCGCCTGTGGCGGAGCCATCGGCCTGGTGGAGGAGGGGGATACCATCGAGATCGACATCCCCAACCGTCGGATCCACCTGGCCGTGCCCGACGCAGAGTTGGCCCGTCGCCGGGCCGCCCAGGATGCCCGCGGCTGGAAGCCGGCCAACCGGGTCCGTCACGTGTCCGCGGCGCTCCAGGCCTATGCGGCACTGACCACCAGCGCCGATACCGGTGCGGTGCGTGACGTGACGCAGATCCAGCGCTGAGGCTTCCCGCTCAGTGCCATCGCCTGCCATCGGCTTGCGCCGGGCAGGCGATTTTTATTTGATGCGGGCCTGGTGTGACGGCGTGCCGCGACGGCACACGCATGAGTCGATAGCATCGCAGCCTGTTCGTTTTCCAGGCCCCGCCGATGCACCACGCTGCCTTCGTCGCGCCTCATGGCGCGCACACCCCCTGTCGCATCCGCCCTGTCGTGGATCGTGAGGAATGGGATGCCTTGTATGCATCGCTTCCGGCGCCGCACCTGCCTCAGTGCTGGGCCTATGGCGAGGCCAAGCGGGCGGAAGGCTGGGCTGTGGACCGGCTGCTCTTCGAATCGGCGGGACAGCCCCTGGCGCTCTGCCAGGTGCTGGTCAAGCGCGTCCTTGGCCTGCCGGTGGCCGCCCGTATCAACCGCGGCCCGCAGTTCTTGGTGCCGGCCTCGGCCGTCGAGCAGCGCCGCGAGGTTTACAAGGCCCTGCGCCGGCGCTGGCGTATCGGCCGGCGGGGTTTGTTGCTGCTCGCCCCGGGGTTGGAGGATGGGGAGGCGCAGCACAGCTTGATGCGGCAGGCCGGGTTCAGGCCCAGGGGCGTGGCCGGCTGGTGCTCCGCCGTGCTGGATCTGCGGCGCGATGAGGCTGCCTTACGGGCAGGCCTGGCCGCCAACTGGCGCAATCACCTGAAAGTGTCTGAACGCGGCGGCCTGGTCTTCGACATGAGCACGCGTGAAGACGCGCGGGCGTGGATGCTGGCACGTCATGCCGAGCATATGGCGGAGAAGGGGTTCTCCGGCACCTCGGTGGGTTTTCTGCGGGCCCTGCAGCGTCAGGCTCCGGACGATTTCTTCGTTTGTCGCGCGCTGCTCGAGGGTGAGCCCGTTGCCGGGATGATCGTGGTGCGTTTCGCGCGCAGCGCCGAGTACTTCGTGGGCTGGTATGGCCCGGAAGCCCGGCGCAGCAAGGCCGGTAACTTCCTGCTGTGGAATGCCGCCCAGGCGATGCGGGAACAGGGCTGCGAGCGCTTCGATCTGGGGGGCTATTCGTCCTCGGACGGCTACGGGCGCTTCAAGCAGGACATGCGGGGTGGCGAGTACCGCCTGCTGGAGGAGTGGATGTGCTTCTGAACGGCCCCGGTGTCAGGTCAGCTTCTTTTCCATGAACAGGGCCTGGCCCATGGCCGGATCGAGCTGGTAGCCCCGGAAGCCGAAATCCAGATAGGCCTGGCGGGCGCCTGTGTTGCCTTCAAGGACCTCCAGGGTCAGCTTGCAGCAACCCCGCTCGCGGGCGACCTGCTCGGCATGGGCCAGCAGCGCGCGGGCGATGCCCCGCCGGCGGAAGTCCTCCCGCACGATGATGTCGTGAACGTTCAGGAGTGGTTTGCCGGCAAAGGTGGAAAAGCCTTCGACGCAATTGATCAGGCCGGCGGCCTGCCCATCCAGGTAGGCGATGAAACTCAACACCGTGGGACGCTGCCGGAGCTGCTCGGGGAGACGCTGGCGCAGCTCGGCGGACATGGCCGTGCCGCTGCCTGTCGGGCTGCGCATGTAGTGATCGAGCAGATCGAGGAAGTCATCGATGCTGCCGGTATCGGTGAAGTCGGTGCTGCGGATGGCAAGACGGCTCATGGGGTCACGCTTGTGCGGCTCAAGCCTGGCAAGCTGCGGCGGGGCAGGGCCCGCCGAGCGGCTCAATGGACGAAGGACAGCAGGTAGATGAAGCCCGAGGTGACGAAGGTCAGGAGCAGCACCACGGCGCCACCGGCAGCCAGAATGGGGGTGTAGCTGACGATCGCGAAGTGGCGTCCGCAATGCTTGCAGCGGAAATATTCGGTGAAGTTGATGCCCGCAAAGCGGTGCGGGTGCATGCGGGACTGGCGAACGTTCAGGCTCTTGCAGTGAACGCAGTGGGGGGTGGAGCTGCGCAGCAGGGCAAAGCGGCGGGCCGGCCGGTGCTTTTCGGTGGAGGGCGTCTTTGTCGGTGGCAACTCGCTCTCAGGGGCATCGGCGGCGATGTCGGCCTTGAGATGGCGGTTGATGTCGCGTCGCCGTAGCAGAAAGAAAGCCAGGCCCCCCGAGATGAAGGCGATGAAGACCGTCAGCCCGAACTTGACGTAGGAGCCCACCACGTTCCAGATGGATTGTAGGCTGGGCAGTCCGCCGCTGCCTGCTTCCGCCGCTGCACCGGGCTTGGCGGTGGTGGAGGCGGCAGGCTCTGACGCGGCTGCACCGCCGCGCAGGGACTTGAGTTTCTCGTGCCCGTTCCAGGCGGCCTCGGCGGGGGACATGCCGGCGCGGGCGAGCAGGACGGCGTCCTCGAAGGAAAAGCCAGCTTCCCACCAGGCCAGCCGGTCGGCGGGCGTGAAGCCTTCACGCTTCCACTGGCTGGGGTCCGACTGGTCCAGGTCGGCCATCAGGCTGCGGTTGTTCTTGCTTGAATTCAGCCATTCCCTGGCCTCATCGGCATCGAAGCCCTTGTCGGACCAGGTTCGCGCTACGAGAGGTGCAAATCCAGCTCGCTTCCAACTGGCAGCATCGTTGGGAGTGAAGTTGTAGCTCTGCCATTCACGTGCCTCGATGGGCGTCATCCCGGTGTTTTCCCAGCGGGTTATCTTTGGCGGGCTGGGCAACGGGGTGTCGGCGTCCGGGCTGGCCGCAGCGGGCTTGGCGGCAGGCTCGGAAGGAGGCGTTTGTGCCAGCGCCGCTTCGCTGGACAGCAGGGCTGAGAGGAGGAGGGGCAGGAGGCTCTTCATGGGATCAGCACGATAAAGCACTGGGCATCCAAAGTTGTAGGGGAAACTGGAAGTCCTTGCGACAAAAGTCATAAGGGGTGACGCGTTGGCGCAGCGGTCAGCAGCCTAGCACCATTCTTCATATTTGGCCTGCATGGAAATGAGGTACTCGTGCTCCGGGTGGAGGTTGTCGCATGCCTTTCGGCGAATTTGTTCCCCGAAAGGCGTATCTTTGTAGCTCGTCGAGGCGCTAGGGGCTGTGCCTCCGTGGAGGTCTGGATGCATGAAATGTCGCTTGCCGAGTCGATCCGCGAGATCGTCGATGACGCCCGGGGGCAGGATCCCTTTGTGCGCGTCAGGACCATCGTGCTGGCCCTCGGTGAACTGGCGGCCGTCGAGCCCGACAGCTTGCGCTTCTGTTTTGAAGCTGTGATGAAGGGTGGCCCGGCAGAGGGAGCCGAGTTGCGCATCGAGGAGGTGCCTGGGCAGGGCTACTGTCCGGCCTGTGCCTGCAGTGTGGCCCTGCATGCCCTCTACGATGCTTGCCCGGCCTGTGGAGCCTACGGGGTCGAGGTGACGGGTGGAAGCCGGATGCAGGTGCTCGAACTGGAAGTTGAATAAGGGTGGTGGCAAGCATGTGTGGTGTATGTGGATGTGGCGCAGATGAGGGCCGGATCGAAGAGGGGGGGGCGAATGTCTTGCGGCCGGGGGCTTATCGTCCGGTGGCGGGACGCTCGGGCGCTACATTCGCGCCTGGCCGGAAAGGTGGCCGTGAGGGCGAACGGACGCGTCGCCTGCGGGTGGAGCGCGACATCCTGGCGACCAATGACGCCGAGGCCGGGGCCAATCGCCGCTGGCTGGCCGCGCGGCGTACCCTGGCCCTCAATCTGGTCTCCAGCCCGGGGGCGGGAAAGACGAGCCTGCTTGTAAGCACGCTGGAGGCGTTGCGTGGGCGGGTATCCCTGGCCGTGATCGAGGGCGATCAGCAGACCAGTTTCGATGCCGAGCGGATCCGCGCCACCGGCGTGGCTGCCGTGCAGATCAACACCGGCAAGGGGTGTCACCTGGATGCCAGGATGGTGGGGCGGGTCCTGCCCGGTCTGGTGACGGCCGAAGGGGGCCTGTTGTTCATCGAGAACGTCGGCAACCTGGTCTGCCCGGCGGCCTTCGACCTCGGCGAGGCCGCCAAGGTGGTGGTGCTGTCAGTCACCGAAGGCGATGACAAGCCGCTCAAGTACCCGGACATGTTTGCGGCGGCGGGCCTCATGCTGCTCAGCAAGATCGATCTGCTGCCCCATGTGGATTTCAGCGTCGAGCGCGCCATCGGGTTCGCCCGGCGGATCAATCCCCGGCTGGAGGTGCTGCAGGTGTCGGCCCGGACCGGTGCCGGCATGGATGCCTGGCTGGCCTGGCTGGAGGCGCGAAGGCGGGATGTGCGAGACGAGGGAGGGCCGCTACCGGCCGGGCAGGAGGCGCTGCGTCCATGCTGCTGATCGTTGATCCCACCCGTGTGGCCCGCCGCCTGCGGGTCCGTGGCGTCGTGCAGGGGGTCGGCTTCCGGCCCTTCGTCTATCGTTTTGCCAACACCCTGGGGCTGGTGGGGTGGGTCCGCAACGATGGGGAGGGCGTGGAGATCGAGGTCCAGGGCAGCGAGGCCGTCCTGGACGCGTTCACTCAGTGCCTGGTGACCGAGGCTCCGCCGCTGGCGCGGGTGGATGCCATCGAGCCCGAGGTGATCCCGCCGGATCTCGTGCACAAGGATTTCGTGATCCTGCCCAGTGTGGAGGGCGGCGTGGCCACCTCGATAGGGCCGGACATCGCGGTCTGCCCTTCCTGTCTCGCAGAGCTTTTCGACGCGGGCGACAGGCGCTGGCGCTATCCCTTCATCAACTGCACCTATTGCGGCCCCCGCTACACCATCACCCGCAGTCTGCCCTACGACCGGGCCAGGACCAGCATGGCCGATTTCGTTCAGTGTCCGGCTTGCGAGGCAGAATACCTTCACCCTGGTGACCGACGTTTCCATGCGGAGCCCAACGCCTGCCCGGTCTGCGGCCCGAAGCTCGAGTTGTATGAGCCTCACGGCGTGCGTGCGCTGGCACGCGATTCTATTGCCGAGACCCTGCGCCGCTTGAAGTTGGGGGAGATCGTGGCCATCAAGGGGGTGGGCGGTTACCACCTGGCCTGTGATGCCTTGAACCGCGAGGCGGTGGCCCGTTTGCGGGCCCGCAAGGGGCGTCCTCATGAGCCCCTGGCCATCATGGTGCTCAATGCGGCCAGTGCTGCCCGGTGGGTGCGTCTGTCCACCGCCGAGGTGACGGCGCTTGAGAGCCCCGAGCGGCCCATCGTGCTGTTGGAGAAGCGGGATGGCTTTGATGACGCGCTGCCGGGGTTGGCGCCCGGGCTGGACGAAGCGGGCGTGATGCTGCCCTACACGCCTTTGCACACCCTGCTGTTCCACGAGGCGGCCGAGCGCCCGGAAGGCTCGGCCTGGCTGAGCGAGACCCATCCCCTGACTCTGGTGATGACCAGCGCCAATCCACACGGCGAGCCGCTGGTGCAGGGCAACGAGGAGGCCTTCCAGCGCCTCGCCGAGATTGCCGATGTACTGCTGATGCATGACCGGGACATCGTGGTCCGCTGCGATGACTCGGTGCTGCGCCTGCGCCCGGATCTCCCGGCCGGGCGGGTTGAAGGTGCCACTGGCGGTAGCGTGCAGTTCCTGCGCCGGGCGCGGGGCTTCACGCCCCTGTCCCTGCCGCTGGGCCAGGCGGGACCGCCGGTGCTGGCCGTGGGGGCGCTGTTCAAGGCCAGCCTGTGCGTCACCCGCGGGCGCGAGGCCTTCCTGTCCCAGCATATCGGATCCCTCGACAACCCGGCCTCCTGCCAGGCCCTCGACGAGGCCGCTGAACACCTGCTGGGCATCCTTGCGCAACGCCCGGAGGTGATCGCCCACGATGCTCACCCCGACTACTACTCGACCCGCCTGGCCCATGCCCTGGCGGAGCGCTTCGGGGTTGCCACCGTGCCCGTGCAGCATCACCACGCCCATGTCGCCGCCGTGTGCGCCGAGCACCAGCTTGATGAGCCGGTGCTGGGCCTGGCGGTGGACGGGGTCGGTCTGGGCACCGACGGCATGCCGTGGGGGGGCGAACTGCTCTGGGTGGAGGGGGCGGGCTTCCGGCGCCTGGGGCATCTCAGCCCGCTGCCCATGCCCGGTGGGGACCGTGCCGCCCGCGAGCCCTGGCGCATGGCGGTCGGTGTGCTCCACGCCTTGGGACGGAGTGACGAGGCGATCGAGCGTTTTGGCGCCCGGGACAACGTGGAGCAGATCCTCGGCATGCTCATGCGCGGCAGCCGCTGCCCGCCGACCACCAGCCTCGGGCGCTGGTTCGACGCCGCGGCGGGGCTCCTCGGGGTGTGCGAGAGCATGACCTACGAGGGGCAGGCGCCGATGCTGCTGGAGTCCCTGGCCAGGCGTTTCGGTACCATCCTGCCGTTGCCGGGGGGGCATCACATCGACGTCCGGCCGGACAGCGGCCTGTCCGTGCTAAACCTCTATCCCTTGCTCAATCAGCTGGCGGGCGAGGGTGATGCGGCCAAGGGGGCTGCCCACTTCCATGCCAACCTTGTGGAAGCCTTGGTGGAATGGATGGCGGAGGCCGCCCATGCCACCGGCGTGCGGACGCTGGTGCTCTCCGGGGGCTGCATGCACAACCGCCTGCTGGCGGTGGGCATGCGTCAGCGTCTGGCAGGACGCGGTCTCCGGGTGTTCGAGGCGCAGCATGTCCCGGCCGGGGATGGCGGCCTGTCCCTGGGGCAGGCCTGGGTGGCCCGCGGGCAGCTGATGCGGGGAGGGCTGTAGGCGTGTGCCTCGCCATTCCCGCCCGGGTGGTCGAGTGTCTGCCCGACGGTTCCGGGCTGGTGGAGCTCGGCGGCGTGCGGAAGATCGTGTCACTGGCCCTGCTGGAGGGGGTGGCGCCGGGGGATTACGTGATCGTTCACGTGGGCTTTGCCTTGACCCGGCTGGATCCGGATGAGGCCGAGGCGACCCTGGCTCTGATGCGCGAGGCCGGACTCACAGGAGAGGGCGGGCCGTGAAATACGTGGATGCCTTCCGTGACGGTGGGGTCGCCCGTGGCCTGGCTGCGGCCCTCCGGCGCGAAGTGCGGCCGGATCGCAATTATGCCTTCATGGAGTTCTGTGGCGGCCACACTCATGCCATCTCCCGCTACGGGGTGGAAGATCTGCTGCCCCGCAACCTGCGGCTGATCCACGGGCCGGGGTGTCCGGTCTGTGTGTTGCCGACAGGCCGGATCGAGCAGGCCCTGCGCCTCGCCCTGGATCACCCGGTGACGCTGTGCGTGTATGGCGACACCTTGCGGGTGCCGGCGGCGGGGGGGCTGTCCCTGCTCAAGGCGCGGGCCATGGGGGCCGACGTGCGGATGATCTACTCCGCCACCGATGCGCTGACTTTGGCGCAACGGGAACCCGCGCGGCAGGTGGTCTTCTTTGCGATCGGCTTCGAGACCACCACGCCGCCCACCGCCCTGGTGGTCCGCGAGGCTGCCCGGCTGGGCCTGACCAATTTCAGTGTCCTGTGCTGCCATGTGCTGACCCCGCCGGCCATCCGTGCGATTGCCGAAGGCGGACAGGATGGCCAGGTCGGGCAGATCGACGGCTTCATCGGCCCGGCACACGTCAGCACGGTGATCGGTACCGGCCCCTACGTGCCCTTCGCCGCGACCTTCCGCAAGCCGGTGGTGATCGCCGGCTTCGAGCCCCTTGATGTGATGCAGGCGATCCGCATGCTGGTACGTCAGGTGAACGAGGGCAGAGCCGAGGTCGAGAACGAGTTCACCCGGGCCGTGACAGCGGAGGGCAACCTCAAGGCCCAGGCTCTGATGGCCGAGGTCTTTGCCCTGCGTGACAGCTTCGAGTGGCGGGGGCTCGGTGTGCTGCCCCGTTCGGCCTTGCGTCTTGCCGATGCGTTTGCGGAGTTCGATGCGGAGCGCCGTTTCGGGCTTGATTACACCCCGCAGCCCGATCACAAGGCCTGCGAGTGTGCGGCGGTGCTGAGAGGCGTCACGCGGGCTTGGGAGTGCAGTCTGTTTGGCCGCGTATGCACTCCGGAGACACCGGTGGGCGCCTGCATGGTGTCGTCGGAGGGGGCCTGTGCAGCGTATTACGCCTATGGGCGCACCCGTGATTCTGGAGCAGCTGTCACATGATGGAGCGCTTGCATGCAAGTGCTTGTATCAAAAGGAAACAGGCTGTCTGGCTCTGAAAAATATTGTTGTTCCCCAGGGTAAATGTCGGGCTTTCCGCGCCGATATGCGGCCACGTGGTCCGCACCGAGACCGGCAAGGAGACAAGAATGAAGCTCTTCAAGAATCTGGGACGCCCTGCCTCCCCGGGCGTCCTGACCCTGCAGTGCCGTTCGGCTGACGTGGGGGCGCAACTGGCGGCGGCGCGCTTCACCCCGACCTTCGTCAGCGGCTATGTGTCCCCCCACGTGGACATCGAGCCGGTGGCCCGGGCGGTGACGGCGCGCTTCCCCGGCGTGCCGGTGATGCTCTGCTCCACCGCGGGTGAGCTATGCAGCGGCGGCGATGCTCTTTACTGCCGGACCGGCGAGAGCTGGGACCGGGTGGTGATCCAGTGTTTCGACGCGTCCCTGATCGAGCGGGCTCAGGTGGTGGCCATTCCCCTGGGCTGCGAGGATCTGCGCCGGGGCAAGCCCGAGATCGGGGTCAGGGAGCGGGTCGAGCGGATCGCCCGCCAGATCGGTTCGGCGCGGGTCGATTTCGAGATCGACCACCGGGACACCATCGCCCAGGTGCTCTTTGATGGCCTGTCGGCCTCCGAGTCCTTCTTCATGGAAGCCTTGTACGAGTCCGGGCGCTTCCCTTGCCTGTTTGTCGGGGGCTCGGCTGGCGGCAAGTTCGATTTCCGCAACACCTGGCTGCACGATGGCAGCCGCAAGCTGGAGAACCATGCCCTGGTGGCCTTCCTGAAGGTGGCCAGAGGGACCCGCTTCGGTGTGCTGAAGAGCCAGAACTTCGAGCCGGAAGGTGTGCGCTTTCCGGTCATTGGCGCTTCGCTGGAGAAGCGCTATGTCAGTGACGTGATCGCCGCGGACGGCCGCATCGTGCCCTTCGTGGAGGCCTTGTGCGCGCACTTCCGGTGCCGGCCGAACGAACTCGAGAGCAAGTTGGCCGATCACTCCTTTGCGATTCAGGTGGGCAAGGAGATCTACGTCCGCTCGGTGGTGAACGTGGATGTGGAGTCCGGCAGGGTCAATTTCTACTGCGACATCTCCCCAGGGGAGGACCTCGTCCTGGTGCGGCGCACCGGCTTCGTCCAGAGTACGGCGCGGGACTTCCAGGCCTTCATGGCCGGCAAGCCGGGTGCGCCGGTGGCCGGCATCCTCAACGACTGCATCCTGCGCCGCCTCTACAATGACCGGGAGCTGGGAGAGATCGGCAAGGCCCTGCCGGGGACGCAGCTGGCGGGCTTCTCGACCTTCGGCGAGATCCTGGGGCTCAACCTCAACCAGACCCTGACGGCGGTGTTCTTCTTCCGGGTTCCCGAGGGGGCCGGCTTCCGCGATGATTACGTGGACAACTTCGTGGCCCACTACGGCGAGTTCAAGGCCTTCTTCCTGCGCCGCCAGAGCGCCAAGCTGGCCGGGCTGTCGCGGGTCATCGTCAAGCAGATCGCCGACTACCAGGCCCAGGCCTTCGACAGCCAGCTGGATCCGGCCTGCTTCGATGGCAGCATTGCGCAGGTGGTGACCGGTCTCAACAGCCTAGGGCAGACCCTCAGGGCGTCCCATGCCTTGCGCGACGATACGGCTCACCAGCTCGAATCCTGCGCGGGCGATCTGTATGCCTCGGTGGGAGAACTCACCGGCCATATCCAGGAGCAGGGGCAGGTGGTGCATTCCGCCAGCGAGACGGTCGGCGACCTGACCCGCCAGGCCGCCGACGCGGCCGGCAGCGCCCGCAAACTGGCGGATGCCAGCGGTCGCATCCAGGGGGTGGTGGAAGTGATCCAGCAGATCGCCGATCAGACCAACCTGCTGGCGCTCAACGCAGCGATCGAAGCTGCGCGGGCGGGGGAGGCCGGGCGTGGGTTTGCGGTGGTGGCCGATGAAGTGCGCAAGCTGGCCGAGAAGTCCCGGGCCAGCGCGGGCGAGATCGGGGCCGACATCTCCACCCTGGCCAGCGAGATCGCCCGGGTGGCCGGAGAGATCGAGCGCCAGGCCGGCGGGGTGTCCAACCTGTCCGGCCTGCTCGCCAACATCGAGTCCTTTAGCGGCAAGACGGCCGGCACCGCGGATCACGCCCGGGGGGTGGCGGACATCCTCAAGCAGCTCACCGAGAGTCAGTTGGCTCACTCCTGAGCGGTACTCGGGGGAGGCCTCCGCTGGGCAGGGGGGAGGCTTCCTTGGCATCATGCGGGTCTTCTCCACTCCGGGTCTCCCCATGAAGAGCGTCTATGTTCGTCCCCTGGATCTGCGCGCCGGCCACGTGGACCTGGCCTGCGGAGGCGGCGGCCGTGCCATGCAGCAGCTCATCGGCGAACTCTTCCGGCAGGCCTTCGACAATCCCTGGCTGGCGCGGAGTGATGATGGCGCGGTGCTGCCCGCGCTGGCGCCGGGTGAGCGGATGGTGGTGTCCACCGATTCCCATGTGGTCTCGCCCTTGTTCTTTCCCGGGGGGGACATCGGCAGCCTGAGTGTCCACGGCACGGTGAACGATGTGGCCATGATGGGGGGGCGGCCCCTTTATCTGAGTGCCAGCTTCATCCTCGAGGAGGGCTTCCCCCTGGCCGATCTGCAGCGTATCGCGACCAGCATGGGGCGGGCGGCGGCCGAGGCGGGGGTGGCCATCGTCACCGGCGATACAAAGGTGGTGGAGCGGGGCAAGGGCGATGGGGTCTTCATCACCACCACCGGGGTCGGGGCACTCCCCGCCGGTCGGGAGCTGTCGGGGGCCTTCGCGCGGCCCGGCGATGCGGTGCTGGTGTCGGGCAGCCTGGGCGAGCATGGCATGGCCATCATGGCCCAGCGGGAAGGCCTGAGCTTCGAAGGTGCGCTGCGCTCGGACTCGGCAGCCCTGCACGGGCTGGCCGCGGCCGCGCTGGCCGCCTCACCGGGTTTGCGCCTGATGCGGGATCCGACGCGTGGAGGGCTGGCGGCCACACTCAATGAGATCGCCCGGCAATCCTCCGTGGGTATCGTGCTGGAGGAGTCTGCCTTGCCGGTCTCACCGGCGGTGGCTGCTGCCTGCGAGTTCCTGGGCCTGGATCCGCTCAACCTGGCCTGCGAAGGGCGCTTGGTGGCGGTCTGCCCCGGCGACGAGGCAGCCTCTCTGCTGGCTGCGCTGCGTGCCCACCCGCTGGGGCGTCAGGCGGCCCTGATCGGCGAGGTGATCGCCGATTCGCGTTGTTTCGTGCAGATGCAGACCCTCCTCGGGGGGCGTCGCATGGTGGACTGGCTGGCCGGCGAGCCGCTGCCCCGGATCTGCTGACGGTTGCGCTCAGCGGTCGCCGCGTCCGCCGCGATCGCCGCCACCTTCCATGCGGCCGCCGAAGCGGTTCTGGTTTTCAGGGGCGTTCATCCGCGGCACCTCCTGGCCGGGCGGAGGGCGGAAGCGGGAGGCTGTGTCCTCCGACGGGCGGCGTGGCTCCATCGGGGGCGGGTCGCGACGGGGAGGCGGCTGGAAGCCTCCGCCCGGAGCGATCGGGGCCATGGCAGGAGGTGGGGCCGGTCGGGGCGGTGAGGCGTCGTTGTTTCCATGGCGGTCACGCTCGAACTGGGGCGGCGGACCGCGGCGGTCATCGCGGCGCTCCTCCCGGCGCCAGTCGTCCCGGCGCTCGTCCCTCCGGTTCTCCCAGCGCTCATCCCTTCGCCCGTCCCAGCGCCCATCGCGACGCCAGTCGTCCGGCGGTCGGGGAGGCGGGGGCGCGAAGTGGGGGGGCGGTGGTGACGGGCGCCAGTGACGGTGCATGTCGTACCAGGGACGATCGCGGTAGTAGCGTCCCCAGTAATCTCCGATCACGAAGCTGATCAGCGGGATGCCGAAGGATGGACCGTACTCGATGACCGGCAGGGGCGGGCCGTTCCACGAGAAGCTCAGCGCGCCGCTCCAGGCCCAGCCGCGCAGGCCGTCCGGCGCGATGACATCACACCACTGGTAGCCGCGGATGCAGCCCGTGACTTCCAGGCCGAGGCCGGGGGGAACCACCACGATCAAGGGGTAGTCCGGGCCGGGGCCGGCATGGATGCGCATGGGCTCGACCGTATAGGCCGGCCTTGCAGTGGCGAGGGTGGGCAGCAGCAATACTGCGCTGGCGAGGCAGGTGAGCAGAGTCTTGGTGGGCATCTTGGCACCCCCTTTCTTTGAGTCTTCATCCGGACAATACGCCCGGTATCGGGTAAAGCAACGCACCGCGCATCGGAAAGAGGCAGGCCCGACTGTAAGCACAGGTTTCCGGGCCTGCGGCGAAGCCTGTGAGCCCCCCGTCAGCCGGTCAAGTTGCCGGGTGGGTCGCCGTAGATCCTGCCAGTCCCCGGAGCCAAGGAGCCTGTGATGAAAGTCGATTCCGCCCGTGTCACCCTTGCTGCGAGCCATCAGGCCGAGACCCGTGTGGAGGTCAGCGAGCGCTTCAAGGCCTGGGTTGGCGCCCGCCCTTCGAGCCGTGACGAGCAGCCTCCCTCCCGTGCGGTGGTCCTGTCCGACGCAGCCCGTCAGGCGCTCGATCTGGACAAGGCACTGGCGACTGCGTCGGCGTCGGAGGGGGAGGACTCCCTGGATCCGAAGCTCGAGTTCCTGAAGACGCTCGTCGAGGCGCTGACCGGCCAGGAGATCAGGCTGGTGTCGTCCACCGATCTGGAGGCAGCCGCGCTCCCCGGTGCTGCAGCGGCCCGGGAGGGCGAAGCCGCGCCGCCTGCGGCCTTCGGGGTGGAGTACGACCGCAGCGAGACCCGCAGCGAACGCGAAACACTGCAGTTCGACGCGGGGGGCACGATCCGCACCGCAGACGGTCGGGAGATCGGTTTCCGGCTGTCTCTGTCCATGTCACGCACCGAGACGGAAACCCGAAGTTTCAGCTTCCGCGCCGGCAATGCAGTGAGCAAGGACCCGCTGGTCATCAACTTCGATGGCAGCGGGGCGAGCCTGAGCAGCCAGCGCTTCCGCTTCGACCTGATGGGGGACGGCCGGCAGGTGGACATGCCGACCCTGAGGCAGGGTAGCGGCTTCCTGGTGCTGGACGCGCTGGAGTCGGGGCAGGTGACCTCAGGGCGTCAGCTTTTCGGCCCGGCCAGCGGGGATGGCTTTGCCGATCTGGCCCGCTATGACAGTGACGCCAACGGCTGGATCGATGAAGCCGACCCCGTATTCAACCGGCTCGGTGTATGGACGCCGGATGCCCAGGGCGGCGGTGCCGTAAGCAGCCTGGCTGGGAGCGGAGTCGGCGCCCTCTACCTCGGACGTGCGGCAGGAGACTTCTCCCTCAAGGAGGACGGCGCTGCGCTGGGCAAGGTCCGCAGTACTGGCGTCTACCTCCGCGAGGACGGCAGCGCGGGTGCCCTGCAGCAGGTGGATGTGGCCGTCTGAGCCGGCGCTCAGCCGGCGCGACCCAGCTTGGCCAGGAAGGGCGGGGGGATCGGGGCCGGCTTGCGGGCGGCGTAGTCGAAGAAGATCAGCCCCGTCTTGCCGCGTGCCACCTCGCGGCCGGTGGCCTTGTCGGTGGCCTGCCACATCAGGTCGAAGCCGTACTTGTTGAAGTCATCGGGGGCAATGGCAAAGACCAGGGTCTCGCCGTGAAATGCCTCGGACTTGTACTGCAGGGCCGCGTCGGTGATCACAATGCCCACCCCTTCCACATCCAGTTCCTGGTAGCCGAGACTCTGGAAGAAACGGACCCGCGCCTCGGACAGCAGGCCGATGAGGGCTGAATTGTCCAGGTGCTGGGCCATGTTGATATGGGTCAGGTAGATCGGGACATCGGTGCGGAAGGAGAACTGTTCCGGGAGTTGGATCTGGATGCGTGCCATGGGAAGGTCCTGGGTATCGTTTGCAGGCCTTGATTATCGCAGTGCAGCGAACGGTATGGGCTGCGATTGCCGTGCCCCCGGGTGCAGTGCAGAATGGCCCGCATCGTCAAAGCTGGAGCTGTCCGTGGAGCGCTTTACCATTTCTCTCGATGAAGATCTGGCCCAGGCGTTCGATGCGCTGATTGCGGCCCGGGGCTATTCCAACCGCTCCGAGGCGGTGCGCGACATCCTCAGGGCCCAGATCGAGGCCAGCCGCCTGGCCCCGGACGGTGATGGCGCGCCGTACTGCATCGCCAACCTGTCGTACGTCTACAACCATCATGAGCGGGAGCTGGCGGAGCGGGTGACCCATGCGCAGCATGAACACCATGATCTCTGTGTGGCCACCCTGCATGCTCACCTCGACCACGACAATTGCATGGAGAGCGTGATCCTGCGGGGCGGCACGGCCGAGGTGAAGGCATTTGCCGAGGCGCTGATCGCCAAGCCGGGCGTGCGCCATGGTGCCCTCAACCTGGTGACGGCCGACTTCCGCAGCCAGCCTCACAAGCACCCGCATGGGCCGGGCGAGGGGCTCCCCCACGGCCACTACCGGCCCCGAAGCTGAGCACGGTGGAAAAAGCTCGGCGGGGCTTGGCACGCTTGTTGTATGAACTAAACTAGTTTCCTCATACCGCTGAGCCGGGCCGACTCCATGCATGCGCTGCCTGCCGATCCTGTCACACTCGTCCTGCTGGTCTTCATGCTGGGAGTCAAACATGGATTTGACGCCGATCACCTGGCCACCATAGACGGCCTGACCCGCTGCAACCTCCTGGCCCGGCCGCGGCTGGCGCGCCTTTGCGGCACCCTGTTCTCCCTCGGTCATGGGGCGGTGGTGGTGGCCGTGGCGGTCAGCGTCAGCCTGCTGCCCCGTGAATGGGTCGTCCCGGAGTGGCTGGAGACTTCAGGTGCATGGATCTCAATCGGCTTCCTGGCCCTGCTGGGCGTGCTCAATATTGGTGCGGTCCTGCGCGCGGATCCGCACGATCTGGTGCATCCGGTGGGGCTCAAGGGGCGCTGGTTCGGGCGCCTGGCGCGGATTGCCCACCCGGCCGGTGTCGCGCTGGTGGGTGCCTTGTTTGCCTTGTCCTTCGACACGCTCAGCCAGGCCGCTCTGTTTGCGATGGCCGGCGTGCAGGCTGGTGGGTGGCAGTCTGCGGCCCAGCTGGGGCTGGTCTTCA
Organism: Zoogloea sp.; assembly: GCA_017309145.1. Lineage (GTDB taxonomy): Bacteria > Pseudomonadota > Gammaproteobacteria > Burkholderiales > Rhodocyclaceae > Zoogloea. Next base: position 151 of record JAFLDU010000111.1, on the reverse strand, counting down.
TGGCGGGGATGTTGCTTGCCGATGGGCTCAATGGCCTCTGGATCGCCCGGCTGATCGCCCGCGCGGACGAGGTGGCCCGCCTCGCTTCGCGGATCATGGCGCTGGCCGTCGGTTGCATGAGCCTTCTCGTGGCGGCCTACGGCCTGGCCCG
>JAFLDU010000110.1 GCA_017309145.1 Zoogloea sp. | reverse complement strand
TCGCCAAGAAAGAAGGCAAAGAAGGCGACCCGCCTCCCCGGTCATTCGCTTACGCGAATGACTCCCCTGCGCTGCTCACGCCAGGCGGCCGGCGCGGAACTCGCCCTTCGGGCTCAAACAGCCGCGCCGGACTTCCCCGCCTGCCGTTCCGCTGCTCGGCGGGTCGGAACGGGCTTTTCGCAAACACCGCGCGTTTACTGAAGCCTGGGTTGGTTTTCAGAGAAAAAAGCAACCCCCCAAGGTCTCGTATCCACCGACGTTTCCGTAGAGGCTCGGTGCTTGCTGAAAGCCCGTTCTGACCCGCCGAGCAGCGCAGCAGCGGGCGGGGCCTTCCGGCGCGGCTGTCTGAGGAGGCGCAGCCGACGAGTTCCGCGCCGGCCGCCCGATGCGAGCAGCGCAGGGGAGTCGTCCGCTACGCGGACGACCGGGGAAGCCGGGTCGCCTTTCTTTCCCCCTTTCTTTGGCGACGCAAAGAAAGGGGTCGCCTGCCGGGGCGAAATCCCGGCCAATCCAACGCTAAACAACGGAAAGCCCCCAAGCACAGCCCTGACACTTCCCCCCCAACAGGGCGGCGGAATTGAGTTAAATCGTGCCGGAACAGACATCCCGCACCACTTAACTCAATTCCGCCCCCCGTTAACTGACATCCGCCCCCCCGGATTTGACATCCGGTGCTCCGGATTTCAAATCTGCCACGCCGGATCTCAATTCTCGGAGTCGTTAACTCAAATCACGCGGCCGTTAACTGACATCCGACCCACCGGATTTGAGTTCTCGCGCCGATTTATTCAAAGCCGGCACCGCGGATCTCAATTCCGAGCTGCCGGATCTCAAATCCGGAGGGCGGGATCTCAATTCCGCGGGGCCGGATCTCGAATCCTGGCCCGCAGATTTGAGTAAAGCGCTGCCGGCGTCGATGTCGGCTTGCGGTTTTCAGCCTCGCCGGACCCGGATGGTGTAGGCGCCGGTGCCCGCTGCGTCGAAATGGCGGACCTGGGCGTAGTAGGTGCCGGCGCTCAGGCTGGCGGCGATGCGGGCGTTATTGCCGAGGCCGCTGTCGTCGTCGGTGGCGATGAGGTTTGTCGTGCTGTCGGGGCCGAACAGCTTCATCACCACGTCGGTGGAGCCCTGAGTGTCGATGATGTGCTTGCCCGGTGTGGTGACGACGAACTGGTAGAGGTCCTGTTCGCCGGCCTTGCCGATGCTGGCCGGGGTGCGGCGGGCTGCACCGACCTTCAGGACGGTGGCGGTCTCCAGGCTGGGCCCGCTGCGGGGATACATCTTGGCGCCGGAGATGAAGAGCTTGTCGAGGGGCGACAGCACGTCATTGGCCTTGGTGGCGACGCCGTTGGTGGTCCAGGTGGCGGGGAAGAAGTACAGCATGATCGAGTCGGGGTCGAAGTCGGTGCCATTGACCTGATCTGCGCTGTACTTGGCGAGGACATTGTGGCGGATGGTGGCCTCGTTCCAGAAGTTCGGGCTGCCGGAGAGCTCTTTGAGCACGACCTTCTCGTTCCAGCTGATGCCACCAAAGGGGCTCTGGTGCTCGTGGGCCAGGCCGATGGCGTGCCCGAATTCGTGGGCTGCGGTGCCGCCGTCGAGGAAGCCCAGGTTCATGGTGGGCTGGTTGAGGGGGATGCTGCGGCAGTCGGTGCCGATGTAGGACCAGGCGCCGTCCGAGGGGTCGAAGGCGATACGGATTTCAGCATCCGGTGCATCGTTGAAGTCGAACTTCAGATTTGCCACGTCCGACCACCAGCCGGCCTGGGTGATGGCGGTGTTGCGCTGGGCCTGGGTGCCGCCGATGAAGCGCACCCGCAGGGTGGAGCCGTTGTTCCAGGTCTTGCCCCGGGGGGATATGGCACGTACCCGCCCGGCGGGGCCGGCCATGGTTTCTTGGTGGCGCATCATCTCGGCCGGCAGTATCCGGTCGATGCAGACTTTGGGTCTCGTTGTCATGGCGGGTCTCCTCGAGCTGTCTACGGCAGGCATGCAAGTGCCATTCGTTTATAGCTCTTGCCGGGCGCAGTCGCCACGGAACTCGGCCCGGGTTCAGGCATGGCCCTCCGTGGGGGGGAGCCAGCGCAACAGCGCGGCAAACAGCAGGTCCGGATCCACCGGTTTGGCGACGAAGTCGTTCATGCCTGCCGCAATGCAGTGCTCCCGATCTTCTGCGAAGGCGTTGGCGGTCATGGCGAGGATGGGGAGATGCGCCAGGCCGGGCAGCGTGCGGATCCGGCGGGTGGCTTCGAGCCCGTCCATCACCGGCATCTGCATGTCCATCAGGACCACGTCGAAGCGTTCCTGCTCCAGTTTCTGGAGCGCTTCCGCGCCGTTCTCGGCGACCTCCACATGGAGCCCGACGTCTTCCAGCAGGGCCAGCGCCACCTCCTGATTGACCGGGTTGTCCTCGCACAACAGCACACGGCGGCCGGCGTGGTCACGGCGCAGCGTGGTTTCGGGGTCGCCTTCTTCGGCGGGCGAGCCGGCGGGCTGCTCGGCCAGATTGCCGTTGCGTTCCAGCCGCACGCTGAGCCAGAACACGCTGCCCTCGCCGGGGCGGCTGCTGACGCCGGCTTCGCCACCCATCATCTCGGCCAGGCGGCGGGTGATGGCCAGGCCCAGGCCGGTGCCGCCGTAATGGCGGGTGGTGGAGTTGTCGGCCTGCTCGAAGGCCAGGAAGAGCCGTTCGGTGATGGCGCTGTCGATGCCGATCCCGGTGTCGCAGACCTCGAAACGCAGGCTCAGGTGGGTGTCCGTCTGCGCCAGGGGGCGGCAGCGCAGGGTCACCGAACCGGTGCTGGTGAACTTGACTGCGTTGCTGAGGTAGTTGATCAGGGCCTGGTTGAGGCGGGTCGGGTCACCCAGCAGGCTCCCCAGAGGTGTGTCCGGGCGCTCGACGATCAGGGCCAGCCCCTTGGCTTCGGCGCGGTCGTGGATCAGGGCGGCGGCGCGCTCCATCAGGCGTACCGGGTCGAAGGCGATGTGCTCCAATTCGATCTTGCCCGCTTCGATCTTGGAGATGTCGAGCACGTCGTTGATGACGGCCAGCAGGTGGTCGGCGGATTCGCGGATGCGGGCCAGCTTGTCCAGCTGCGTGCTGTCGCGGGTGGCACGTTGAAGCATGTGGGTGAGTCCGACGATGGCGTTCATCGGCGTGCGGATCTCGTGGCTCATGTTGGCCAGGAACGCGCTCTTGGACTGGCTGGCGACTTCGGCCGCCTGCTTGGCGGCGGCCAGTTCGGCGGTGCGGGTGGCGACCAGCTCCTCGAGGTGGTGGCGGTGGCGGTCGAGTTCTTCGGCCAAGCGACGCTTTTCGGTGATGTCCTGCTTGACCCCGAGGTAGTGGGTGATGGAGCCGTCCGGCTGGCGGATGGGGGAGATCTGGACCTGCTCGTAGTAGATCTCGCCGTTCTTGCGACGGTTGATGAACTGCCCCGCCCAGGTCTGGCCCGCCACCAGGCTGCGCCACATGCTGGTGTAGGTCTCAGCTGGGGTCTGGCCAGACTGGAGCAGCCGGGAGTTTCTGCCGATGAGTTCATCCCGCTGGTAGCCGCTGATGGACACGAAGGCTTCATTCACATACTCGATGTTGCCGCGCAGGTCGGTGATGACGACGGCCTCAGGGCTCTGCTCGACGGCCTGGGATAGCTTGCGCAGCTTGGTTTCGGCCAGCTGCTGGTCTTCCAGCATGCTGAGCAGGGTCAGGCGCATGGTGTCGGCCTGGGCCAGGAGCTTTTCGGCTTCGGCACGGGAGGCCTGCATGGCCTGCTGGGCGACGATCCGGTCGCTGACCTTGCGTGCCAGCAGCATGAAATGGCGTGGGTTTGTCGTGCCGGGCTTGAGGGTGGCGGACAGTTCATACCACTCGGGCTGTCCCCCGACCTGCACCTGGATCACCTGGCCCCGGGTGCTGCCGTGCTCCGCGGCCGCCTGCAGGCTGGCGAGCGCCGTGGCGGTGGCCTCGGCCGGCAGCACGTCGGCAAAACGGCGGCCGCTGAGGGGCTCGCGGGGCGGGGTCAGTGGCTCGGGGGTGCTGGCCCACTGCTTGAGGATGAGGCCGGTCTCATCCACCTCGAACAGCAGGTCCGGGATGGCATGCAGGGTGGCCTCTAGTTCGAGGGTGTGGAGTCGTACCCGGCGTCGCAGCTGCAGGTTCCAGAGCAGCAACAGCAGGCCAGCCAGGGCCGCGCCGAGGGTTGCCCCGGCCACGTAGCCTCCCCAACTCGGCATGTCGAGCGGCCGCCCCATCCACTTCTCCTGGAGGGCCGCATAGTCCCTGGCCGGGATGGCCTTGAAGCCTTCATCGATGCGCGAGAGGAGCTCGGCCTGCCCCTTGTGGACGGCTCGGTGGAACTGCCCCTGGTAGAGGGTGAAGGCTTCGCGGAAGTCTTTTTCGACGCCGTTGCGGGCCATCAGGAAGTGGGCCGGCGGTGCATCCAGGCAGAGGACCCGCACGTCTCCCGCAACGGCGGCCTCGATCAGGGCTTCGTAGCTGGGGTAGCTGTCGGTGCGCCGGACTCCGGCTTCCTGCAGGCGGTCGGCGCAGGCGTCCCCCTGTTTGACCCCGACTGCGAAGGCTTTCAGTGTCGCCGCGCTGTCGATGCCCTGGATGCTCCTGTGTGCCATGATGGAGACGTTCACGTCGGCGTAGGGCGGTGTGAAGTCCATCAAGGCCTCGCGCACCGGCGTCCGGAAGATGGTGTCGATCACCTCGGCTTCGCCGTTGCCGAAGCGCTGCAGCGCCTGGGACCAGTCGGTCGGGCGTAGCTCCGCCTGGATGCCGCTGTGGGCCGACCACAGGGCCCATAGATCGATCAGGTAGCCCTTGAGCTGGCCGTCGGTGTCACGGAAGACATACGGCGGATAGTTGTCGTCCATGACGACCACGATGCGTGCAGGCACCTCGGCGGCAAGCCCCACCGTTGCCGACGCCAGCCCCACCAGCCCGACCGCCAGCCAGCGCCGGATGGTGCCGAGCGTCATGGGTGCTCTCCCGCCGGATCGACGCTGGGGTAGCGTGGTGGTTCGCCGAGGCGGGCGTGCAGGGCATTGACCTCGCGCTTGAGCTCGAGCACGCGTCCCTCGCGTCCGAGCATCACCTGCTGCCAGCGGCGCAGTTCATCCAGCTGGGCATGCAGGCGCTCTTCCGCCCGCTCCAGGCCGCGGTGGGTCTGGCGCAGCTCGTTCTCCCGGCCGGCGCGCTCCAGGGCCACGGCGGCAAGGGCCACCGTGGCGTCCACGTATTGATGAAGGGCCGTGTCGAGGGTAGGAGCGGCAGTCTGCCGGCACAGTGCGAACAGGCCCAGCAGCGGCCCTTCGCGGGAGACCACCGGAAAGGTCCAGCACACCACGACATCGGCATCCGGCCCCGCCTGCAGGCTGACCTGCCGGGCCTCCGCATGGCCGGCGTGGGGTGCTTGAGCCGTTTCGAGCGCCGATCGCCAGGAGGCTGCCATGGTGTGTCCGGCGCCGTGGAGCAGAGCGTGTCCGTCCTTGTCCACGATCAGGGCGGTGCACCGGATGCTGGCATCCCGGGCTTCGATCCGGCGGCAGCAGTCTTCAAGGATCTCGGTGACCGGAACGCCGAGGGAGATGCGCCGTAGTACGGCATTGCTGAACTCGAGCAGTTGTTGCTGTTCGCGATGCTCGGTGACGTCGAAGAAGGTCGCCAGCAGGAGTTCGCCCAGGGCCACGCCGGAGATCTCGATGATCCGGGTGCTGCCGTCCTTGCAGCGGACCGAGTATTCACTCGGGCGGATCACGTAGTCGGTGGCGAGGGCCGTGCGCACGGCCTCGTCCCAACTCTGGCGTACCCGGGCCCGATAGGCCGGATCGGGGTAGGCCAGGGCCCACCAGCTTTCCAGGTCGGGGGCTTCGGCCATCGTATAGCCGAAGGTGGTCGTGAACTGGCGGTTCATGAAGACGGCCCGCTGGTCTGCGTCGAGCAGACTGATGGGCAGGGGAAGACTTTCGATCAATTGCCGGAAGCGGGTCTCGCTGGTGCGCAGCGCGGCCTCGGAGGCCTTCTGGGCGTCGATGTCCACGGCCACGCCCGCCGAACGTACCGGCTGCCCGGCGGCGTCCCGTTCCACCACGCGTCCGCGCACGCTCAGCCAGCGCAACTGGCCGTCGCCGCCGCGGGCCTGATAGTCCACTGCGAAGCGCGCCTCCGAGCCGGCCAGCTTGCCCCGGAAGGCTTGCCCGACCCGCACCCGGGCACCCGGATCGAGGCGCAGCAGGGCCTGCTCCAGCGGTTCATGGATCTCGCTGCCGGAGAGACCGAGCACCTGGGCCAGCCCCCGGCTGCGGCTGAGCATGTCGCTCCGGTGGTCATATTCCCAGGTTCCCACGCCGGTGGTCTCGAGCACCACGTCGAGGGTGTTCTCAAGCCGGCTGCGGCTCTCCTCCATCATCACCACGCCCAGCCGCTCGAGCAAGCGGTGCTGGCTGATCACGGCCAGCATCCGGCCCCCGTCGTCGAGCACCACCAGGTGGCGCAGCCCGGCCTCGCCCATGCGCCGGGCCGCCTCGGCGACGGTGATGTCGGGGCCGACCGTGTAGAGCGGGTGCGACATGACATCGCCGATGGTCAGCCGCTCGGGGCTCACCTGGCGGGCCATCAGGCGGGGCACATCCCTTTCGGTGAGGATGCCTTCGGCGCGGCCGTTGCGGCCGATCACCAGGTGGTCGCGGCGGGTGGACGCCATGAGTTCGAGGGATCGCGCCAAGGGCTGCTCCGGCGGCACCATGTCGGGCGATGGGTCCATGACGGCCCCGAGACAGTGGATGGCCTTGAACAGGTCGTGGCCGAGATGGCGTCGGAAGTCCGTTTCGCTGGCCACACCGCGCAGCTTGCCGGCCTCATCCACCAGCACGAGGTGACGCACCGCCCGGTTGGCCAGCAGGGCCTGGGCCGAGGAGAAGTCCATGTCCTCCCGCACCGTGAGCAGGGGGGCGCTCATGATGCTGCGTACCGGTTTGTCCTCGGCGTAGCCTGCGCAGACGAGGCGCAGCAGGTCGCGTTCGGTGATGATGCCCACCGGCCGGTCCACGTCTTCGGTGACCACCAGGCAGGAGACCTGCGCATCGACGAACAACTGGATGGCATTGCGCAGGGGCAGGTCCGGCACGACGGTGAGGACGGCGGAGGTGGCGATGTCGCGGAGCCGGAGTTCGGAGGCTGGATTCATGCTGTTCCCGGGGGCTGGCAAGGGGCTTCGGGTGGCTCAGGAGGCCGCTTTCTGGCGAAAGATACTGCCTTTGCGGCGAGAATGCTCGCCTCGTCCGCGGGGCAGTGTGGAGTCTTGCCGGAGCCGCGTGCCAGCAGCCCGCCGGCAGAGCCTCAGGGCGTGGCCAGGGCCGCGCGGACGGCCTCCCAGTCGATGCCGATGGGCGTGGCGGCGACCTGGGGGCGTCCGGCGAGGTTTGCCCGCAGTGCTTCAATCCGCTCCGCCGTGGCCGGGTGGGTGGAGAACAGAACAGGGGGGCGCAGGTTGCCCGCCGCCTGCTGCCGGGCCAGCGTCTCGAAGAAGGCTGGCAACCCCTGCGGATCGATGCCCTTCTCGATGAGGCGGTCGAGGGCGTGCAGATCGGCTTCGCGCTCGGCATCGCGGGAGAACTTGAGCTCTCCCAACTGGGCGGCCCAGCCGCTGATGCCACCATAGTCACCGAGAACGGCGGCCGCGATGAGGCGCAGGCCGGCCGAGCGGGCCACCTGATGCAGGCTGTGGCGCAAGGTCACATGGGCGATTTCGTGGGCCAGCACGCCGGCCACTTCTTCGGCGTTGCGGGCGGCCTGCAGCAGGGCGGAGTTCACCACCACCACGCCGCCGGGGGCCGCGAAGGCGTTGATGTCGGGCCGCCGGGCCAGATGGAAGTCGAGCTTTTCGCCCGGTCGTGTCAGGCGCGCGGCGATGGCCTGCAGTGCCGCCTCGGCCGGGCCGTCTTCGATCATGGGACCCTCTGCCCGGGTGCGGAGCAGCATGGCCTCGCCGATCTGCCGTTCGACCTCCGGCGGGATGTGCTCGACCACGCGGTCGGCCAGGGGCTCCAGTGACAGCAGGAGCAGGCCGATCAGCAGCACCGGCAGCAGGAGCAGCAGGGCCAGGCCGGCACTCAGGCGGCGCCTGCCCGCGCGCCGGTAGCGCTCCCCTTGGCGGAACAGGGTCGGGGCGACCTGCTTGAGGGGGGCGGCCTCTCGGTCCGCCACGATCAGCAGATGGGGGGCGTGGTCGCCCCCGGGCCAGGACAGCGCCCACTGTTCGTGGTTGAAGCCGCGTGCCTCGACCGCCAGCGTCACTGCAGGCGCCCGCAGGGTCGGGCCGTCGTCCCGCAGGATCAGCAGGCTGCCGGCCTCCCAGGCGAGTCGCACCGGGTGGCCGTGGGCGTCTCCGCCGGGCGGGTAGTAGCGGGCCGGGACCGGCGCGTCCGTCACTCGTCGTCGCCCAACACCGCGCCAAGGCCGAAGCCGGATAGCAGCGAGCCACCCTCCTTGCCGCCGCCTCCGGCGGCACGGGACGCCATCACGATGCGGTCGGCCAGGCGGGATAGCGGCAGCGATTGCAGCCAGACCTTGCCGGGGCCGCTGAGGGTGGCAAAGAACAGGCCTTCGCCACCGAACAGGGCGGTCTTGATCTTGCCGGCGTACTGGATGTCGAAATCCACGCTGGGCTGGAAGGCCACCACGCAGCCGGTATCCACCCGCAGGGTTTCGCCGGGGGCCAGGGTCTTCTCCATCAGGGTGCCGCCAGCGTGGATGAAGGCCATGCCGTCGCCGTCGAGCTTCTGCATGATGAAGCCTTCGCCGCCGAACAGGCCGACGCCGAGCTTCTTCTGGAAGGCGATGCCGAGGGAGACGCCCTTGGCGGCGGCGAGGAAGGAGTCCTTCTGGCAGATCAGGGTGCCACCGACGGTAGTCAGGTCCACCGGCACGATCTTGCCCGGGTAGGGGGCGGCGAAGGCGACCCGGCGCTTGCCGTTGCCTTCGTTGTGATAGACGGTGGTGAACAGGCTCTCGCCGGTGAGCAGGCGCTTGCCGGCGCCCATCAGCTTGCCGAAGAAGCCGCCCTGCTGGGCCGAACCGTCGCCGAAGATGGTGTCCATCTGGATGCCGTCCTGCATGTACATCATGACCCCGGCTTCACCGATGGCGGCCTCACCCGGGTCGAGTTCGACCTCCACGTACTGCATCTCGTGACCGAAGATTTCGTAGTCGACGACGTCCATTGCCATGTCTGCGTTCTCCCTGTGCTGAAAGACTCAAGTCGAGCCGGATTGTTCAGCCGCCGTGCTGCGGGCATGTGACGGACCCCGGCGGCAAAGCCGGCATGGTATGCCAGAGCGTGGGGACCTGCAGGGAAAAGCGGAAGGCGCGGCGTGCGCTTCAGCCTTGGGCGGCCAGCTCCACCCGGACCAGGGTGCCGCGCCCGCCCGGCGGCTCGCCAAGGGTGACGGTGCCGCCGCAGCCGCGGGCAATCTCGCGCACGATGGGCAGGCCCAGTCCGCTGCCGGGGCGGCTGGCGGAGGGCAGCCGGAAGAAGCGCTCGAAGACCCGCTCGCGGAACTCGGGGGGAATGCCCGGCCCGTTGTCTTCCACCTCGATCACGCACAGGTGCTCATGGCTGCGGCAACGTACCGTGACCTCCCCGGGGGCAGGGGTGTAGGCGAGGGCGTTGAAGACCAGGTTGGCGATCATCTCACCGAGCAGCAGGGGGTCACCCTTGAGTCGGGCGGGGTCGAGCTCGAAACCGAGGTCGAGGCCCCGCGCTTCGGCCAGGCGGATCCATTCCGGGCTGCGCTCGCGGATCAGGTCGGGCAGGTCGATGATCTCGGCCAGGTCGGCCTGGCGTCCGCCGGGCTCCGCCGACAGCAGCACCAGCATCTGGTTGATGAGGTGTCCGAGGCGCTCGATGGCGCCGATGCACTGGCCGATACGCTGGTCGCGGCTGCCGGCATCGACCTCCCGCGGCAGGACCTCGAGCTGGGCCCGGATGCCGGCCAGGGGCGTGCGCAACTGATGGGCGGCGTTGGCCACAAAGCGTTGCTGGGCTTCGGCCGCCTGTTCGAGACGCAGCAGCAACTGGTTGAACTCGTCCACCAGGGGGCGGATCTCGCCCGGGGCAGAGGCGGCATCGAGGGGCCGCAGGGCCCGGTGCTCCATGCCATGCAGGGCCCGCCGGATGTCCTCGACCGGGAGCAGCGCGTGACGGATGCCGAACCAGATGGTGAAGCCGGTGGCCGAGGCGAAGAAGATCAGGGGCAGGATCAGGGCAAAGGCCAGATCCACGCGCAGCTGGTCGCGCTTGCGGGTGGTTTCTGCGGTGACGAAGACGAAGGGCTCGCCGGCGATCTGGCGATGGATGGCGATGACCCGGATCGGGTGACCGCGGAAGTGGGAGTAGAAGCTGACCCGGTCGCCCTCCGTTTCGGCCCCCTCGGGTGCTTCATGGGGCAGGCCGGCATCACCCGCGACGAAGCGGTTGTTGGGGCCGAGCACGAGGTAGTAGATGTCGTCCACCCGGTCGGCCCGCAAAACCTGCTCGGCGGCGGTGGGGAAGACGAAGCGGGGCTCGCCCCCGATCATCTCGAGGTGGGGGACGAGGGCCAGGCTGGCATCTGCCAGGGCTCGGTCGAGGGCTTCGATGGCCGGCTGGTGGACCAGATGGAAGGCCAGGGGCAGGAAGGTCAGGACGGCCAGGGCTGCGGGCAGCAGCAGCCACTGCAGCAGGGCTTTACGCAGGCTTCGGGTCATGGGTGGGATTTTCGAGCATGTAGCCCAGGCCGCGCACGGTGCGGATGCGGATGCCACCCGGCTCGAGCTTGGTGCGCAGGCGCGAAATGTACACCTCCACCGCATTGACGCTCATGTCCCGGTCCCAGGTGCAGATGGCCGCCACGATACGCTCCTTGCTGAGGACCCGCTCGGGGTTGTCGAGCAGGAACTGCAGGATGGCCCATTCCCGCTGGGGGAGTTCGATGGGTTGGCCGCCGAGCCAGGCCCGGCGGGCTTCCTCGTCGAGGGTCAGGGGGCCGAACTCCCGACGTTGGCCGGCCTGACCCCGGCTGCGTCGGACCAGGGCATTGATGCGCGCCAGCAGCTCGACGGCGGCGAAGGGCTTGGTCAGGTAGTCGTCGGCACCCAGGTTCAGGCCGCGGACCCGCTCGTTGAGGGCATCCCGGGCGGTCAGCATGAGCACGTGGATGGGGTTGTGACGTGCCCTCAGGCGGGTCAGCAGCTCGAGACCATCCATGCCCGGCAGCCCGATGTCGAGCACCATCAGATCGAAAGGCTCGGCGGCCAGCGCCGCTTCGGCCAGCTCGGCACTGCCGACGAAGTCGGCGTTGAAGCCGGCGCCGCGCAGGAGCTGGGCCAGGCCGTCGGCCAGGAGGGGGTCGTCTTCGACGATGAGGGTGCGCATGGCGGTTGTCCTGTCGGAGAAGGTCGGTGGCTCAGGGATGGGTGCTTTCGTCGCGGGAGGCGCCCTCACGGCCGCCGCCGAAGCTCAGCAGCACCGGCAGCAGCAGCAGGGTGAAGATCGTTGCGCTGACGATGCCGCCGACGATCACGACGGCGAAGGGGCGCTGGGTCTCCGAGCCGATGCCGTGGGACAGCGCGGCCGGCAGCAGGCCGAGGCCGGCCATCAGGGCGGTCATCACGATGGGGCGCAGGCGCAGCATGGCGCCATCGAGGATGGCCTCGGTGCGGGGCGCGCCGCGCCGGGCGATCTCGATGACCTGCTCGACCATGATGACCCCGTTCTGCACCGAGATGCCGGCCACCGCGATGAAGCCCACCGCCGCTGAAACGGACAGGTGCAGGCCGGCGATGCCGAGCCCGGCGAAGCCGCCGATCAGGGTGAAGGGCACCATGGACAAGACGAGCAGGGCCGGCCGGATGTCCTTGAAGGCCCAGAACAGCAGCGAGAAGATCAGGCCGAGGGTGATCGGCACGATGAGCTTGAGGCGACCCATGGCGCGCTGCTGGTTCTCGAACTGGCCGCCCCAGGTCATGCTGTAGCCGGGAGGCAGGATGACCTCGGCGGCGACCTTCTGCTGAGCCTCCGCGACAAAGCTGCCCTGATCCCGGCCGCGCAGGTTGGCCTTGACGATCACGTTGCGGCCGCCGGCTTCGCGCTGGATGCGCGAGGCGCCCTGGCGTAGCTCCACGTCGGCCAGGTCACCCAGCGGGATGCTGGTCTTGCCGTCGCCGATGGCCACCGGAAGGTGGGCGATGTCGTCGATCTGGTCGCGATACTGGGGACCGAAGCGCAGGGTGACGTCGTAGCGGCGCTCGCCGTCGTAGAACACATTCACCGCGGTGCCGCCCAGGGCGGTCTGGATCATCGTGTTGATGTCGGTGACGTTGATGTCGTAGCGGGCCAGGGCATCGCGGCGCAGGCGGATGTCCACCTCGCTCTGGCCACCCACCGGCAGCGCCGCCACGTCGGCAGAGCCCTGGATGCGGCCGAGCACTCCGGCCACCTGGCGGGCCTTGGCCTCGAGCACGTCGAGGTTGGGACCGAAGATCTTGACCGCGATCTCACCCTTGGCACCTGAGAGGGACTCTTCCACGTTGTCCTGGATCACCTGCGAGAAGTTGGTGGGCAGGCCGGGGATCGTCGCCAGCTTGGCCGACATGCTCTCGACCAGGGCCTCCTTGGTGGAGAAGCGCCATTCGCCGCGGGGCTTGAGGTCGGCCAGGATTTCCAGGTTGTTGGGGCCCTTCGGGTCGGTACCGTCGTCCGGGCGGCCCACGTGGGTGATCACCGCCTTCACCTCGGGGTAGCTGTTGAGCACCGCCCGGACCTTGCGCTCCACTTCCTTGGTATTGGAGAGAGCCGAGGATTGGGGCAGGGTGATGGTCAGCCAGATGTTGCCCTCGTCGAGCTTGGGCAGGAACTCGGAGCCCAGCAGCGCTGCCAGGGCGAGGGCGCTGACCAGGCAGGCGGACGACGCAAGGATGGTCAGGCGGCGGTGCCCCTGCAGGCGGATCAGGAGGTCCCGGTAGCGGTGCTGCAGGCGATGCAGCCAGGGGCTCTCCCTCTCGGCCATGTCCTGCTTGTTGAGGGCGTAGGACAGCAGGGTCGGGACCAGCGTGAGGGTCAGGATCAGGCCGCCCAGCAGCGCGAAGGAGAGGGTCAGGGCCACCGGCGTGAAGATCCGCCCCTCGACCCGCTGGAAGGTGAAGATCGGCAGGAAGGCGACGATGATGATGGCCTTCGAGAACATGATCGGCGACCCCAGCTCGATGCAGGTCTGCTTGAGGGCGTGCAGGCGTCGGCCGACCGGCGAGATGATGCCGTGGTGTTCGGCATGGGCATCCACGGCGAGGCGCACCATGAGGGCCTCCACCATCACCACCGCGCTGTCGATGATGACCCCGAAGTCCACGGCGCCCAGGGAGATCAGGTTGGCCGACACGCCCATCGCGTGCATCAGGATGAAGGCGAACAGCAGGGACAGGGGGATCACCGCGGCGACGATGATGGCCGCCCGCAGGTTGCGCAGAAAGCCGAGCAGGATGGCGGTGACCAGCACGGCACCGACCAGCAGGTTCTCGGCCACGGTGGCCACGGTGTGGCCGATCAGTTCGGTGCGCTGGTAGATCGGGCGGAGCCGGTACCCCTCGGGCAGGCGGGCATTGACCTCATCCACCTTGAGCTTGAGATTCTCGACGATCTTGGCGGCGTTGCCGCCCTTGGTCATCTGCACGATGCCTTCGATCACGTCGTCCCGGTCATTGAAGGCCACAATGCCGAAGCGCGGCCGCGCCCCGCTGATCACCTCGGCCACGTCGCTGATGCGTACCGGCTTGCCGTTGCGCGACACGATGACCACGTCGCGGATATCGTCGGTGCTGCGGAAGAGCCCGAGGCTGCGGATCACCAGGGCCTCGTCGCCACGCCGCATCAGCCCGCCACTGCCGTTGCCGCTGGCGGTGGCGAGGGCGTCACTGACCTCGGAGAGACTGATCGAGTACTTGCGCAGCAGATCTGGCTGCAACTGGACCTGCATCTCGCGGATGGCGCCACCGAAGCTCACCACGTCGGCGATGCCCGGCACCATGCGCAGGGCCGGGCGGACCGTCCAGTCCTGCACGGCGCGGACTTCTTCCTTGGGCGCCGAGGGGGGGCTCTCCAGGATGTAGCGATAGACTTCGCCGACCGCCGTGGTGAGCGGTGCCAGCACCGGCTGCAGCCCCGGAGGCAGATTGACCTGTTGGAGGCGCTCCAGCACCTGCTGACGGGCGAAGTAGTCGGCGGTTTTGTCATTGAAGGTGAGGGTGACCACCGACAGGCCGGTGATGGAGACCGAGCGCAGCTGGGTGAGCCCGGGGACGCCGCTCATCTCCCGCTCGATCGGCAGGGTGACGGTGCGTTCGACTTCTTCGGGGGCCTGGCCGATGGCTTGGGTGACGACCTGGACCTGCACGTCCTGGACGTCGGGGAAGGCTTCGATGGAGATCTGGTTGACCGCATAGAGCCCATAGCCGAGCAGGGTGAGGGCGGCCAGCAGGATGAAGGCGCGCTGGCGCAGGGCCAGGGTGATGAGGGTGTCGAACATGGCGGAGCGTCCCTCAGCGCGAGCTGCTCGCCAGCTCGGCGTTGAGCAACAGGGCGCCGACACCGACCACCTTTTCGCCGGCCTTCACGCCGCTCCAGACATAGGCGTGGGTGCGGGTCTGCACGGCGAGGCTGACTTCACGCTTCTCGAAGACCCCGGGTTCGCGTTCCACGAAGAGGTAGTTCTTGACCCCTTCCACCAGCAGGGCGCCGATGGGGACCCGGGGCAGCTCCTCCCGGGTGTCGGCCAGCAGGGCGACCTTGGCATACATCTCGGGTTTGAGCAGGCCTTCCCGGTTGTCTACCGCGACCCGCGCCTGGACCCGACGGGTCTGCGGATCGAGGGTGGGGGCGACGCGGACCACCTTGCCCTCGAAGCTGCGGTGCGGGTAGGCCGACACCTCGACCTGGGCGGCCTTGCCGACGGTGACGATGGGCAGGTCCCGCTCGGGAACGTCCACCAGCACCGACAGCTTGCTCATGTCGGTGACCACGAAGAGGGGCTCGGGGAGATCGGGGCGGACTTCCATGGACGGGTTGATCTGGCGGGTGGCCACGATGCCGGTGATCGGTGCGCGTACGGCCAGGCGCTGGCTGCCTTCGCCGAGCTTGCCACCAGGGGTGAGGTTGTCGAGGCGGAGGCGCGCGCGCTCGGCCTCGGCACGGGCCTGTTGCCAGTCGGCCTGCGCGGCTTCCAGCTCACGGCGGGGCAGCACTTCGGCTTCCACCAGGCTGCGGACCCGTTCGAGGCTTGATTTCTTCTGCTCCGCATCAGCCCGGGCCTTGGCCAGATCGGCGGCGGCGGTGCCCAGCTCGGGGGCGTCGAGCACGGCCAGGATGTCGCCGGCCTTGACGCTGTCACCCACGTTGGCGCGGATCTCCACGACCCGGCCGGCGATCGGGGAGTACAGGCGGGCGGTGGCATTCTCGTCATAGGCGACCCGGGCGGCGAGGGGGTCGTCCATCGGGACCGGGGCCAGCTGGGCCACTTCCGCCTGGATCTGGGACAGCTGCGGGGCGGCGGTGGGGAAGCGCAGTACTCCAGGCTCAGCGGACGGCTTCTGTACGACGGGTTCGGCCTGGGGCGCGGGGGTGTCCTCACGGAAATGGTGGACCGTTGCGGCACCCAGGGCAGCGAGGATGGCGAGGGACAGAATGAGGGCGCGAGGTTTCATTGCGTGGAGTCTCCAGCCAGGCGCAGCATGAAGGCGGCGCGGGCAAGGTCGGCCCGGGCCTGGATGGCTTCGAGGCGGGCGGCGCGCAGGCTGCGCTGGGTGTCGAGATAGTCGGTGAGGCTCATGCCGCCCCGCTGCAGGGCGATGTCGGCGCCCTTCCCGGCGCGTTCGGCGGCGGGCAGGATGACTTCGGTGGTCCGTTTCAGCCGGGCCAGGCTGGCCGCGTAGGCGCTGCGCAGGCGCGCCCGCTCGCTATCGACGGCTACGACGGTGGCCGCCAGCTGTGCCTCGGCGGCCGAGTAGTCGGCTTCGCTGCGGGCGATCTCCCCGCTGTAGTCGTAGCCGAGGAAGAGGGGGATCGACAGGCTGATGCCGACCGATGATTCGGAGTAGCTGTTATTGATATTGGCGGGCGCGTGCTCGTACTGCAGCCCCACGGATACGTCACGGGTGCGCTGGGCCCGTGCCAGTTCTCGCAGTGCATCGGCCTGGGCGATGCGCTGACGGGCGGCCAGGATGTCCGGGCGCTCGGCGGGGGTCGGCAGCAGGTCCGCCTCGTCAGCCGGCCATTCCTCCAGCAGTTCCAGGCTGGCTGCCGGAGGCCTGCCGCCGAGGAGGGCGGACAGGGCCGCGCGGGCCTGGGCAAGCT
>JAFLDU010000109.1 GCA_017309145.1 Zoogloea sp. | reverse complement strand
CTGCAGAGCCTGCCCGCCGCGGAACTGCAGCCGGGCAAGTACCAGCCGCGGACCCGCATGGACCCGGGCTCCCTCGAAGAACTGGCGGCATCGATCAAGACCCAGGGGGTGATGCAGCCCATCCTGGTGCGCCCCATCGGCGCGCTCTTCGATGCCAAGCGCTACGAGATCATCGCCGGCGAACGCCGCTGGCGCGCGGCGCAGCTCGCCGGGCTCACCAACGTGCCCTGCCTGGTGCGGGAGATCCCGGACGAGGCCGCGCTGGCCATGTCGCTGATCGAAAACATCCAGCGGGAAGATCTGAATCCGCTGGAAGAGGCGGCAGGCATCCAACGCCTCATCGATGAATTCGAGATGACCCACCAGCAGGCCGCCGACGCGGTGGGGCGCTCCCGCCCGGCCGCCTCCAACCTGCTGCGCCTGCTGCAGCTGGCGCCTCCCGTCCAGGAACTGCTGATGGCCGGCGACATCGACATGGGCCATGCGCGGGCCCTGCTGCCCCTGGACGGCGCCGCCCAGGTCGGCCTCGCCAACCTGATCGCCGCCCGAGGCCTGTCGGTACGGGAAACCGAGCGCCTGGTGCACCAGGCCCTCAACCCCAAGGCCAAGGCCGAAGCCCCTCCGCCGGACCGGGACATCCTGCGTCTTGAGGAAGACATCGCCGATCGCATCGGCGCAACCGTGAAGATCAAGGCCAACAAGAAGGGGGCTGGTGCAGTGACGATCCAGTTCGGCAGCCTGGATCAACTGGACGGCTTGCTGGAGCGGCTCAACCTGAAGTCCTGAGCCCACGCCAGCGCCCTGGCCGGGCTGGGTCAGGCCTCGTCGCGGCCGAGCAGTTGGCGGATCAGCGAACGCTTGCCGGCCTGGCGCTTGGCGCCCTGGGATTTGTCGTGGGGCCCGGCCTTGCGCTGCAGTGCAGGCACCACCAACGGATTGCGTGGCCCCTTGGGCGCAGCCCGCCCCGGCCCCTGGTCGGGGCCACGGAAAACAAGCTTCTGGCGGGTTCCAAGAGTCCGGTTGGCCATCTCAGGCAGTAGGGTGAGCCACCGCCAGCTCACGCAGGGTGGCCTCTTCGGTGACGCCGGAGGTTTCGGCAAAACACCCATCCAGCGGGCAACGCCGCCCGGGCGGGCACTCGTGTTCAATGGCACACTGGCCTTGGGTCTGGTCGGTCAGGACCATCTCGCGGACCGCTTCGCAGCGGCTGATCGGCGAATCGATGAAGCACATGGTCTTTCTCCCTTGGTATCTACTTCCAGTGTAGATGCCCGGAGAAAAATTACCTCACCATCAATAGGGTTTTTATCCCTCGCGGCTACCAGTTCTGGGGCAGTTTGCGGCAGATGATGATGCGGTGCTGCTCCAGCTCCACGTATCCCCCCGAGACCAGGTCACGGAGGATGCGATTCACCATCTCCCGGGATGCGCCGACCATGTTCGCCAGATCCTGCTGGGTCAGGCGGCGGTCGATCTGCATCACACCGTCCTTCTCCACGGCCAGGGAGTTGAAGACACGGGAGATCCGTCCGAAGACATCCACCAGGGCCAGCGAGCGGACGCTCTCGGTCAGGGTACGGATGCGCCCCACCAGGTTGCGCACCACCATCTGCATGCAGGCGGGATGAACTTCGATCAAGGCCAGGAACGCCGAGCGCGGAATCTGCAATACTTCGCTCTTGGTCACGGCAGCCACCGAGGCGGACCGGGGCGCCTCGTCGAGCAAGGCCAGTTCGCCGAAGTAATCGCCCGGATCGAGCAACGAAAGCGTCACCTCGCGACCTGCGTTGTCGGTGAGGAAGGCTTTCAAGGCGCCGCTCTGCACCACGAACAGGCTGTTACCCTCGTCACCTTCGGACACCACGATTGTATTGGCTGCATAGGTGCGCACACGCGAGCGCTCCATCAACAACTCGGCATGCTCGTCGGTCAGCCCCTCGAACAGATCCACCCGATCCAGATACTTCACAACTTTCCCCTCGATGACCGTTCCCTGCTGAGACTCGATTCTTGCCGCGCCTGGACAAAACCCTCTTCGGACTGCTGCTGGCCTCGCTGCTGACGATGGCCACCCTGCTGCTGTCGCCGGTCCGGAACCTTGAACAAGGTACCGGCCTCGATCTGTTGTATGCGCTGCGGGGCACGCGCCAGCCGCCTTCCGAGGTCGTGATTATAACCCTCGATTCCGGCTCGGCCCGGGCCCTCGGGCAGTCGGAACGCCCCGAACGCTGGCCCCGCCACCTGCATGCCCGCCTGGTGGAGGGGCTGGCGGCCAGCGGCGCCCGTGTCATCGGCTTCGACATCCTCTTCGAGCGAGCCCGCGAGGCCGACAGCGACCGCGCCCTGGCCACCGCGCTGCGGCGGGCCGGCAACGTGGTGCTGATGGAAGGCGTCACCCGCGAAGGCATCCCGGGTCCGGACGGGAAGGTGGTGGCCCACGTGGACCGGATCACCCGCCCCCTTCCGCTCCTGGCGGACGCCGCCTGGGCCAGCGGCCCCTTCGTGATGCCCAAGACCCCAGACGGGGTCGTCGAATTCTGGGGCTTCGTGCCCAGCATCGGCGACCACCCGTCCCTGCCGATGCTGATGGCTCAGCTGATGACGGCCGGCTCCCCGGCCGCCATCTCACCGGCTCCCGACATCCGGCTGCGCCCCCTGAACCTGTACGGCCCCCTCGGCACCCTCCACACCATCCCGTACAGCCGAGCCCTCGAGCTGATCGCCGACCCGCAGGCCGGCAAAGCCGCCTTCCATGGCAAGGCCGTGCTGATCGGCTTTTCCGAGTTCAACCAGTCCCGCCAGGCCGACATCTTCCGCACCCCCTACAGCACCGCCGATGGCATCGACCTGAGCGGCGTGGAGCTATGCGGCACGGCGCTGGCCAACCTGCTCGACGGCAGCGGCCTGCGCCAGCCGGAGGAACCCGGCCTGCTGTTCGCCGTGCTTGCCTGGACCGCCGTCCTGGCCCTGCTGTGGCGCCTCATGCGCACCGGCATTGCCCTGACCCTGAGCGCCCTGCTGGGCATCGCCTGGGTCGCGGGTGCCGCCTGGAGCTTTGGCAGCCTCAAGCTGTGGCTACCGGTGATCCTCCCTGGCATCGTCGCGCCGGTCCTGACCAGCGTACTCGGGCTGGGTCTGCACCTGCGGGCCAACCACCGCCGCGAGCGGATGCTCGAGAAGGCCCTGGAGCTGGGCCTCAGCCGCCAGGGCAGCGAAAAGCTCGCAACCCTGCTGGCCGGCCATGCGGAGGGGCGCAATGCCCATGGCGTCTGCCTGTGCAGTGATATCGAGGCTTACACCAGCCTGTCGGAGCGGCTGAGCCCCGCCACCACGCGGGAAACCCTGAACCGCTACTTCTCGGTGTTCATTCCGGTCATCGAGGCCCACGGCGGCCATGTGATGGACATCGTTGGCGATTCCGCCATGTGCCTTTGGCTGATCGACGGCAATCCCGCCCGGGCATGCCAGCAGGCCCGGGCCGCAGCCCTCGAACTGCATCGGCGCATGAACGAAGCGCCCCTCGACGACGACACTGCGCTGCCGACTCGCTTCGGCCTCCACCTGGGCCCGGTCTTCCTGGGTGACATCGGCTCCGCCGGCCACCGGGAGCTGCGGGTGGTGGGCGACATCGTCAACACCGCCAGCCGCATCCAGAGCGCCAACAAACCCCTCGGCACCCGCATCCTCGCTTCCGCTGAGGTCTGTCAGGCCACCGGCGAGCCCAGCCCTGAGGTGGGCCAGGCCCGCCCACTCGGCCGCTTCCTGCTGGCCGGCAAGCAGACCACGCTCGACCTCTACGAGATCCGGGAGCGCGCGTTGCCGGGCGATGCCATGCGGCAGTTCGAAGCGGCCCGCAGCGAACTGCTCAGCGCCCCCGGCACGGCCCGGGACCGGCTCAAGGATGTCCTCACCTGGAGCCCCGGTGACGGTCCAACCCGCTTCTACCTGCAGCGTGCCCTCGATCGCCTGGCCGGTGAAGACCTGCCCGACCGGAGCGACTGCATCGTGCTCAACACAAAATAGGTAACAAAACGCGCCGGGATCAGCGCCAGGTGTGTAGGCCATATTCATTTGCAGCTAATATTCTTGGCGGCAAGTCGTTCCTGAACTTCAGCTCATTCCACCGCATCCGCCCATGCAGACTCCCATCCCCCTGCCCGCCTCCGCGGCCCTCCGCCCCCTCGTCACCGGGATCGCGCTGACCTTCGCCGGCCTTTCCCCGCCCGTGCTGGCCTGCGACCCGCCCGCCGGCCGCCTGACCGCCACCGAAGGTCGCGTCGAAGTCCGCTCCGCGGCAGGCGGTGCCTGGCAGCCCGCCACCCTGCGGCAAGGGCTGTGCCCTGGCGACCAGGTCGCCATCCGCGGCGCCGGCCGGGCCGCCGTGGTGCTGTCCCAGGACGTGCTGATCAGGCTGGACCGGGACTCCACCCTGACCCTGCCACCCAGCGCAGCCAGCGGCGAGCTGGGCCTGCAGAAGGGCATCGTGCATGTGATCAGCCGCTTCAACCGGCGGTTCGGCATCATCACCCCCTTCGTCAACGCCTTCGTGGACGGCACCGAATTCACCGTATCGACTGACGAGGCCCAATCCCGCGTGGTGGTGTCAGAAGGCCATGTGCGCACCGGCAACCGTGCCGGCGAACAACGCATCGGCGCCGGCGAGGCCATCGAGGCGCGGGCGGGCGGCGCCCCA
>JAFLDU010000108.1 GCA_017309145.1 Zoogloea sp. | reverse complement strand
GACAGTGTCGCGACAATCTGTTCGCCATAGCCGGCCCGCGCTTCCTGGAGCACTTCGCTGCGGACGCGCTGGCCGATGTGCCAGTACAGCAGGGTCAGGGCACTGTTGACGGCACTGGCGACTTGCTGGCGGCTTTGCTCTATCAACTGGCGGATGTCACCCAGAAGGTGGCCGGGAACCTGGGCGGGTTGAGGCTTGGCAGGCGGCTGCTTCATTGATCGGCTTCTTCGGTCGTGAAGTGGTGCGCCAAGGCGGCGGCGAGTTCGCTCTTCAGGCGGTTCTCGGTTTCTTCGATCTGGCCGAGCAGGGTCTTATATTTATCCATCAGCACGTCGGGGTCGTGGCTTTCTTCTTCCGGCGCGTTTGGGTTTTTCAGATCCAGGTTGTAGATAGGCCAATAAAGGCGGTCGCCGGCGGCCTGGGCGTCGCGGGCTTGCAGGCGCAGCCCCTCGGCCTGGGTGCGCAGGGTGTCGATCTCGTCTTCCACCGGCCGGCGCTGCGTGGCATCGCTGACGCCCTTGATGGAGTCGCGCAGGTCGCGCACGCGGTTTTCCAGCGTGCTGGCTTCATTGCCCAGCTGCTCGGCGCGATCCCAATGCGGCTGCGCGGCGGCTTCGGCCTGCTCACGCTTGGTCTTGAAGTCCACCTTCCAGGCGAACTCGTTCTCCAAGCGGTCGGAAAAGTCGTTGGCTTCGACGCCCCACCAGTCTTGCTCCGGCTTGAACTCCTCGAAGCGGATGGGCTTGGTCTTGCTGTAGCTCTTGTAGCCCGGCGGATAGGGGTGCTCGTAGTACCAGATGGTGTCGGTGTGGAAGTGTTCGTTACCGTCGTCCGCCGTGGCGCCCTTGGTGAAGAACAGCAGGTTGGTCTTGATGGTGGTGTAGGGTGCGAACACGCCCTTGGGCAGGCGTACGATGGTGTGCAGCTTGCAGTCGCGCAGCAGTAGTTTCTTCAACGTGGCCTTGATGCCGTCACCAAACAGGAATCCATCCGGCAGCACCACGGCGGCACGGCCGTTTTCCTTCAGCAGCTTCTTGACGATGAGGGCCATGAACATGTCGGCCGTCTCGCGGGTGCGCAGGTCGGCCGGGTAGTCGCTGCCGACACCGTCATCCTCGTAGCCGCCGAAGGGTGGGTTGGTGATGACGCAATCCACCTTGCCGTGGGCGCTCCATTCGTTCCAGCCGACGCCCAGGGTGTTCTTATGCTCGATCTGGCTGGGCACATCGATGCCGTGCAGCAGCATGTTGGTGGTACACAAGAGGTGCGGCAGCTGTTTTTTCTCGATGCCGCGAATCAGCGTCTCGATCGCGGCCTTGTCGGCGGGGCTGGACTTGGTGGAAAGCTGGTTGCGAAAGTGGTCGATGGCAGCGGTCAGAAAGCCGCCGGTACCGCAGGCCGGGTCCATCACCGTTTCGCGCTGGACCAGGTTCGGGTTCACACGGTCGGCCATGAACTGGGTGATGGCCCGTGGGGTGTAGAACTCGCCCGCATTGCCGGCACCGCGCAGGTCGTTGAGCAACTGTTCGTACACGTCGCCCAGGTTGGCGCGGGTCTTGAAATCGTGGAAATTGATGGCTTCTTCGAGCTTCTCGATCACGGCCAGCAACTGGGTGCCGGACTTCATATAGTTGTTGGCGTCTTCAAAGACGCTACGGATGACCTTGTGCTGCGGGCTGGCGTTGGCGTCCAGTTCCTTGAGGGTCGGGAACAGCTCGTTGTTGACGAAACCGATGATTTCGGTGGGGGCCTTCTGAGGTGCTTTTTTGCCGTCGCTCCCCGGCTTGTAGGCCGCCCAGTTACGCCAGCGGAGGTCTTCCGGCAAGGGCGATTTGTACTTCTTGTTGTCGTCCTCCCACTCTTCCTCGCGCTGATCGAAGACCTTGAGGAAGAGCATCCAGGTGAGCTGGCCCAGGCGCTGGGCGTCGCCGTCGACGCCGTCGTCCTTGCGCATGATGTCCTGGATGGATTTGATGGTGCTGCTGAGGTTCATTGCGAGGTTCTCGTTTCATGCAACCTGACGCCGGGTCAGGCCTGTTTCTGTTCTGGCAGTTCGTAGAGAGCCTGTTCGAGGGCCTGCACGGCCTGGGTGTATTGCTCGACACCGCCGAAGATGCCGCGCCGGATCTGGGTCTTGCTGCCAAACTGGTCAAAGGGCGGCAGCTCCAGCACTTTGGCGTCTTCGATGTCCTGCACACCGTGGTCGGCAAATTTGTCGAGGAGGGCTTCTAACACAGCTCGGGCCTGTTCGCCGAATTGACCGAACACATCGCGCTGCTTGACGTTGTTGGCCCGCTCGCGGCGCGTCAACGGTTTCTGGTTGAATGCGACGTGCGCAACTAGGTCGAAGGCGTCAAGCTCGTCGCCGCCCGGCACAGCCTGTTGCAAAATATCCAGAGGCACCCCGTGGTCGGCCAGCTCCTCCAGCACCGCTTGCTTGCGCTCAGCGCTGGTCCAGCGGCGCAGGAACTCAGTGAGGCTGCCGAACTCGGCTTGCAGCACCTTTTTGATGTCGTCCTTGAGCAGTACGCGGTAGTCCTCGGTGATGAGTTTGCCGTCGGTGTCGAGGTACTGCGAGCGTTCGACGGCGACGCGCACGTTCACGTCGTCGATCACGTATTTGGTGCGGCCTTCGCCACCGCCACCGGTGGCGCCGCCGGGCGGCGTGTCGTCATCACCTGTGCTGCGGGGCCCATAGGGGGGCGGCTCGGGCTCGCCAATCCCAAGCGGACTGGAGGTCTCGGGCGGCACCACGGATTCGTCGGACGTGGGTTCGTAGATCACCACGGGCTCGCCGTCGAAATCCGGGTCGGCAAACAAGCGCGTGGCGCCCTTGAAGTCCATGATGGTGAAGTAGAGCTTCTGGTAATCCTCGCGTATCCGCGTGCCACGACCAATGATCTGCTTGAACTCGGTCATCGAGTTGATGTTCTGGTCCAGCACGATGAGCTTGCAGGTCTTGGCATCGACGCCAGTGGTAAGCAGCTTGGAGGTGGTGGCGATAACGGGATACGGCTCGTCGTTGTCGATGAAGTAGGAGAGCTGCGCCTTGCCCTCGTTGTCGTCGCCGGTTATGCGCATCACGTAGCGGCGGTTGCCGGCGGCAGCCGGGATGATCTTGACCAGCTCCTGCCGCATGCGTTCGGCGTGGTCCTGGTCGTCGCAGAAGACGATGGTCTTAGCCATGGGGTCGGTGGCCTTGAGGTATTCCCACACCTTGCCGGCCACAAGCCGGGTGCGCTTCTCCAGCACCAGGTTGCGGTCGAAATCCTTGGTGCTGTATTGCCGCTGCTCCACGGCCTGGCCCAGCTTGTCGAGCTTGCCCTTCTCGGGGGTGTAGCCCACGGCGTCGACGTCGGTGGCGATGCGGATGACCTTGTAGGGGGCGAGAAAGCCGTCCTCGATTCCTTGCTTGAGCGAGTAGGTGTAGATCGGGTCGCCGAAGTAGGTGCTGTTGCTCACCTCTTTAGTTTCCTTCGGCGTGGCAGTCAGGCCCAGGTGGGTGGCGCTGCTGAAGTAGTCGAGCACGTCGCGCCACGCGGAATCATCGGCGGCGCTGCCGCGGTGGCATTCATCGATCACCACCAGATCGAAGAAACCCCCCGGGAATTCGCGGTAGATTTGCTTCCATTCCTCCCTGCCCGTCACCGCTTGATAGAGCGCCAGATAGATTTCGTAGTTCTTCTTGACCTCGCGGTTGGTGATCTTGTGCATTACTTCACCGAAGGGGGCGAAGTCCTGCTGCATGGTTTGGTCAACCAGGATGTTGCGGTCGGCCAAGAAGAGGATGCGTTTCTTGGCCTTGGCTTTCCACAGCCGCCAGATGATCTGGAAGGCCGTGTAGGTCTTGCCGGTGCCGGTAGCCATGACGAGGAGCACTCGCTGGTGCCCCTTGGCGATGGCTTCGATGGCGCGGTTGATGGCCACGCGCTGGTAGTAGCGCGGCTCCTTGCCGCTGCCGTCGGTATGGAACGGTTGCTCGACGAGCTTGACGGCGGCTGGCTCGGCGAAGCCCTTCCACTGCTGATAAAGGGGCCACAGGTCATCCAGTGACGGGAACTCGGTGAGCGGGAGCTCACGCTCGATAGGCTGCGTCAGGCCCGTGCGGTCGTGCAGCAGAAATCCTTCGCCGTTGCTGCTGATGGCAAACGGGGCGTCCAGCATCTCGGCATAGGCAAGGGCCTGCTGCATTCCGTGGCCGACGGAAAACCTCGCCTGCTTGGCTTCGACCACCGCGATCGGGACATTGGGGCGGGCATAGAGTACGAAGTCAGCGCGCTTGGGGCCACCTTTGGCTTCGGGGTTCTTGATGCGGGCAGCGAGCTTGCCACGCACCATCACGCGGCCATCGGTGAGGTTCACTTCTTCGCGGAACTGGTGCTGCTGCCAGCCGGCTTGCTGGATGGCTGGCGTAATGAACTTCGTGCAGATGTCGCGCTCACTGAGCTGGCATTTGTCCATTCACCCTCCCGAAACAATGGTGTGAGCCACCCGATTACGCACGGGAACCGCCATGGCTTTCCTTGTCTTCGTCGGCGCCGCCCGCGCGCACCCATTCATCAACTTCGGAGAGCTGGAACTTCCACAGTCTGCCGATCTTGTGCGCTGGCAAGCCCTTGCGTTCTCGCCAGCGGTAGACGGTGTCCTTCACAACACCCAGATGCTGCGCGACTTGCTCGGCGGTGACCCACGGTTCAGCATTCATGGCTTCGATGCACGGCTTGCTGCCTTAAAGTCGTCTCAAATCGTCATCAGTCTAACAAGATGGACGGTCAAAAGGCAGGTGCCCCCTGCATTACCGGGATCACTCGAAAGTCGCATCGCGCACAAGATTTCGAACACTCTCATGCTTGGTTTGGCCGGACGTGCAGCGGACATTGCTTCACGTCCGGCAACCACTGCCCATGACGCGTCGGCACTGAGCATGAAGGACGGGAACCCGCCAATCACCCTGAGGCAGCCTATTGCAGCACGGTCTCCGGTCGTTTCGTCTGTTCCAAGGAAATCGAGCCGAATCCCGCCCGCCCCTCACCTACGGAGCCACTCGCTCCTCCAGCCGCAGCGCCGCGATGCGGGCGATCTGCGCCAGCGCCTCGGCGAACTCCACCTCGTCCGGGTTGCCCAGCCGGCGCTGCATCGCCGCGATGATGTCGCCACGGGTCAGCCCGCGCACGGCGATGATGAAGGGAAAGCCGAAGCGGGCGTTGTAGGCCGCGTTGAGCGCCTGGATCAGCTCGAATTCCTCCTGCGTGCACGCCGCCAGACCCGCGCCAGCCTGCTCCCGGGTCGACTCGCGGGTCAGTTCGCCGCGTACTGCGGCCTTGCCGGCCAGTTCCGGGTGGGCCCGGATCAGGGCCAGTTGGTCGGCGCGGGGTGCGGCCTGCATGGTGCCGACCAGAGTCCCCAGCAGGGCCTCCCGGTCGGCGAAGGGGCCGCGTGACCAGGCACGCCCGGCCACCCAGGGGGAATGCTCGAAGATGCCGTCGAGGGCCGCCACGAAGTCGGCCTGGTCCAGCTGCGACAGGCGGGCGGCGGTGAGGGTCGAGGTCGTCATGAAGGGGCGCTCCGGGCCGGAAGATTGGGAGAGTCAGGTCAGTGCAGTTCGGCTTCCATCGCCATGCCCTTGGCCTGCTCGGCGGCATCGCGACGGTAACCGTTGAAGAACAGGTTGAGCAGCACGGCGCTGATGGCGGTGAGCAGGATGCCACTGTGCAGCAGCGGGCCCAGCACCTTGGGCATCTGGTGGAAGAACTTGTCGGCCACCAGCGGGATCATGCCGAAACCGATGCTGATGGCAATGATGTAGGGATTGAAGCGGTTGGTCTTGAGATCTGCCGCCAGCAGGATGCGGATCCCGGTGGCGGCCACCATGCCGAACATCACGATGCCGGCCCCACCGAGCACGAACTGAGGCACCGAAGCCACCACGTGGGCCATCTTGGGAAACAGACCGAAGGCCACCAGGATCACCCCGCCGGCCACGCAGACCCAGCGGCTCTTGACCCCGGTGACGCCCACCAGGCCGATGTTCTGGGAGAAGGAGGTGTAGGGGAAGGCGTTGAAGATGCCGCCGATCAAGGTCCCCAGGCCGTCGGTACGCAGGCCCTTCTCCAGGTCCTTCGGGCTCAGCGGCTTGCCGGTGAGTTCGCCCAGCGCCAGGAACATGCCCAGGGACTCCACCATCACCACGATCATCACCAGGCACATGGTCATCACCGACACCGGGTCGAAGGTCGGCGTGCCGAACTGGAAGGGTACGACCAAGGCGAACCACTCGGCCTGCTCCAGCCCGTCGAACTTGACCTTGCCCATGGCCAGCGCCACCAGGAAGCCGAACACCAGGCCCAGCAGCACCGACACATTGGCGAGGAAGCCTTTGCCGTACTTGGACAGGAGCAGGATCACCAACAGCACGGCAAAAGCCACAGCCAGATGCTCCGGCGCGCCGTAGGCCGGGTTGGGGACCATCTGGCCGCTGGCCAGATCCTTGATCATGGGCTGGCCGCCGGCCGCCCAGTTGATGCCGACGCGCATCAGGGTCACGCCGATCACGGCGATGATGGTGCCGGTCACCACCGGCGGAAAGAGGGGCAGCATGCGGCTGATCAAGGGCGCCACCAGGATGCCGAAGATCCCCGCCGCGATCACCGCCCCGAAGATCGCGGTGATCCCCAGGTCGGGATTGCCGGCCATTGCCAGCATCGGGCTGACGGCGGCAAAGGTCACCCCCATCATCACCGGCAGACGGATGCCGAAGGGGCCCACGCCGAAGGCCTGGATCAGGGTCACGATGCCGCAGCACAGCAGGTCGGCATTGATCAGCAGGGCGATCTGGTCCTTGGGCAGTTTGAGGGCACCGCCGAGGATCAGCGGTACCGCCACGGCGCCGGCGTACATCACCAGCACGTGCTGCAAACCGAGCGCAAAGAGGCGGGGCAGCGGGAGTTTCTGGTCCACGGGCTGGACGTCGGCGGGGCTCGTCACGGGCTTCTCCTGAAAGATGGGTCGGCGGTCCATGCCGCATGAATCGAGCGTACGGAGGCCCTCCGGGAGCGACAAGACGCTGGATCGCATAACGATCTTGCGGACTTTGATATGAGTGCCCACGGCGCCCCACGGCGCGCCCTCATGCGCAAACTGCGATAGGGGATATTCGCCGGGCGTATCCGCGCCCTTCCTATAATCGGCTCATTCCCCACCCCCGCCCCGAGGATCCGCCATGGGACGCCTGACCACCCACGTACTCGACACGGCCCGCGGCTGCCCCGCCGCCGGCATGGCCTACACCCTGCATGCCGTGGCCGCCGACGGCAGCCGCCGCCTACTGTGCAGCGGCCTCACCAACCACGACGGCCGTGCCGCTGCGCCGCTGCTGGAGGGCGATGCGCTGGTCGTGGGCAACTACGAGCTGGTCTTCGAGGTGGCCGCTTACTTCGCCGCCGCCGGGGTGGCCCAGGCGGCCCCCCCCTTCCTCGGCAGCGTGCCTCTCGCCTTTGGCATCGCCGACCCCGCCGCCCACTACCACGTGCCCCTGCTGGTGTCGCCGTGGAGCTATTCGACCTACCGGGGAAGCTGATGGACGCCTATCTCATCGAATGGGGCAGCCTGCTGCTGCGCTGGCTGCACCTGATCGTCGGCATTGCCTGGATCGGCTCGTCTTTCTACTTCGTGTGGCTGGACAACAGCCTCAAGCCGCCGGTGGACCCGGCCCTCAAGGCCAAGGGGGTGGGTGGCGAGCTGTGGGCTGTGCACGGCGGCGGCTTCTACAACCCGCAAAAATACCTGGTGGCCCCCGCCCACCTGCCGGACGAGCTGCACTGGTTCAAGTGGGAGAGCTACTCCACCTGGCTGTCGGGCTTCGCCCTGATCTCCACCCTGTATTACTTTCAGGCCGCCAGCTACATGGTTGATCCGTCCGTGGCGGCGCTCACCCCGACCCAGGCGGTGGGCATCGGTCTGGCCACCCTGGCCGGCGGCTGGCTGGTCTATGACGGCCTGTGCCGGCTGCTGATCAATCGCAGCCAGCTGCTCTTCGGCGTCATCTACTACAGCTTCGTGGTCGGCGTGGCCTGGGCCCTGACCCACCTGTTGTCGGGGCGTGCGGCCTTCATCCACGTGGGCGCGATGATCGCCACCACGATGAGCGGCAACGTGTTCTTCTGGATCATTCCGGGCCAGAAGCGGGTGGTCGCCGCCATGCAGAAAGGGGCTGCGCCGGATCCGATGGATGGCATCCGGGCCAAGCAGCGCAGCTACCACAACAACTACCTGACCCTGCCGGTGCTGTTCTGCATGATCAGCAACCACTACGCCTTCACCTACACCCACCCCCACGCCTGGGCCGTGCTGGCGCTGATCATCCTGGCCGCGGTGCTGATCCGGCATTTCTTCAATCTCAAGCACAAGGGCGCCGTGCGCTGGGAGTTTCCCGCCGTGGCCATCGCCATCCTGGCCGGCGTGGCGGTGTGGCTGGCCCCGGCGCCGCGCACGGCAAGTAGCGCCGCGGCCCCCACCCTGGCCGCCGTGCAGCCCATCATCGAGGCTCGCTGCAGCGCCTGCCACGCCGAGAAGCCGACCCTGATGGCCTCGGCGCCAGCCGGCGTGCTGCTCGACACCCCGGCCCGCATCGAATCCCAGGCCCAGCGCATCTACGATCAGGCCGTGAAGCTGAAGGCCATGCCGCTGGGCAACGTGACGGGCATCACCGACGCGGAGCGGGCCACCCTGGCGGCCTGGTTCGAGGGCCGCTGAGCGCCGGCCGGCAGCCCCTCAGCCCAGCCGCTCCCAGGGCGGCAAGGGCTTGAACTCCGCCTCCAGGGCCTCCAGGAAGACCCTCAGCTTGGGCGCCTGGGCCCGGCTCGGCAGGTAACAGGCATACAGGGTGGTCGCCACATACACCCGCGGGGTATAGGCCTCCAGCACGCTCACCAGCCGCCCCGCGGCGAGGTCGGCCGCGCACAGGTAGTGGGGCAGGATGGCGATGCCCAGCCCGCCCCGCACGGCATCCAGGATGCAGCCCATGCTGTCGGACTGGAAACGCCCTGCCACCGCCACGTCGTGCTCGACGCCGTCCCGATCGGTCAGGTGCCACACCCCGTCGTCGTGCAGCATGTAGCTGAAGCACTCGTGGGCAGCCAGGTCGGCGGGGCCCTCGGGGCAGCCCCGCGCCGCCAGGTAGGACGGCGCGGCGCAGACGACCCGGCGCAGGTTCAGCAGCGGGCGCGCCACCAGGTCCTCGGGCGGCGCCTGCAGCATGCGCAGGGCCAGGTCGATGCCGCCATCCCCCAGATCGACCCGCGCATCGGACAGCAGCAACTCACAGCGCAGGTCGGGGTACTGCGCCAGCACCCTGGGGATCAGCGGTGCGATGCACTCCCGGCCGAAGATCACCGTGGCGCTGATGCGCAACAGCCCCCCCACCTGGGCGCCCACGTTGCGCACCGCCATCTCGGCCCCCTCCACCGACTGCAGCGCCTGCAGGGCATGGCCGTGGAACACCTCGCCGGCGGGGGTCAGCACCAGGCGGCGGGTGCTGCGCTCGAACAGGCGCACCCCGAAGCGTCGCTCCAGTTCGCCGATCTGCTTGCTCACCTGGGCCCGGCTGCAGTCCAGACGCCGCGCGGCGGCGGCCATGCTGCCCTCCGCCACCACTTTGACGAAACAGTCCCACTCGGCCAGCCAGCTCATTTGTCACCTAATCATTGACGCAGTGAGCACGATTATGGGCTTTTTCGGAATCAATCTCCGCCCTATAGTCGCCCGAAAGCAACCAGGAGTCCTCATGTTCCACTCCCTGCGCAGCCCGGGCACGCTCGCCGTCACCTTCGCCGCAGCCGGCATCCTGCTCGTCACCATGGGTGCCCGCCAGTCCGTGGGTCTGTTCCTCGGCCCCATCAACACCAGCACCGGACTGGGGGTCGCCACCCTGAGCCTGGCGCTGGCCATCGGCCAATTCGCCTGGGGGGCCATCCAGCCCGTGGCCGGCGCCATTGCCGACCGCCACGGTCCCCGCCCGGTGCTGGTGGGCGGCATCCTGATGCTGGCCCTGGGCAGCGCCCTGACGCCCTTCATGGACAGCGGCTGGGGGCTGATCCTGTCCCTGGGCCTGCTCTCGGCCATGGGCTCGGGCGCCGGCAGCTTCTCGGTGCTGATCGGCGCGGCCGCCCAGCGCCTGCCCGCCACCGCCCGCGGGGCCGCCTCCGGCGTGATCAATGCCGGTGGCTCCTTCGGCCAGTTTCTGTTCGCCCCCATCCTGCAAGGCCTGATCCTGGGCGTGGGCTGGATGGGCGCGATGACCGCGCTGGCGGTGATGAGCCTGGCCGCGCTGCCCCTGGTGGGGCGCCTCACCACGCCGATGCCGGCCGCTGCGGTGGAGGCCGGCGACACCCGCGGCCTGCGCCAGGCCCTGCGTGAGGCCCTGCGCGACCGCAGCTACCTGCTGCTGCATGCGGGCTTCTTCACCTGTGGCTTCCACATCGCCTTCCTGGTCACCCATCTGCCCGGCGAGGTGGATCTGTGCGGCCTCCCCGCCACCGTGGCCAGCACCTCGCTGGCGATCATCGGGCTGGCCAATGTGGCGGGCAGCCTGCTGGCCGGCGCCAGCATCGCCCGCTACCGCAGCAAGCACGTGCTGGCCCTGATGTATGCCTCACGGGCCCTGCTGATCGCCTGGTATCTGCTGATGCCGCGCAGCGCGGCCGTGTATTACGTGTTCGCCGCCGGTCTGGGGCTGACCTGGCTGGCCACGGTGCCGCCCACGGCCGGCCTGGTCGGACGCCTGTTCGGCGTGCGCCACCTGGGGACCCTGTTCGGCCTGACCCTGCTCTCGCACCAGACCGGGGGCTTTCTCGGCGCCTGGCTGGGCGGCCTGGCCCTGACCCGCTTCGGTGACTTCAGCTGGATGTGGTACGCCGACATGGCCCTGGCCGCGCTGGCGGCCCTGCTCAACCTGCCCATCCGTGAGCCCGCCCCGCGTGCCGCTGCGGCCTGATTCCATTCATACCTACAACACGGAGACCCACCCATGCCCCCCACCCTGCGCCCCGAGATCACCCTGGAAGTCCTCAACGAGAAGGGTGGCGAATACCTGCCGGGCTTCCTCGGCATGGAGATGACCGAGCTGCTCCCCGGCAGCCTGTCCAGCCGCATGGCGGTGCGCAAGCTCCACTTCGCTCCCAACGATTTCCTGCACGCCGCCAGCGTGGTGGCTCTGGCCGACACCACCTGCGGCTATGCCTGTCTGGCCCACCTGCCAGCGGGCGCCGAGTCCTTCACCACCATTGAGCTGAAGAGCAACCACCTGGGCACCGTGCGGGAGGGCCGCATCGTGTGCACGGCCACCGCCCAGCATCTGGGGCGCAACACCCAGGTGTGGGACGCGGTGGTGAGCGACGAGGCCAGCGGGCGCAAGATCGCCTTGTTTCGGTGTACCCAGATGGTGCTGTGGCCACGCTGAGAGGCGCCGGCGATCAGTGCAGCAGACGGGTCGCCACCACCTGGTTGCGCCCGCGCAGCTTGGCCTGGTAGAGCTGACGATCAGCCTCCTGCATCAGTTGCTCCACGTCCCAGCCCTCGACCGCCTGCAAGGAGGCCATGCCGATGCTGACGGTCATCGTGACACCGGGCAGCTCGGCCACCTGCAGCCTCTCGATCTGCTCACGGATCCGCTCGGCCACCGCCAGGGCGTTGTCGGTCGGACACACCAGCAGCAGCCCGAACTCCTCGCCCCCCAGCCGCCCAAGCACATCCTGGGGCCGGACGCACAGCTCCACCGCCCGGGCCAAAGCGCGCAGGGCCGCATCGCCCGCCGGATGCCCGAACTGGTCATTGATCTGCTTGAAATGGTCCACGTCGAGCATCAGGAAGCTGACCGGCGACCAGGCGCGGGCGGCGAAGCCCATGGCCAGCTGGGCATGGGAGAAGAAGGCGCGGCGGTTGAAGAGCCCGGTCAGCTCATCGGTACGGGCGGCCTGCAACAATTCCAGTTCGGTCTTCTCGCGCAGCATCAACATGTAGCCCACGCTGCCGAAGATCAGCAGGGCAAACTGCCCGAGGAAGACCACGCTGTGCATCAGATTGCCGACCATCACCGAGACATTGTCGGTATGCACCACATAGATCGCCCGGACCACGTTGATCAGGCAGTAGAGCAGGTAGAAGAAGCCCACCGCCCGGGTGAAGCTGGAGCTGTCCCGACCAAAAGTCAATTTGTAGGCGGGAATGCAGAAGATCGCCACCAGCAGGACGCTGATGCTCAGGTTCATCGCGTTGTAGGACCCCTCCAACGCAAAGTTGAGCAGCAGGCTGGCCAGACCCAGCACGGCAATCAACGCATAGATACGCTCCAGGCGCGGGCTCCGCCGCTCGATGGCCAGGATGGCCAGCACCTCGAGGATCCACCCCACGATCAGGAGCCCGTTGCCGGCCACATACCAGAGGAAGAAAGGCAGCACGGGGCGGTGGAAGAACAGGATCCAGCCCACCGCCTGGGCCACCCGCCCCCACACGTAGCGGGACGGAAACTCCTGCCAGGTCCGGCAGACCACGAAGAACGAGGCGATCAGCGCATTCCCGAGGGCCAGCAGGAGAATGGTGGTCTTGATATCGATGGCGTACATCGCACGCTCCTTGCCGCACTCAGCAGTCAGGGGGACCTCTTGCTGATTGTCGGGGAGCCGGCCTGCCCAGGCAAGGGCGGATTGGCCGTGGCGTCGCGTCAGATACGGCGGAAGCAGCTCAAGCGGACATCCACAGTGACCTGCAGGGCGCTCAGGGCAGCGGCCCGGGCGCGCCCTTCGGCGGTGGCGCGGAACAGATGCGGCGTCATCAGCAACAGGTCGGCAATCAGGGCCGCCCCCTCGAGCCCGGTCGAATAGCGCACGCTGTCCTGCCCGGCAAGAGCGAAGCCCGGGGGTGGGGTGGGGTCGAGCGGCCGCTCGGGCTTGAGCACGGGATAGATCACCTCGCGCAGTTCGCGCAGGTGGTCGGGGCCGGCATCCACCTGGATCAGCAGGCCGCCCGGCCTGAGCACCCGGGAGAACTCCGGGTATACCGGAAAGCCGAAGAGGCACAGCACCCGGTCGAGGGTGGCCGACAGCACCGGGAGGTTGGCGTTGCTGCCCACCACCCAGCCCATCCGCCGCTCCTGCTTGGCCGCGGCCAGCACGGCCCACTTGGAGATGTCGAGCCCCAGCACGGCCAGACCCTGCCCCGCCGCCTCGGCCGCGATGGCCAGACGGCGCAGGTAATAGCCCTCTCCGCAGCCGGCATCGAGGCAGGCCAGCGGGCCATCCGCCGCGCTGGAATCCAGCACCGCCCGGCTCACAGCAGCAGCGATCGGTGCATACACCCCGGTTTCCAGGAAGCGTCGCCGAGCCGCCACCATCTCCTTGCTGTCACCGGGATCGCGGGAGCGCTTCTGCTGCACGGGCAGCAAGTGGGTATGGCCCTGGGCGGCGACGTCGAAACTGTGACCTGCGGGGCAGCGCCAGGCGCCACCCGCCGAAGTGAGCGGGGCACCGTCCAGCGGACAGGCCAGCGCCTGGAAGGGAGTGATCATGGGAAAACGGTCCGAGAGGCCCATGAGGCGGGCCGGCGGGGCCGATGTTAGCCCACATTCACGCCACCGCGCCGGAACTCCCGCCCTGTCACCGGGTCCCTGTCCTGCAGCCCGGCCTGCCGGGCCCAGGACATTCACCCCAAGGAGACCCCATGAGCCAGACCCTCGACAGCATCCCCCTCAAGAAGATCGACGGCAGCCCCGCCACCCTTGCCGAACACGCCGGCAAGGTCCTGCTGATCGTCAATGTGGCCTCCCAGTGCGGCCTGACCGCCCAGTACACCGGCCTCGAGGCCCTCTACGAGCGTTACCGCGACCAGGGGCTGGTGGTCCTCGGCTTCCCGGCCAACGACTTCGCCGGCCAGGAACCGGGTAGCGACAGCGAGATCGCCGAGTTCTGCACCAGCCGCTTCGGGGTGCAGTTCCCGATGTACGGCAAGCTCGTCGCCACCGGCCCCGACAAGCACCCCCTCTATGCCCACCTCACGGCCACCCTCCCCGACACCGAAAACCGCGGCCACATGGAGCAGATGCTGAAGGGCTACGGCATCGAGCCGACGGCCCGCCCCGAGGTGGTATGGAACTTCGAGAAGTTCCTGGTCGGCCGCGACGGCAAGGTGCTGCGCCGCTTCGCCCCCGACACCGCACCGGACGCCGAGGCGCTGACCGCGGCCATCGAGGCGGCCCTGTCGGCCGGCTGACAGTTGATGGGGCCAAGCACAGCCGGGCCGGGATCCCCCCTGGCTGCAAGCAGCCGCGGGGGGATTCAAAAAGTGCGACGGATCACGGGACGCCGGCAGGGCATCAGCACCATCAAGACACCCAGTGCCGTGAGCACAATGGACTCCGGCTCTGGGACGGGCACACCCGCCGAGCGTGCAGTCAGTCCAAGCATGCCATTGCTGTCAGATACCGCGTACAGGAATCCATCCTGCAAGCCCCCCACCTCGAAGCTCAAATCCTTGAGCGACAGGCTGGCCGCCTGCACAAAGTCGAAGCGATCGCCGGCCGAAGGCCCGTAGCCTCCGGTGAACACAAAACGGATCAGTACATTGTCGAGCAGCACGCTGCCCGTGACATCCAGCATGTCGAAAATGGAGGGTCCGGCAATCTCGATGACCAGCAGACCTCCGGTCTGGCTGTAATTCCCGTTCACATGCAAGGTGCCCGGGCTGTTGCCGGGCAGCACCGTGCCACCGTTATTGACGATATTGCCGGTAATCAAGCCATTGCCCTTGAGGGTGCCGCCTGCGCCGACATAGACGCTCCCCTTCACTTCGCCACCATCCCTGACATTGAGCTCTGCCGTCCCGTGGGTGAGCGCATTGCTCTTGTCGGTGGCGATCCCGACCAGGATGTCGCTGGTGCCGGCATCAAGACGGGATCCCGCGCCCTCAACCAACACACTCGAACTCCCCGCACTCGAAACGCTGGACAGGAAGACCGTGTTGCCGGTCGTCACCACCCCGCCGGACTGAACGTTGAGCGTGGCCGTTCCCTCCCGCCCGAGGCTGAGCATGCCGCCCGCGGCGGTCAGTGCCGAGCCCGCACCCGATACCGTGACGCTGCCGGTACTCCCCAGACCACGGCCGATGTTGACTGCCGGAAATCCCGGCAACGGACCCGTGGCGCCGCTATCCAGCGTGGCATTGAACTGGCCCCCGGCGGTGATGTTGACCGTCCCGGTCGAGGGACGGCCATTGTCGGCCTGCCCCGCAAAAAGCATGGGCGCATTGACCGTCCCCCCCGTGACATTGAGGGTTCCCGTGGCGCCCACCGAGTTGCCCACCAGCACACTGTTGTCGAGAGGGCGCTGGATGGGCGCGCCAATGGTTCCGGGCAGGTAATTGAGGTTGAGGGTGGCGCCGGTAGCCACATCCAGCACGCCCACCGGATTGCCGGCGAAGGGCGAATTGCCCGTCAGCAGGGGATCCGTACTGCGTACCCCAAGGCCGACAAAATCATAGGTTTCGGTGCCACTGACGGATTTGCTGCCCGTGCCATCGACACCGACATAAAGGGAATTGAACTCGCTGACCACGGTGGGAATCGCCATGGCCGACGGTGCAGCCAGGATGGGCAGCAGGACAAGGACAGGGGTGACCGCAAGCCGGGCAGGTATCGTTTTCATTCTCGTATGCTCCTCGAAAGTCTCTCGGTGTGACGGCGAAACCGGCTACCGGGTCGTTCCGTGGCACAAGCAGCACGCCACTTGCCCGTTTGACCGGACTGGCAAGAGCACGCGAGCATAAAAAGTGCCGGTTGTGAGAATAAAAGTTACAAAACTCCAGGATTGTTTCCTGCTGCAGGGCCCACCACAGCATGAATCCGGCTGGCATACTCCGCCGATCAGCCTCTATCCCGACGTGTAAAATTGCCCGACAAACTTGCCCTGCCGATCACGCCAATGCCCGGCCAGGCACGGGCACAGGCCGCAATCCCCATGCAGGAGGCTCACCTGGAAGATTCCATCCTGCGACTCGCGCCTGAGCTCCGCAGCGCAGCCTGTCCGCCGCCCGCGCCGGGAGCCCCACCGCTGACCGACGTGTGGCACGCCACCACCGGCGCACGTGTCCGCGTACCGGGTAGCGGCCTGCACGCCGCGCTGGCCTGGCAAGGGTATTTCCTGCTGCTGTTGAGCGACGCGGGCGCGGCGCAGGGCCGCCTGCACCTGCAGATGGTGACCCGCGACCTCCGCCCCGTCGACTCGGCCACCCTGGTGATGCCGGGAGCCTGGCAAGCCCCGGGCCCGCTGGTGCTGTCCCATCCGGACAACATCGTGTTCTGCTTTCCGGCGGGCGGGCCGGTGTGGCGCGTCAGCCTGTTCCCGGCCTTCCGGCTGCGCCTGCCGAGGCTCTCCGAGCCCGCCATCGTGCAGCGCCAGACCGCCTGGCACCGCCACTTCGGAGTGGCGCGGATCGACTGATCCGCGGCTCAGGCTGGCGGCACGGACACCCCTGCCGCGGCAAAGAACGCATCGAGCCGCCCGATCAGGTCGGCCTTTTCCGCATCCGTCACGAAACTCGCCTCGAAGCTGTTGCGGGCCAGCCGGTACCAAGTGGCCGCATCC
>JAFLDU010000107.1 GCA_017309145.1 Zoogloea sp. | reverse complement strand
TGGCCACGCGCGCGCGGCCCGGCTGGATCTCGATGCGGGTGGCGCCGAGAGGCCCGGGCACATCAATGACCGCCGGTGCGGACAAGGGCACTTCGGCAAAGGTGCGTCCACCTGCCTTGATCACCGCCTTGTCGGGCCGCCCACCCTGCCACAGGCTCAGGGCCGAGGCGAGGCAGACACCGAGAGCGGCGACCAGCACCAGCACATCCCCACCTCTCATGCAGGCCGCCCAGGTGGCCAGCCCGCTGCGCAGGGCGGGCCCGCTGATCATGCCTTCAGGGAGCGGTGCCGCACCTGGACTCGGGCGGTCTCACGGAACTGCTCGGCGAGCTTCTCGGCGATATACACCGAGCGGTGCTGCCCCCCGGTACAGCCGATGGCGATGGTCAGGTAGCTGCGGTTGTCGTTCACGTAGGACGGCAGCCAGGAGGCGACGAAGCGGTAGATGTCATCCACCATCTGGCCCACTTCCTCGAGCTTGCACAGGAAGTCGATGACCGGGCCATCCCGGCCGGTGAGGGGGCGCAGCAAGGGGTCGTAATGGGGGTTGGGCAGACAACGTACGTCGAACACCAGGTCGGCATCCAGGGGCAGGCCATGCTTGAAGCCGAAGGACTCGAACAGCACGGTGATCTGGCTGCTCGGCTCCAGGCCGACGAAGCTCTTGACCCAGTTGCGCAGGGTGTTGGCGGCCAGGTCACTGGTGTCGATGCGCTGGCCGAGCTCGGCGATCAGGGCCAGGGCCTCGCGCTCGCGGGAGATGGCCTCGCCGAGGGTGCTGCATTCGTCTCCCAGGGGGTGGCGGCGGCGGGTCTCCGAGAAGCGGGCGATCAGCACGTCGTCACGGGCATCCAGAAACAGGAAGCGCAGATCATTGACCATCGCCCGCAGGGCTTCGACCTGTCTCGGCAGGGCCGCAATGCTGGCGCCGGAACGCACATCCACGGCCACCGCAATGCGCTGGTAGCCCGCGCCGCGAAGGTGCGACACCAGCTGCGGCAGCAGCGCCGCAGGCAGGTTGTCGACCACGTAATGCCCACTGTCTTCCATGACATTGAGGGCGACGCTCTTGCCGGAACCGGAAAGACCGCTGATCAGAACGAGTTGCATGAGGGTACCTGTAGGGGGAGCGGCCGATCTCGGCGTCAGCCTGCCGGGACACTGTGACGACTCATCACGACCCGCCCGGCAAGGATAAACAACTTCCCCTGCCGCGTCGGCCCCCTTTTACATGAAAAGTAACGGTCTATTCAATCAGGTCACGATCAGCTGCTTCCCTTCGCGGGACACCACGCCAGCGCGCACCAGATCGGCCACCAGCCAGTCGGCCAGGGCCTCCGGGCTCAAGCCCAGGAAACGGCGGTTGGCCTCGCGATAGAGATGTACCCGATCGAGGTAGGCCGGCAGCTCGTCCAGGGGCATGCTGCGGCGCTCCAGCAGCATGAAGGTGATGCAGGCACGGATCGCATTGCGGGCCATCCGCGCGCCGTCCTCCTCGAAGGCCCGCAGCCGGGAGAAGGCCGCGGCCAGGGCCTCATCCACCTCCACGAAGGGCGCCCCATGCCCGGGGATGACCCGGTCAATGGGCAGACGGGCAATCGCCTCCAGGGTGGACCGCACCGCCTCGATGCCGCCGCCTCTGCCGATCACCTGGGCGAACAGGAGGCCGAAACCGTCCCGCCACAGGGCATCACCAGAGATCAGCAGGCGGGCATCCGGCGCGTGGAAGACCAGCGCATCCATGTCGTGACCGGGTGCCGGCAGGGCCTGCCACTCGAGACCGCCCATCACCAGGTGCTCGCCGGCCGCCAGGGTGAAGTCCACCTCGAAGGGTTCGCCCCGCTGGGCCGCGACGCTGAGCAGGAGGGCCTCTTCATCCCAGCTGGCGACGGCACCGGCCATGCCCTCCGGCACGCCGATGCGGCAGCCGAAAGCACGCTGCACTGCGGCGTTGCAGCCGATGTGGTCGGAATGGGAGTGCGTGTTGATCAGGCGCGACAGGGCGATACCATCCAGCGCCTCGCGCACCAGCGCGACGGTCTGTGCCGCATGGCTGACATAGCCGGTGTCGATCAGGGTGGCCTCGTCACCATCGCGCAGGATCACGTTGTTGGCAGACAGCCAGCCCCGCTCCACGACCTGGACGGAGGGAGGGAGGATGCAGCGGCTCACGGCCGGCCGTCTCAGTCGGCCGCCTGGGGGCGCTCGCCGGGCAGGCCGGCAAGACTGGCCACTTCGGCGTCGGCCTGGCTGTCGGCAGCGGAGTCCGTCTCACCGAAGATCACGTCGGCACTCCGGCCACAGCCGATGCAGTAGCCGCTCTCGTCGATCTCGCAGATGCCGACGCAGGGATTGTCTTCGCTCATGGCGGCTCCTCTCAGGCGCCGCCCACGCATTCGCGGCGCGACGGATCCTGGAGCAGCCCGGCAGCCTGTCGGCGGGCGGCCACCTCGGCAAGGATGGCCGTCTTGCGGGCATCGCTGGCGCGGCTCCATTCGGTGATCTCGGGAATGGTGCGGAAACAGCCCTCGCAGTAGCCGGAAACCGGGCTCATGCGGCAGATGTTGATGCAGGGGGACACAATGCTCATGGCTCTCTTGGGGTCGGACACGTCCAGCGCTACGTGGCGGCGGATCATTGAGGTTCAGGAAACCGTCTTATCTCAGACCCGGGCCCGGCTGGCAAGTTGCCCTACCGGAAAGCGAGGCGCCCCCCCCGGACCGGCAGTGCCGGTCCGAGGGCAGGACTAGCGGGAGAGCTGCCCGGCGTGATGGGCCAGGTGGTCCGCCATGAAGGTGGAGATGAAGTAATAGCCGTGGTCGTAGCCCTCATGCCGGCGCAGGCTGAGGGGTTGCCCTGCCGCGGCACACACCTGTTCGAGGCGCTCCGGGTTGAGCTGGGTGGGCAGGAAGCTGTCGGCCAGGCCCTGGTCCACCAGGATCGGCGGGCAGCGCCGCCCATCCTCGATCAGCGCGCTGGCGTCGTGGGCCCGCCACAGGCTGCGGTCCTCACCCAGATAGCCGGCAAAGGCCTTTTCACCCCAGGGGCACAGGGTGGGGGCGGCAATCGGGGCGAAGGCCGACACCGAGCGGTACAGCTCGGGGTGACGCAGGGCCAGGGTCAGCGCCCCGTGGCCGCCCATCGAATGACCGAAGATGCCACAGCGCGCCAGATCCGCCGGAAAGTGCGCACCCACCAGGGCCCGCAGCTCGCCGGTGAGGTAGCTCTCCATGCGCCAGTGGCGGGCCCAGGGCTCGCGCAGCGCATCCAGGTAGAAGCCGGCCCCGACGCCGAAGTCCCAGGCCTCCGCCTCGCCGGGCACATTGGCGCCCCGCGGGCTGGTATCCGGCGCGACCAGCATCAGGCCCAGCTCGGCAGCGAGGCGCTGGGCCCCTGCCTTGATCGGGAAGGTCTCCTCGGTGCAGGTCAGGCCGGCCAGGTAGAACAGCACCGGCACCGGCCCGGCCGCCGCCTGGGGCGGCACGAACACGGCAAAGCGCATCGGCAGGCCGATCTCCGCCGAGGCGTGGCGGTAGAAGCCCTGCCGGCCGCCGAAGCAGCCGTGCTCCGAAAGGGTTTCGAAGGGGCGGTCAGCCATCTCAGAACAGCACCACCGAACGGATGGACTCGCCCTTCTTCAT
The DNA here is from genome assembly GCA_017309145.1 of Zoogloea sp. GTDB lineage: Bacteria > Pseudomonadota > Gammaproteobacteria > Burkholderiales > Rhodocyclaceae > Zoogloea. The sequence continues at coordinate 13,213 of JAFLDU010000107.1, read as the reverse complement.
CAGGTCGAAGCCCTCGTTGATCTGATCCAGGGACAGGGTGTGGGTGATCAGGTCGTCGATGTTGAGCTTGCCTTCCATGTACCAGTCCACGATCTTCGGCACGTCGGTGCGGCCACGGGCGCCGCCGAAGGCGGAGCCCTTCCAGACCCGGCCGGTGACCAGCTGGAACGGGCGGGTGGAGATCTCGGCACCGGCTTCGGCCACACCGATGATCACCGACTGGCCCCAGCCTTTATGGGTGCACTCGAGGGCTTGGCGCATCACCTTGGTGTTGCCGATGCACTCGAAGCTGTAGTCGGCGCCACCGTCGGTCAGCTGGACGATGTGATCGACGACGTTCTCCACGTCGTTCGGATTGATGAAATGGGTCATGCCGAACTTGCGGGCCATGGCTTCACGGCCGGGGTTGAGGTCCACCCCGATGATCTTGTCGGCGCCCACCATCTTGGCCGCCTGGATCACGTTGAGGCCGATGCCACCGAGACCGAACACCACCACATTGGCGCCGGCCTCCACCTTGGCGGTGAACAGCACGGCGCCCACGCCGGTGGTCACGCCGCAGCCGATGTAGCACACCTTGTCGAAGGGCGCGTCCTCGCGGATCTTGGCCAGGGCGATCTCCGGCACCACGATGTAGTTGGAGAAGGTGGAGGTGCCCATGTAGTGCAGGATCGGCTTGCCATCCAGGCTGAAGCGGCTGGTCGCATCGGGCATCAGGCCGCGGCCCTGGGTGCTGCGGATCTTCTGGCACAGGTTGGTCTTGCGCGACAGGCAGAACTTGCACTCGCGGCATTCCGGCGTGTAGAGCGGAATCACGTGGTCGCCGGTCTTCAGGGACTTCACATCGGGGCCCACATCCACCACCACGCCGGCACCTTCATGGCCCAGGATGGCGGGGAACAGGCCCTCCGGGTCCGCCCCGGAGAGGGTGTAGTAATCGGTATGACAGATGCCGGTGGCTTTCACCTCGACCAGCACCTCGCCGGCCCTGGGGCCTTCCAGGTCGACGGTTTCGATGCTGAGCGGGGCGCCGGCCTTCCAGGCCACGGCTGCACGGGTTTTCATGGGAGAGTCCTCGGGGGTTGGGAGAGTTCAGAGATGTCTTTCGTCGCGGATGCGTTTGCCCACGGCAGGAGGATGATAAGCGGCCATCGCACGCAGCAGGGTCGGGACGCTGTCTTCGATCAACAGCAGGCCCCGGTTCTCGGCCTTCATGAAGCCTTCCGTCACCCCCCTGTCCATCATCTGGATCAGGGGCTGGTAGTAGGCATCCACATTGAGCAGGGCGATGGGCTTGCTGTGGAAGCCGAGCTGGGCCCAGGTGAGGATCTCGAAGAGCTCCTCGAAGGTGCCGAGCCCGCCAGGCAGGGCCACGAAGCCATCGGCCAGCTCGGCCATGCGGGCCTTGCGGGAATGCATGGAGTCCACCACTTCCAGGCGGGTCAGGCCTTCATGCCCGACCTCCCATTCCATCAGGGCCCGGGGAATCACCCCCACCACCTTGCCGCCGGCCGCCAGGCAGGCGTCAGCCACGATGCCCATCAGGCCGACATTGCCACCGCCATAGACCAGTTCGATGCCCCGCTCGGCCAGGGTCTTGCCGAGAGATTCGGCCACCTCCCGGTAAGCCGGGCGCACACCCGGGCGGGAACCGCAGAACACGCAGATGCGCCGCATGGGTCGGGCTGCCTCAGAAGCCGCCTTCGGCGAGCCAGCGCTCCACCTGGGGCAGGCGGTCCGCCCCCCAGAAGGACTCCCCGTCGACGATCAGGAAGGGGGAGCCGAACACCCCCCGCGACATGCCGAGCTCGACCTCCGCGGCCAGGCGCGCCTTGATCTCGGTCCCGGCCAGCACCGCCGACAACTCGTCCTGGTCCACGCCCACCCCGGCGGCGATGCGCAGCACATTGCCCAGGTCGGAGATGTTCACGTCGTCGACGAAATAGGCACGGTAGGCCGCCAGGCCGAACTCCCGGGCCCGCGCCGGGTTGCGGTCGTTGATCCACAGGAAGGCACGGGCGGCATGCTGGGTGGGGATCGGAAAGGCGCTGGGCTGCCGGAAGGGCAGGCCGAAATAACGGGCCGAGCGCTCGATGTCATGCATCGAGTAGGCGCCCTTGAGCGGAATGCTCGGCAGCGGCGCCAGGCCGGTCACCTTGAAGGTGACGCCGAGCAGGAAGGGGTGCCACAGCACGCTGCGCCCATGGCGCGCAGCCAACGCATCGATCTGCTCGGCGGCGAAGTAACCGTAGGGCGACGAGAAATCGAAATAGAAATCGATGGGGCCCGCAGGCTGTCGTACTTCACTCATGGGTGCATCCTCCGCGTCAGGCCCCGCGGGGCCACAGGATCATCTGGGTACAACGGAACAGGGCTAGCCTCCGCCCCCCGGCGCCGCTCACGATGGCATCCCACACCTGGGTGCTGCGGCCCAGATGCACGGCCGTCGCCTCGCAGCTCAGCTCGCCTTCGGTCTGAGTGCCGAAGAAATTGCTCTTCAGCTCGATGGTGGTGAAACTCTCGGCGCCGGGCGGCAGGTGCGCCACTGTGGCATAGCCGGCCGAGGTGTCGGCCAGGGCGATCACCGACGCGGCATGCAGGAAGCCGTTGGGTGCCAGCATGTCCGGACGGATCTGCATGCGCGCGATCAGGCGCCCCTCTTCCAGGTCGGTCACCTCAAGCCCGAACCAGCCGGGCAGGTGGCCCTCGCCGCAGGCATTCAAGCTGTCCAGACCGATGTCCGGCCGCAGGAAGGACTTGCTCATCCCGCGCTCAAGCCTCAAGGGCTTCCAGTGCCGCCAGGTAGCGGCCCGTCAGGTCCTCGCGCCGGCTCACGTTGATGCCCAGGTCGCGGATCAGGCCGTCCTTGAGACCATACACCCAGCCATGCACGGTAAGGCGCTGGCCGCGCTTCCAGGCGTCCTGCACCACCATGGTCTGGCACACATTCACCACCTGCTCGAGGGCGTTGAGCTCACACAGGCGATCGTGGCGCATGTCAGGCGGCAGCAGGTCCACCCGGTCGAGATGCTTCACATGCACGTCCTGCACATGGCGCAGCCACAGATCCACCAGCCCCACGCGCTCGCGCTGCAGGGCGGCCCTGACGCCGCCGCAGCCATAGTGGCCCACCACCATGATGTGCTTGACCTTGAGCACATCCACGGCGAACTGGATCACCGACAGGCAGTTGAGATCGGTATGCACCACCACGTTGGCCACGTTGCGATGCACGAAGACCTCACCCGGCAGCAGACCGATGATCTCGTTTGCCGGCACGCGGGAATCGGAACAGCCGATCCACAGGTACTCCGGCGCCTGCAGGGTGGACAGCTTCTCGAAGAAACCGGGGTCCACCTGGCGCATGCGGCGCGACCAGGCCAGGTTGTAGTCGAACAGGTGGAACAGGTTTTCGTTCTCGATCTCGCTCTCGGACCAGTTCTCCAGGTCCAGGGCAAGGAACATGGTGCCCTCGATGGGCGTCGGGTAATAGGCCGGCGCCTCCTTGAAGCCCAGCTCCCGGTACAGCTTGACCGCAATGCGCATGGCCGGCAGCGTATCCAGCATCATCTTGCGGTAGCCCAGGGCCTTGGCCGCCTTGATGGCCGCCAGGGCCAGTTCTCGGCCCACGCCGTTGCCGCGCAGCTCGGGCTCGACGTAAAGGCGCTTCATCTCGCAGACGCCGTCGGTGGCGGGACGGATGCCGATGCAGCCGGCCGGCCGGCCATCCACTTCAGCGAAGAAGAGACGCCCGGCCGGCGCGGAGTAGGCACCGGGCAGCGACGCCATCTCCTCGGAGAAATTCTGATAACCCAGATCTACACCCAGCCAGCCCGCGTAATTGCGGAAGAACTGCCGCACGTGCTCGATTTCGGCGTGGTCGTCTGACCCCAGGACGCGGAGTGTTACAGCCATCGATCAACTCATTCTTAGAACGGAATAGCCCGACACGATACCCGTCTGCGCCGATCCTTTCATCCCGAAAGTGCACTGCACAAGCGCAGCCCCCCGGCTCTCCCGCCCGCACCCACACCAGGGCCCTGGCGGGATCCACCCAAAACTTACGCTTACGTTAACGTAATTTTGATGGTAAAAACCGGATCAGCCCTGCAAACGAGCCACCAACTCCGCACGGGCGGCGGCGGCACCTTCCGGATTCTCGGCGAGGAGTTCATGGCACTGCTTCTCGAGCATGCCGATCTCTCCGAGCACGGCCACGATGTCTTCACGCTGTTGTTCGATGGCCCTGCGACGCTCGGCAAGAACGGCCAGGAAGCGCGCCAGCTGGGGGGCGGAATTACGGACACCGTCGTACATGCCGAGCAACTCGCCGATCTCGGCCAGGGACAGGCCGAGACGCTTGCCACGCAGGATCAGGCGCAGCCGGGTGCGGTCGCGCTTGGCATAGATCCGGTTGCGGCCGGCCCGGGTCGGCGCCAGGAGGCCTTCGTCTTCATAGAAGCGGATGGCACGCGGCGTAATGCCGAACTCCCGGGAGAGTTCGGTAATGGTGTAGGTTTCTTCCTGGCTCATGGATCAGCTTTGAAACACGCAATTTGCAGATGCAACATGAACCAGTAAATCAGATTTCGCAGCCCCCGGCAACGCAGGCCAGCGAAACGACAAGCCTCATTCGACAGGAGAACTCAGGCATGACCCCGACACTGGAATACCCCTTCGACATCACCCCCCAGGCGGGTGAGACCTTCCCCGTGGCACCCGGCGTCCACTGGATCCGCATGCCCCTGCCCTTCGCCCTGAACCACATCAACCTGTGGCTGATCGAGGACGGCGACAGCGTGGCGATCGTCGACACCGGCTATGGCATCGAGGCCACCCAGCAGGCCTGGGAGCAGATCCTCGACGGACTCGGCCGGCCGGTCAGCCGCATCATCGTCACCCACTGCCACCCGGACCACCTCGGCCTGGCCCAGTGGCTGTCCGAACGCACCGGCGCGGCGGTCACCATGACCCTCGGCGAGTACCTCGGCGGTCACGCCCTGTGGAGCCAGCTCCCCGGCTACGACGCGCCGTCCATGGTGGCCCAGTTCCGTCGCCACGGCCTGGACGAGGCCCGCTGCGAGGCACTGGCCCGGCGCGGCAATGCCTATGCACGCGGCGTACCCTCCCTGCCGTCGAGCTACCACCGGGTCACCGATGGCGAGACCCTGACCATCGGCGGCCACGACTGGCGCGTGATCACCGGCTACGGCCATTCCCCGGAGCACATGTCGCTGCACTGCGCGGCGCTCGACGTGCTGATCTCGGGCGACATGCTGCTGCCGCGCATCTCGACCAATGTCAGCGTTTTCGCGGCCACACCTGATGACGATGCGCTGGGTCGTTTCCTCGATTCGATCAGCGGTTTCAAGAAGTTGCCTGCAACAACGCTCGTGCTACCATCCCACGGGAGCCCGTTCCGCAACATCGGGCTGCGCGTGGACCAGCTCGTCGAGCACCATGCGGCCCGCTGTGCGGAACTTCTCGACGCCTGCCGCGTACCGCGGAGCGCAGGGGAGGTGCTTGCAACCCTCTTCCCGCGTGAGCTGGACACGCACCAGGTCATGTTCGCCATGGGAGAAGCCATCGCCCATCTGAACCATCTCGCGCGCAGGAGGGAGGTGCGCCGGCTGGTTGAGGAGGATGGAATCGTTCGTTTCGTCACAAGCCACTAATACAAGGAGCCCAAGAATGGCTGCGCCCGAAAAAGAAGTCGCTAAATCCGAACTGCCGGATCCCAAAGAAGTCGCCAAGACCTACGCCGAAGTTGCGCAGCGGGCCTCCAAGCTGCTCGCCGATCACATCCAGAAGCAAGTCAAGAAGGGCATCAGCGCCCCCGCCGACGAACTCGGCATCGCCCAGGCATTCATGGACATGATGGGCAAGCTGCTCGCCAATCCTTACCGTCTCGCCCAGGCTCAGATGAACCTGGTGTGGGACTACTTCTCCCTGTGGCAGCACTCCATGATGCGCTTCAGCGGCATGGGCGCCGGTGCGCCGGTGGCCGCGCCCGCCAAGGACGACAAGCGCTTCAAGGACGAAGAGTGGCAGGAACACTTCCTGTTCGACTTCATGAAGCAGTCCTACCTGATCGCCGCCCGTCACATCCATGACACCGTGAGCACCGTGGATGGCCTCGACGAGCAGAGCCAGAAGAAGGTCAACTTCTACACCCGCCAGTACATCGACGCCCTGTCCCCCTCGAACTTCGCCCTGACCAACCCGGAAGTCTTCCGCGAGACGGTCAAGAGCCACGGCCAGAACCTGATCAAGGGTCTGAACAACCTGCTCCGCGACGTGGAAGAAGGCGGCGGTACCCTGCGCGTCAAGATGACCGACACCACGGCCTTCGAGCTGGGCAAGAACGTCGCCACCACGCCGGGCAAGGTCGTCTTCCAGACCGACATGATGCAGCTGCTGCAGTACACCCCCAGCACCCCGGACGTGTCCAAGCGCCCGCTGCTGATCGTGCCGCCGTGGATCAACAAGTTCTACATCCTCGACCTGCGCGAGAAGAACTCCTACATCAAGTGGTGCGTGGACCAGGGCCACACCGTGTTCGTGATCTCCTGGGTCAACCCGGACGAGCGCCTGGCCGAGAAGAGCTTCGACTCCTACCTGCTGGAAGGCACCCTGGCCGCGGTGGACGCCATCGTCGAACAGACTGGCGCCAAGGAAATCAACGCAGCCGGCTACTGTCTGGGCGGCACCCTGCTGGCCACCACCCTGGCCTACATGGCGGGCAAGAAGGACAAGCGCCTGGCTTCCGGCACCTTCTTCACCACCATGACCGACTTTGCCGAGCCGGGCGAGCTGGGCGTGTTCATCGACGAAGGCCAGGTTTCCAGCCTCGAGAAGAAGATGTTCGAGCGCGGCTACCTGGAAGGCTCCGAGATGGCGGGCACCTTCAGCATGCTGCGCGCCAACGACCTCGTCTGGTCCTTCGTGGTGAACAACTACCTGATGGGCAAGGACCCCTTCCCCTTCGACCTCCTGTACTGGAACTCCGATTCCACGCGCATGCCGGCCAAGATGCACAGCTTCTACCTGCGCAACATGTACATGAAGAACCTGCTGAAGGAACCCGGCGGCATCGAGATCGGTGGCGTGCCCATCGACCTCGGCAAGATCAAGGTCCCGACCTACTTCATCTCCACCATCGAAGACCACATCGCCCCGTGGAAGAGCACCTACTCCGGTGCCCGCAACTTCGGCGGCCCCGTGCGCTTCGTGCTGGGTGGTTCCGGTCACATCGCCGGCATCGTCAATCCGCCGTCGGCCAACAAGTACGGCTACTGGACCAACCCGGCCGCCAAGCTGCCGGCCACCGCGGACGAGTTCTTCGCCGGTGCCGAGCAACACCCCGGCTCCTGGTGGACCGACTGGCAGGCCTGGCTGATGGAACAGGACGCCGAGAAGGTGCCTGCCCGCGACCCCGTCAAGGGCAAGCTGAAGGTCCTGGAAGACGGTCCTGGCTCCTACGTCAAGGCACGTCCGGCAGCCTGATTCTCAAGGGTCAGATGCAGCACGAGGGGGCTTCGGCCCCCTTTTCGTTTCTCTCCCTCCCTTTCCCTGCATTCCGCACAGCCGAACTCCGAGCACCTTACCCTGTGGCCACCTATCCCCTCGCCGCCCCCTTGCCCGACGCCTTCCCCGTCGTGCTCGACACCAACGTCGTCCTGTCCCTGTGGATGTTCGAGGATCCTTCCCTGGCCCGCCTGCGGCAGGCCGTCGAGAGCGGCGCCCTGCGCCCCTTCACCCGGGAGGACTGCCTGGGCGAACTGGCCCGGGTCCTGGCCTACAGCCAGTTCAAGCAACCGGAAGAACGGCAACTGGCGATTGCCAGCGCCTACCGAGCCCGCTGCACGCTGATCGACGCGCCACCCGAAGGTGCCTGCGAACTGCCCCACTGCCTGGACCGCGACGACCAGAAGTTCCTCGAGGTCGCCCGCGACAGCGGTGCCCAGGCCCTGCTCAGCCGCGACAAGCTCGTCCTCAAGCTCGGCCGCAGGCCGGTGGTCGCCGCCCGCTATGCGATCCTCACCCCGGAACGCCTGCAGGCCCTGCTGGGCTGATCGCCCGCCCCGGGGCGACTTCACAGTCATTCACAGACGCGGCACATCTGCGCCATGTCCCGGCGCTAGACTGGAGTTCCTCTCACCCCGGAGCATGTCATGGCCATCGATACGAGTTTCGACGTCGCCAACCTCGTCACCACCTACCTGATCCCCCTCGGCTGGAAACTAGCAGGGGCGATCGCCTTGTGGATCGTCGGCGGCTGGGCGATCAACCTGATCGGCAACCTGTCCAGCCGCGGCATGACACGCCAGAAGGTCGAGCCCACCCTGGTCCGCTACGTGGAGGCAACGCTCCGCGTGATCATGCGGATCGTGCTGGTCATCGTCATCCTGTCGGTGTTCGGCATCGAGACCACCAGCTTCGCCGCCCTCATCGCCGCCGCCGGCGTGGCCATCGGCGTTGCCTGGAGCGGCCTGCTCTCCAACTTCGCCGCCGGCGCCTTCCTGATCATCCTGCGCCCCTTCAAGGTGGGCGACTTCATCAGCGGCGCCGGCATCACCGGCACCGTCAAGGAGATCGGGCTGTTCGCCACCACCATCGACCAGCCGGACAACGTGCGCACCACCATCGGCAACAACAAGCTGTTTTCCGACAACATCGTCAATTACACGGCCAACCCGTCCCGCCGGGTGGACCTGACCGCCCAGCTGGCCCACGCGGTCGATCCCCAACAGGCCATGGCCCTGATCCGCGCCCGCATCGGACAGATCCCCAATGTCCTCAAGGACCCGGCTCCCGACGTGGAGATCCTCGAATTCAACGCCGCCGGCACCAAGTTGGTGGTCCGCCCCTACTGCCACAACGACCACTACTGGCAGGTCTACTTCGACACCAACAAGGCCCTGGCCGAGGTCGGCGCGGCCAACGGCTGGCCGGTTCCGGCCCCGCACCAGGTGCTGCGCCAGCCGGGGTAAGACCCCGCCCACCCCGGACGACGCCCGCCCAGTCGCGGGCGTTGTTCATTGCCCGGGCGCCAGGCCGGCCAACTGACGTCGCAGGCGGGCGAGATAGCGCAGCCCTTCGACCGCCCGGCTCCCGTACCAGGACGCCATCTCCCCATCGATCAATTCCGCCGGCCGCCCTGCCAGGGTCGCCACCTCGGCCACATGCCGTGCCTGAAAGCGATAGGGCTCGGACGACAGGAACACCCGGTCCACGTCCGCCAACCAGGGCGCATCCCACTCGAAGGCCGGATAGCGGGGCTCATCACCCTGCGGCCAGGTCGCCCAGCCCACCGTGGCCAGCGTTGCCGAGATGTAGGTACTCCGCGCCACGCTCATCCAGGGCTCGCGCCAGATCAGATAGAGCACCCGCTCGGGCGGCAGGGCCGCCCCCGTCGCCCGGGCCTCGGCCAGGGCTGCCTCCAGGCCGGCCACCAGGGCGGCCGCTTCGGCATGCCGCCCGAACAGACTGCCGAACAGGCGGTACACCGCCAGATTGTCTTCCGGTGCACAGGGATGGGTCACGATCACGTGGGGCACGAAGCGGGCGATCTCCTCGACACACTCCCGACGGTTCTCGTCGATATTGACGATCACATGGGTCGCCTCCAGGGTCCGCAGGCGCTCCAGGTTCACATCCTTGGTGCCGCCCACCTTGGTCACTCCCTTCAGCACCTGCCGCGGGTGCACGCAGAACCCGGTCCGCCCCACCAGCCGGGGGGCCAGCCCCAGGTCACACACCAGTTCGGTCAGGGATGGCACCAGGGAGACGATGCGGGCCTCCCCCTCGAAGGGAACATGCTGCTGCCCGGCCGCGTCCACCAGGACATCTTCCAAATTTTCGATCATCATCCCGAAAGTATCTCAAGACCGGCGCCGTTAGTGGAGTCTGGCGCCCTCGGCGCAGGCTTCCAGCGAACACTGAGCGGCCCTATCTGTTACGGAGACAATCATGAAGATCGGCGTTCCCAGGGAAACCAAGAACCACGAATATCGGGTCGGCCTGACCCCTGGTGCCGTGCGCGAGGTCATCGCCCACGGCCACGAAGTATGGGTCGAATCGGGCGCCGGACACGGCATCGGCGCCAGTGACAGCGACTACGAACGGGCTGGCGCCCAGATCGCCCTGAGTGCGGCGGAAGTCTTCGAGGCGGCCACCCTGATCGTCAAGGTCAAGGAGCCCCTGCGGGAGGAGCGCGCCCGCCTCAAACCCCACCACGTGCTGTTCACCTACCTTCACCTGGCCCCCGATCCGGGCCAGGCCGAAGAACTCCTGGCCAGCGGCGCCACCGCCATCGCCTACGAAACGGTCACGGCGCCGGGCGGCGGGCTGCCCCTGCTCGCCCCGATGTCCGAGGTTGCTGGACGCATGAGCATCCATGCCGGAGCCTCCGCCCTCGAGAAGTCCCACGGCGGCCGTGGCGTGCTGCTGGGTGGCGTACCCGGAGTGGAGCCCGGCCGGGTCGTCATCATCGGGGGGGGCACGGTGGGCAACAACGCCGCGCACACCGCCGTCGGCATGGGAGCCGACGTGACCATCCTGGACAAATCCCTGGTCGTGCTGCGCCACCTGGACGAGGTGTACGGCGGCCGGGTCAAGACCCTCTACGCCACCCGGGACGCCATCGAGCGCCTGGTCCTGCAGGCCGACCTGGTCATCGGCGCTGTGCTGATCCCCGGCGCCACAGCGCCCAAGCTGGTGACCCGTGCCATGCTGGCCTCCATGAAGCCAGGCGCGGTCATTGTGGACGTGGCCATCGACCAGGGCGGCTGCTTCGAGACCTCCCGCCCCACCACCCACGCCGACCCCACCTACCTAGTGGACGGCATCGTCCATTACTGCGTCTCCAACATGCCCGGCGCCGTGGCCCGCACCGCCACCTACGCCCTCAACGCCGCCACCCTGCCCTACGTGCTGGCACTGGCCGACAAGGGCTGGAAAGAGGCGCTCAAGGACGACGCCGGTCTGCGGGCGGGCCTCAACATCTGCAACGGCAACGTCACCCACCCCCAGGTCGCCGACGCCCTGGGCAAGAAGTACCTGCCAGCCATTACCCAGCTGGGCTGAATCGCAGCAGCACCACAGGGCGCTTGACAGCGCCCATCTTTCCGATCAATTATCTGCCTAAGCAGAAATTGATCAGACCAGGTATGTCCGATAACCGTAAGCCGGGTGCCACCGCACCCTATACCGTCGACAACTACAGCCAGGACGAGAGCATCGGCTTTCTCACCCATCAGGTGAAGATGCGCATCAGCCAGGCCATCGACGAACGCATCAACGAGTTCGGCATCACCACGGCCCAATGGGCAGTTCTCAAGCAGATCGCCATGCACAACGGCGAGACCGCCACCGCGCTGTGCAAATGCACCGGCTGCGACACCGGTTCGATGACCCGGATGCTCGATCGCCTGGAAGAGAAAGACCTGATCCGCCGTGAGCGCAGCACCACCGATCGCCGCGTGGTCCTGCTCCAGGTCACCGAGAACGGCCAGCGTCTGCTCCCCGATCTCGTTCCCCGAGTGGTCGAAGCCCTCAACCTGGCCCTCAAGGACTTTTCCGATACCGAGGTGAGCCAGTTGAAACACCTACTCCGGCGCATCCTCGACAACCTGGAGCACCGCGAAGGCTGATCGGACGGCAATACCGGCATCAGGCGGCGTTACGCGCCGCATTTTTTTAAACATTTAGCTGCCCAGGCAGATACAGCACAGACAGTTTCAGCCTAACACAGGAAAACCGCATGCGCTCCCGCTCCGCCCTCCTGATCACCCTCAGCGCACTGCTGGGCGCCTGCGCCAGCCCCGCCGGGCTGGCCCCACGCCTGCAGGCCACCGAGCCAGCCGCCCTGGCCACCGCCCGCAGCCTGGGCATACCGGGCCCGGACTGGCCCGTGGCCAGTTGGTGGACCGCCTACGGCGACCCGCAGCTGGATCGGCTGGTGGACCGCGCCCTCCGCGACAATCCTGGCCTCGCCCTGGCCCAGGCCCGCATCGACAAGGCCCGCGCCCAGGCTGGCGCACTCGCAGCCATCGACGGACCACAGGTATCCGCCAACGCCGAGAGCAACCGGCAACGCCTGTCCGGCAACTACATCTATCCCCCGAGCCTGGCCGGCGGCTACACGAGCATCAACCGCGCCGCCCTCGACTTCAGCCTGGAGCTGGACCTGTGGGGACGCAACCGGGCCGCCCTCGACGCCGCGCTGGGCCGCAGCCGGGCTGCCGAAGCGGAGGCGGCAGGCACACGCCTGGCCCTGGCCGGCGCCGTCACCCAGGCCTATCTCCAGTTCGACCGCCTGCACCGTCTTCGCGACGTGGCCGAGGCCACCGTCCGACAACGGGAGAAGCTCCAGGAACTGGTCCGCCTGCGCCACCGGGCCGGCCTCGACAGCAGCGCCGAGATCCTGCAGGCCGCGGGAAGCATCGCCGCCGCCCAGGCTGAAAGACGCGCCCTCGACACCCAGCTCGAGGTGATCCGGCACCAGCTCGCCGCCCTGGTCGGAGAGGGACCGGATGCGGGTCTGGCGCTCACGCCGCCATCCCTCGCCCCCGATGCCGCCGGCCGCCTGCCGGACAGCCTGCCGGCCGACCTGCTCGGCCGCCGCCCGGATGTGGTTGCCCAGCGCTGGCGGGTCGAGGCCAGCCAGCGTGACAGCGATGCCGCTCGGGCCGAGTTCTATCCCAACATCAATCTGAACGGCTTCGTCGGCCTGCAGTCCCTGGGCCTGTCCAACCTCGCGGAGGGGGGCAGCCGGATCATCGGCGTCGGGCCGGCCCTGCACCTGCCGGTCTTCGACAGCGGCCGCCTGCGCGCTGGCCTGGCCGGCCGCCATGCGGACCAGGATGCCGCCATCGCCCAATACAACGCCACCCTGCTGGGTGCCCTTCAGGAGGTGGCCGACGCTCTCACCGGCTGGCGCGGCGCGGCGGCCGAAGCCCACGCCCAGCAACAGGCCCTGAAGCGGTACGAGGAAGCCTGGCAGCTGACCGAGACCCGATACCGGGCCGGCTTGACCCCCTACACCGCCGTGCTGGCCGCAGAAACGCCCCTGCTCGCCCAACGCCGGCTGAATGCCGAACTGCGCAGCCGCCAGCTCGACGCCAGCGCCGCCCTGGCCCGCGCCTTGGGCGGCAGCGCCCTGCCGCCCCCCCTCCACTGATCCCGCCCGAAGGAACAGGACCATGACCTC
>JAFLDU010000106.1 GCA_017309145.1 Zoogloea sp. | reverse complement strand
CCCCCCGGCAGGGGAATGCTCAGGCTCATGCCCACCAGGCGCTCCTCGCCATCCCGCTCGCGCGCTAGGCGGACCCCCACGCTGGGGTCGGGCATCCGCTCCGCATCGGCGCGGCTGGCCCCGACGCGGGCGCGGGCGCTCTGGGCACGGGCAACGCCGAGTTCATGGTTGTGCTCCAGGATGGCCTGGATCCACTCGCTCTCGCTACCTTCGATCGGCTCCGGAGCCTGTTCCACGAGGGTGGCCGGCAGGCTCAGTCCGGGGTAGAGGCGGCGCAGGCGCTCGCCGGCCACCTGGACGCGCCCGCTCGCCTGGACGTACTGGGCGTCGGCCTGGGCCAGTGCGGCCTCGGCCTGCAGCCCTTCCAGTCGGGGAGCGTCGCCGAGCTGGACCCGCCGCGCCACCCCCTGCGCCTGGCGGGCCAGGATGTCGCGCTGGCGCAGCCATTGTTCGGCACTGCTAAGCTCCCGCAGCCCTTCGAACCAGGTGGCCAGAAGGCCTCGGCCGGCCTCGTGGAGGGCATCACCCCGGGCGATCCGGGCGCCGGCGACGCCGGCTTCGCCCAGCTGCCGGTCGAGAGCCTGTTTGCCGGGCAGCCGCAGGGCCCGGTCGAGGCCCACATCCCATTCGTTGTAGCGTCCGTCGGGGGTGCCACGCACGCGCCGCTGCTGCTCGGTGATCCGCAGGGACCACTCATGGGGGCCTGCAGCAAGACGCCGGGCGCGGGCTTCTTCGGCCTCGATACCGGCCCCGGCGGCACTGACCGTGGGGCTGGACATCAGCGCGGCCATGGCCTGCGCGGCGGGGGGCAGGTCCGGCGCGTCAACGGGGCCGCCGGCCTGTGCGGCGAGGGGCAGCGCCAGCACGAACAGCGCGATCCGGAAGGGCTTCATGCGAGCCTCCCGCTGGCCAGGGTCGGCACCATCCAGAAGAAGACACGGCTGGTAGAGAAGCGGCCGCGCAGGATGTCGAGCAGGCGCTCTGCGTCGCGGTGGGGAATCACCAGCTGGACGCGGCAGTGGGCGGCGCTGCCGCGCACATGCTCGGCGGTGCCGATGAAGGTGACCCGCTGGCCCATGCCCTCGACCCGGTGGGCGGTGAAGCCCGGGGCCAGCTCCGGATATTCCAGCAGGGTCTCGAGCAGGGCATCTTCGACTTCGATGGGCATCACGAGGGTCAGCACGACCCCCGCGTCGGTGGTGCAATTCATGAGGGGGACGCCTCGGCAGTGACGGGGGCGACGCCGTAGCGCCGGTAGAGGAGGGGCAGCAGCAGCAGGGTCAGGGCGGTGGCGCTGAACAGGCCGCCGATGACCACGATGGCAAGCGGGCGCTGGACTTCGGAGCCCGGACCGCTGGCGAAGAGCAGGGGCACCAGACCGAGGGCGGCGATGTTCGCCGTCATCAGCACCGGGCGCAGGCGGCGGCGGGCGCCCTCGACCACCACCTGGCCGATCGGCATGCCGCGGGCCTGGAGCTGGTTGAAGTAGGTCACCATCACGACGCCGTTGAGCACCGCGATGCCGAGCAGGGCGATGAAGCCCACCGAGGCCGGCACCGACAGGTATTCGCCCGACAGGGCCAGTGCAAACACCCCTCCGACCATCGCGAAGGGCACCATGGCGAGCACCAGCAAGGCCTGTCGCACCGAGCCGAAGGTTGAGAAGAGCAACACGAAGATCAGCCCCAGGGCGACCGGAACCACCACACCCAGGCGGGCGGCGGCACGCTGCTGGTTCTCGAACTGGCCGCCCCAGGCCAGGCGGTAGCCGGCGGGCAGGGGCACCTTGGCGGCGACTGCGGCACGGGCTTCTTCGACGAAGCCGACCAGGTCGCGGCCGCGGACATTGGACTGGATCACCGAGTAGCGCTGGGCGTTTTCTCGGTCCACCTTGACCGGGCCATCCACCCGTTCGATCTTCGCCACGCTGGCCAGGGGCAGGCTTTGCCCGTCCGGCGTCGTGATGCGCAGGGCGGCGAAGGCTGCGGGATCGCGCTGCAGCCCGGCGGGGCCGCGGATCAGCAGCGGGACGCGGCGGGTGCTCTCGATCACCGTGCCGGCAATGCGGCCCTCGAGCAGGCTGCGCAAGGCGTTCTGGACATCCTCGACATTGAGCCCGAAGCGGCCGGCGGCCAGGCGATCGACCTGGATGCGGAGGTATTGCACCCCTTCGTTGCGGATGGTGATGGTGTCCTCCGCGCCCGGGACGGCCTTCACCACGGTCTCGATCTCGGCGGCCAGGCGGTTGAGGGTCGGCAGGTCCGGTCCGTAGAGCTTGATCGCCAGGTCACCGCGTACGCCGGTGAGCATCTCCGACACGCGCATGTCGATGGGCTGGGTGAAGGTCAGGGCGATGCCCGGGAACTGGCCCATTACTGCGCGCAGCTGGTCGGTCAGCCAGTCCTTGTCGGGCTGGCGCCATTCCTCGCGGGGTTTGAGAACCAGAAAGGTGTCGGTCTGGTTGAGGCCCATCGGGTCCAGCCCCAGCTCGTCCGAGCCGGAGCGGGCCACGACAGCCTTGACCTCCGGCACCGCCGCCAGGATCGCCTTCTGCACCTTCAGGTCGGTGGCGATGGTCTGGTCGAGACTGATGGAGGGCAGCTTCTCCAGCTGCATGATGATGTCACCCTCGTCCATGGTCGGCATGAAGGCCTTACCAAGCCCGATGTAGGCCACTGTCGCGGCCACCAGGGAGGCGCCGGCGATGGTCACCATCAGGCGGCCGCGGGCCAGGGCGAAATCCAGCATGGGGGCATAGGCCGCCTGCAGCTTGCGGACCAGCCAGGGCTCGTGGGCATCGCCGCGTTTGAGCAGCCACGAGGCGAGCACCGGCACCACCGTGAGGGACAGCAGCAGCGAGGCGCCCAGGGCGAACACGATGGTCAGGGCCACGGGGCTGAACAGCTTGCCCTCCAGGCCTTCGAGGGTCAGCAGGGGCAGGAACACGATGATGATGATCAGGATCCCCGAAGCCACCGGGGAGGCGACCTCGCGGGTGGCCCGGAATACCAGGTGGAGCAGGGGCTGACGGGTTGTAGCGCCGCCGGCGGACAGCTCGGTCTCGATGTTCTCGACCACCACCACGGCGGCGTCCACCAGCATGCCGATGGCGATCGCCAGGCCGCCCAGGCTCATCAGGTTGGCCGACAGGCCCACCTGGCGCATGGCGACAAAGGTGGCCAGGGCCGCCAGCGGCAGCATCAGGGCGACCACCAGGGCGGCCCGCAGATTACCGAGGAAGGCGAGCAGCAGCACCAGCACCAGCACGATCGCTTCCACCAGTGCCTTGGACACCGTATGGATGGCCCGGCCGACCAGTTCGCTGCGGTCGTAGAAGGCCTCGATGTGTACCCCGGGCGGCAGGGCCGGGGCCAGCTCGGCCAGACGTGCCTTGACGCCCTCCACCACCTTGCCGGCGTTGGCGCCGCGCAGGCCGAGGACCAGGCCTTCGACGGCTTCGGCCTGGCCGCTGCGGGTGACGGCCCCATAGCGGGTCAGGGCGCCGATGCGCACGCTGGCCACGTCACCGACCCGCACGACGGCACCGCCACGGCTGCGCAGCACGATGGCACGAACGTCCTCCAGGTCACGGATGGCCCCCTCGGCGCGGACCAGCAGGGTCTCCTCGCCCTCGCTAAGGCGGCCGGCGCCGTCGTTGCGGTTGTTGGCCTCCAGGGCGACCTGCAGCTCTCCGAGGGTCAGGCCGCGGGCGGCCAGGGCGGCCGGGTCGGGGGCCACCTCGAAGCTGCGTACCTCACCGCCCAGGCTGTTGACGTCGGCCACCCCGGGCACCGTGCGCAGGGCGGGGCGGATCGTCCAGTCGAGCAGGGTGCGCTTCTCCTCCAGGGAGATCGGCCCCTCGATGGTGAACATGAACATCTCGCCCAGTGGCGTGGTGATCGGCGCCAGGCCGCCGCTGGCGCCGGGGGGCAGGTTGCCCAGCACGCCCGACAGGCGTTCGCCGACCTGCTGGCGGGCCCAGTAGATGTCGGTGCCGTCCTCGAAGTCGAGGGTCACGTCGGCCAGCGCGTACTTCGAGGTCGAGCGCAGGATGCGCTGGTGCGGGATGCCCAGCATCTCCTGCTCGATGGGGACCGTGATGCGCGCCTCGACCTCTTCCGGGGTCATGCCGGGGGCCTTGATGATGAGCTTGACCTGGGTGGTGGATACGTCGGGAAAGGCGTCTACGGGCAGGCCGTTCCAGGCCGTCACGCCAGCGCCGATCAGCAGCAGGGTGGCGACCAGGACCAGCAGGCGCTGGGTGAGCGAGAACTCGATCAGACGGGACAGCATCGCCTCACTCTTTCCCGACGCCGAGCCAGTTGGCCTTGAGCGCGGCAGTGCCATGGGTGACGACCTGGGCGCCGGCGGGCAGGCCGGAGACCAGCACGGCGTCACCGCTGCGACCGCCGACGGTGACCGGCAGTGCCCGGTAGCCGGTGGCATCGCCTTCCCGGGCCGCCACGAAGATCCATGACTTGTCCTTGTGATGCAGGATGGCCGAAGCGGGGACCTGGCTGTCCGCCGCGCTCTTGGGGCCCTCTGCCAGGACCAGGTCGGCGGTGGTCACCTGGCCCGGGCGCAGGCTGTCGGCGCCCCGGTTGATGGTGCCTCGCACGCGCACGCTCTGGCTGGATGGATCGACGGCCCGGCCGATGGCGACCACCTCACCGCCGGCGCCGGTGGACGGGATGCGGATCGGCGCGCCGGCCCGGACCCGCGCGGCTACCGGGAGTGGCACCTGGATGTCCACCACCAGCGGGTCGAGGCGCGCGATCCGGTACAGGGGCGCCGCCTGCTCGACCCGCTGGCCGACCGTCGCCAACTGCTCGAGGACGGTGCCGGCGATGGGGGCTGTCAGGCTCAGGGTATGCCCACCGCTGTGCTGGGCGAGGCTCAGCTCCTGGCGCCGCTCGGCGGCCTGGGCGGCCGCCTGGGTGGCATTGGCGCGGGCCGCCTGCAGGCGCGACTCGGCGATCAGGCCTTCACGGAAGAGTTGCTCGTCCCGCTGCAGGGTCTGTTTCGTCAGGGACGCCTGGGCATCGGCCTGGATGCGGTCGCGCTGCAGTTCCAGGGCCTGGGGACTGGCGAGGCGTGCCAGCACCTGTCCCCTCCTGACCGACAAGCCTGGGGAGGTCTCCAGGCTCTCGACGATCCCGGCGAGGGGGGCGGCGATGACCCGCTGCTGGCCGTTGGGGATCTCGATGATGGCTGGCAGACCGCTTGCAAGGGCCTGCCCCGGTGCGATGGCAGCCTGCGCGACAATGCCGAGGGATTTGCTCTGGGCTGCGGTGAGCGGGATGAAATCGCCGGCCTGGAGGAGGGGGCTGCCGCACAGCGCGAGGATGGAAAGCAGCACGGAGAGAGGGCGGGGACGGATGCCTGGCATCATCATGGAGGGAGGGCGAGAGGGACGATTCAGTGTGTGTTTGCTAGCTTAAGGCAACATTAAGGAGGCCTTGGCATGATCCCTGGACAGTCTGCGACTGAGGAGGCTGCTGGGCGGGAGGACAGGATGCGCATTTTGGTGGTTGAAGACGACAGGTTGCTGGGCGATGGTATCCAGGCCGGATTGTCAGGGATGGGCTTTGCCGTGGATTGGGTGCGGGACGGAGAGGCGGCCCTGGCGGCGCTGAGTGCAGAGAGCTTCACGGCGGTGGTGCTCGATCTGGGGCTGCCCCGGCGTCATGGAATGGGGGTGCTGTCGGCCCTGCGGGCCGCCGGGAAGGATCTGCCGGTGCTGGTGCTCACCGCCCGCGACGGCGTGGCGGACAAGGTCGGGGCCCTCGATTGCGGTGCCGATGACTATGTGGTCAAGCCCTTTGACCTGGACGAGCTGGCGGCCCGCCTGCGGGCCTTGATCCGACGGGCCAGTGGCCGTGCCGACGCCTGCCTGCGGCATGGTGACATCGTCCTTGACCCGGCCGCCCGGACCGTGACCCGGGGCGGGGCTGCGGTCAGCCTGACCGGCCGGGAGTTCGATCTGCTCCATATGCTGCTGGCCGGGGCCGGCAGGGTCCTGACCCGGCGGGTCCTCGAGGAGCGCCTCTATGCCTGGGGCGAGATCGTCGAGAGCAATGCCCTGGAGGTCCATGTGCATCATCTGCGCCGCAAGCTGGGCAGCGAGTTGATCCGTACGGTCCGCGGGGTGGGCTACCTGGTCGGCGAGGCCGTGACGTGACGCCGCAGGTTCCAGTGTATTCATTGCGACGGCGCCTGCTGGCCTTGCTGATCGGGGTGGTGGCGGTGTTGTGGGGGCTGTCTGCCGTGGTGGCCTTCCGCACCGCCCACGGGGAGGCAGACGAGCTCTTCGATGCCCAGCTGGAGCAGGTTGCCGAGACTTTGCTGGCCATCGTTGCCACCGGCGACGCGCCGGGTGTGGCCCAGGAGATGGTCGAGCATCAGCACGACTATCCGCTCCCGGTGGCCTTCCAGGCCTGGCGCCTGGAGACGTCGGGTGAATGGAGCCTGCTCGTACGTTCTTCCGAGATGCCCGAGGTGCCGCCCACCCGGGCGCCGGGGTTCGACGAGCAAGAGATCGGTGGCGCATTGTGGCGCTTCTACTCGATGGACCACGGCCACAGCCCTTACCGGGTCATCGTCGGGCAGAACCATGATGCGCGCTACCGGCTCGCGGGTGAGATCGCCCTGCATCTGCTGGCCCCCATCCTGATCGGGCTGCCGTTGATCGCCCTGGCGATCTGGATCGTCGTCGGGCGGGCGCTGGCGCCGCTCGATGCGGTCGCTCAGGCGGTGGGCGGGCTGGAGCCGGGGTGTCTGCAGCCGGTGCCGGTCAAGGGGCCTCTTCCGGCGGAGATCGCGCCCCTGGTCAGTTCGCTGGATGCCTTGTTGACGCGGCTTGCGGAGGCGCTCGACAGCGAGAAGCGCTTCACCGCGGATGCGGCCCACGAGCTGCGGACACCTCTGGCCGCCCTGCGCGTCCAGGCCCAGGTGGCGGGCCGTACCGACGATGAGGCAGGTCGGCGCCATGCTTTGTCGCAGGTGTTGTCGGGGGTCGAGCGGATGACCCATCTGGTCGACCAACTGCTGACCCTGGCCCGCCTGGATCCGGATGCGCCGCCGCTGGGCGGCAGCCGCGCGGACCTGGCGGAGGTGGCCGGTGAGGTCTGCTCGGTGCTGGCCGGCCAGGCCCTCCGGCGGGGTCAGAGCCTGTCCCTGGACGCACCGGATTCCTTTATCGTGGCGGCGAATCGATGGTGGCTCGAGGTGCTGCTGCGCAATCTGGTGGACAACGCCCTGCGTTACACCCCGGATGGTGGCACGGTACGGGTCGTCGTGGATCCGGCGGGCGGCAGCCTGCGGGTGGAGGATGATGGGCCGGGCATTCCGCCAGGCCTGCAGGAACAGATGCTGACACGCTTTGCCCGCGGCCCGGATCAAGAGGCGGAAGGCTGTGGCCTGGGTCTCTCCATCGTGGCGCGCATCGTCAGGATCCTTGGCGCGGGCCTGACGTTCGGGCCGGGGCTCGTGCGGGACGGGCGCCCTGGGTTGGCAGTCGCCGTGCGCTTTGCCACCCCGATGCAAGGGCCGGAAGCCTGAGGGGCATCCGGCCTGTCGAGTTGCTTCAGGTGCTCAGGCCACCGGCGATGTAGCCGGACAGCTGCTCGATGGTGGCCTGCTGCTGTTCCATGACCGACTTGACCGCATCACCGATGCTGACGATGCCGGTCAGCCGTCCCTTGTCGACCACGGGCAGGTGGCGGATGTGGTTGTTGGTCATGATGGCCATGCAGTCATCCACCGTGTGGCTCGGGGAGATGGTCAGGACGTTCTGGGTCATCAGGTCGCCCACCTTGGTGTCCTTGGAGGCCAGCCCCTTGAGCACGACCTTGCGGGCGTAGTCCCGCTCGGTGAAGATGCCGACGAGGCGTTCCCCCTCGGTGACCAGCACGGCACTGACGTTACGCTCGGCCATGAGCTTGAGGGCCTGCAGCACTGTAGTGTCCGGCGCAACCGAGTAGGTGGTGTCGCCCTTTTTCTGAATGATCTGCTGAACCGTTGCTGCCATTGTCTACCCTCCTTATTGTTGGCTTCGGCGTCCCCTGCGGTCATGCACCGGGTGCTCGCCGGTTCTTATAGCTTGGAGCCAAGTCGGCATCAGCGCAAGGGGCGGAGCACCTATTTTGGCTGTGCTGGTGGGCTCTGGCGAGAATCCTGATGCGCTTTGCCGGCTGCGGGTTGGCGAACACTGAGGGCATCCGCAGGCCGTGAGTTTCGGTGAGGGTCTAGGTGAGTGCCCCGGATTGGGCTAACCTTGCGCCCGCATGCGGCTTCGTCATATTCGATCTTCGTCGGGATGTGCATTCCGGGTAGGGCTCAGCCCCGCCAGCCGTGCCTTTGGCAGTTTTGCGCTGCAGGGCCTGATGGGGCTGCTGTTAGCCCTGCTGGCCGCTGCCTGCATGGCATGCACCCCACCGGGTGAAGTCCTGGTTGATGACGAGGGGCACCGCCTGCTGAGCGGGGCCGACATGCAGCTCTACCGGGACAGCAGTGGCCAGCTCGGTATCGAGGAAGTCTCATCTCCCGCTTTCCAGAAGAACTTTGTGTCCTCTTCCGCCGATGGTCTGGCGCTTGGCTACACGCGGGACGTGCTGTGGATCCGGCTGTGCCTGCATCGAGCCCCCATGGCGCCGGCCGAATGGTGGCTGGAGTCCCGGGCGCCCTACCTGGACGACATCCGCTTCTATGCGCGGCGGCAGGACCGTGGCGGTTGGGACGAGTTGCGTGCGGGGGATCGCTTTCCAGTCAATTCAAGGGCCATCGTCTATCGCACTGCGGTGTTTCCCTTCGAGCTGCCGGATGCTTCGGCTCAGGTCTTCTATGTCCGGATCAAGGCCAGCACAAGCATCTCAACGGCCTTTACGGTGTGGCAACCGTGGTCCTTCCGGATACAGGTCCAGCGCGACTTGCTGGGCATCGGGATGGCGCTCGGACTGGTGCTCACGGTGTCGGCGATGAACCTGGTCAACTGGTTCTGGACCGGCCGGCGGCTTTATTTGGCCTTTGCCGCCTTCATGTTCATGATGGCGGTGGCGGTGGCGGCTGCCAACGGCTTGCTGGCCCAGTACTTCTTCCCGGAGAGCGACTGGGTAGCCCATGGCCTGACCCGCGTGCTGCATTGCGTCTTCTACGGGCTTTCGATGTTGCTGGTACGCAAGCCCCTGCGCCTCGCCGAGCACTTTCCGTTGTTCAACCGGATTCTGCCCTATCTGGCAGGGGCGATCGCATCGTGCGCCCTCAGCGTTCCCCTCGGGCTCTACGTCCACGTGATGCCGGTGGTGCAGTGGCTACAGCCCTTCATCGCTGTGGTGGGCGTGATGGCGTGCTACCGCAATCTGCGGGACGGACACCTGGGTGCAGGCTGGATGTTGGGTGCCTATCTGTGCTTCACGGGCCTGATGCTGATCCATGTGTCGAGGGCCCTCGGCCTGCTGACCTGGAACTCCACCTTCGAGACAGCGGCGCCGGCGCTGATTGCCTACGCGATCTTTCTGCATTTCGGCATCCTGTCCGAGTTGCGGGATGAGCGTCAGGCGCGGGAGGCGGCAGATGGCGAGGCCGTTGCACAGCGCCAGCTCGCGGAGCAGGAGGAGCGCCTGCGCCACGAGCAGTCCTTGTTCTTTGCATTCGTGGCCCATGAGTTGCGCAGTCCCCTCGGGGTGCTGCTCACAGGACTGGGCAATCTGCGTCGCAGTCTGCCCGACGTGGCGCCCGAGAATGCAGAACGTCTTGCGCGGCTGAACCACGCCGCCCAGCGAATGAGTGGCCTGATCGATCGCCACCTGCGTCTGCAGCGCATCGGTCAGCCAGATTTCGAGCCGGATTTTGCCCTGGAGCCGGTCAGCCTGCCAGCCCTGCGCGCGCTGGATGAGATCCGTGCCCTGCATGGCGGGCGCGACCTGCGCTTCCAGAAACGGGGGGCGCTGGAGCAGGATGTGTCGATGGATGCCGAACTGGTGGTGCTGGCGCTGTCCAATCTGCTCGATAACGCGGCCAAGTATTCGCCTGAAGGAACGCCCATCCGCCTGGAGGTGGAAGCTTCTGCCAGGATGGTGATCTACCGGGTCATCAATGCCGGTGAGGGGCTGCCGCCGGATCTGGCCGAGCGCCCGTTCCAGGTGTTCAGGCGCAGCCGGAAGTCGGTGAGCACCAAGGGGGGCTTCGGCATCGGCCTGGCCCTGGCCAGCCACGTGGCGCGGGTCCATGGGGGCGCCCTGGTCGGCGGGCATCGTGACGGCGAGACCTGGTTCACGCTGCGCCTCCCGATTGGGCTCGAGGGCCTGCCGGGTGTGAGTGGCAAGGAGATGCCAGCATGATCTCGGTGCTTTTGGTAGAGGATGATCGGGACCTGTGCGCGGAGATTTCCGCCTTCCTGTCCGGGGCGGGCTTTTCCGTATGTGTTGCCGGTACCATCCGCGAGGCCGATGCCCGGCTGGCTCGCCCTTATGACCTGTTGGTCCTCGACATCAACCTGCCAGATGGTGATGGCTTGAGCTTCTGCCGCCAGGCACGGCGCTACATCCGCTCCGGCATCGTAATGTGCACGGGGCGCGGCGAGCGGGAGTTGCGCATCGCCAGCCTGCGGGATGGCGCCGATGCCTACCTGGTCAAACCCGTTGATCCTGAGGAGCTCGAGGCGACGCTGCTCAGCGTGCATCGCCGCCTGCAGGGAAACATGGCGCCGCTGGCCTCCGGCATGCTGCCGCAGCCCTGGTACCTCGATGGGGAGCGACGCCTGCTCACGGCACCCAACGGGGGCACCTTCCTGCTCAACGTGGGGGAGACCCGCTTTCTGGCCGCGCTCTTTGCCGACCCTGAACGGCACGCCCGCAAGGACGATCTGGTCGCCCTGTTGGCGGGTGATGAGCCTGACTACAGCGCCCACCGCCTCGAGGCCATGGTGAGCCGGCTGCGCTCGAAGGCCCAGTCCCGCTGCGGTCTGCGCCTGCCCGTCGTGTCGGATTATGGGCGTGGTTACACCTTCACCGAGTACGCCCGCCTGCTTTGAGCCGAGGCGGTGAGAATCGGTCAGCATTTCTTATCTGCCACATATCTGTCTAGCATCTGCTCCCGTTCTGGTGATTCTGTTCTGAGGGGATGTATCGATGCGACTGGCGCTGCTGATTGGCGACGTGCATTTGGCCGAGGCCTTGTCCGGGCTGTTGCAGGGGGCGGGGCATTCGATCCATGGTTTTGACCAGGAGCAGAGGTTGCGTCGCGCCCTGAGCAGGGAGAGTTTCGATCTGGTACTGGCAGATGGCGGCCTGCTGGGCAACGACGCTGTCTCCTTTGTGGAACGTGTGCGTGCCTTGCCCGGCAGCGAACTGCCCGTGATCTTGATCAATTGTATTGACGACGAGGCTTTGCTGTCTGAGGCGCTTGCGGCCGGCGCCGAGGATTACATCTCGCGCCCCCTGGCTGGCCGGGAACTGGTGGGTCGTATCTCCGCCGTGCTGCGTCGGCGCCATCCGGACCTGTTCCGCCTGGAGTCGGAGCTCGTTTTCGGATCGTACCGTTTTGACCTTCAGGCCAGAAGCGTGTGGCTGCGGGAGGAACTGATCGACCTGACCGAGAGGGAGTTCGATCTGGCCCTGTTTCTCTTCCGCAATGCGGGTCGCATGATCTCCCGAGGCCATATTCACGAGATGATCTGGCAGGTCTCCCGGCCGATGGCGTCGCGCACCATCGACACCCATGTCAGTCGCCTGCGGCGCAAGCTGGCGCTGCTGCGGGGTAATGAGTTTCACCTGTCCGCCGTTTACGGGACCGGCTACCGCCTGGAGCGCTCCCGCCAGCCCTGGGTGTCCCCCCTGGTCACCATCGCCCTCGAGAAGACAGGTGATGCCGTGGCTGGCGTGCGTATCTCCGGGGCCGAGGTCTGCTCGGCCTGAGCTTGCTTACGCGGCGAGTTTGCCGCGGGCAGCGTCAAATTTGGTCAAAACGCATTATGCTCAACGCTTTTGATTAAGATGTCTGGGGTGCCAATATCCTTTGGGGTAGTTGATGACCCGGACGTGCAAAAGTGTGGCCCTGCTGTGTGCCGAGTCCCGCTCCGTGCCTGCAGTCCTGATAAGGCAGCTTGAGCTCGCGGGACTCCGTGCCCGGGTTTTTGAGGATGCCCTCGCATTGAGCCGGGAAACCCGGCATGGCGCCTTTCATCTGTACCTGCTCGACCAACAGGCAGGCGAAAGTGAGCTCGCCTTTCAGTGGTTACGGGCAGGCCCCTGCAATGGGGTGCCCATCGTCTTCTACAACTGTGAAGACAATGAGGCGCGCCTTGTTGATGCCCTGGAGCAGGGGGCAGACGATTACGTGACGGTCGAGCGCGGAGGAGAGCTGTTCGCCCGCAGCTGCGCGCTGCTGCGCCGTCGCGAAGGACGTTCAGTGACGTCCATGAGGGTGCTCGAGCTGCATCCCTATCGCTTTGAAATGGCAAGCAAGCAGGCATTCATCGAGGGGCTCCGGGTGGAGCTCACGGACAAGGAGTTCGAGCTCAGTGTCCTCTTCTTCCGTAATCTTGGCCGCCTGCTGTCCCGTGGAAAACTGCTCGAAGTGGTATGGGGCGACAGGGTTGGGACTGCCTCGAGAACCGTGGACACCCATGTGAGCCGGATCCGGCGCAAGTTGGACATCCACCCTGGCCGTGGTTTCCGCCTGAGCGCCTCATATGGGAGCGGCTACCGTCTGGAGCAGGTGGAGGATTCGGCCGGCTCGGTGTCGTTGCACCCGGATCTGATACTCAGCAAATTCTCTCATTCACTGTGAATTAATTGCACGGTACGCCGGGCTACCTCCCACTAAGCTTCAAAAGCAAGCTGATATCGGGAGACCCAGACCGTGAACATGCACCTATTCGCACTGATTGGCCTGTTGGCTCTGGCTGTACTCGCCTGGCAGGCCTGGCGTGAGCGCGCCGGTGCCCGTCAGCGGATGCCCACCATCTGGGAAGAGAGCCTGCAGCGCATTGCCATGGATCAGCGGAAGGGGCACCACCGGGTGATGAGGGAGTGCATCCTTCAGGCCTGCAGGAGGCTGGAACTGCATCCCGAGGCCTCCGGCTACGCACCCCATGTCCGGGTCCGGCTGGCCGCGATGCTTGGAGATGATCCGATCTATCCCATCGTGCTGCGTGCCATCCGCGCCGCATCCACCTCGGCGGAGGGCGTCAGCGAAATGGCCTTGTGCATCGAGCTGCGTCAGTTTTTGGTGGAGGACATTCGCACCTGCATGGCGCTGGCCGAGTGTTTCGGCCAGGTTCGGCGCATGTGTGAAGGCGAAGATTGCCGGGTAGAGGCCAATTTCATCCGCTCCGCCTGAGCCCTCAGGGCAAGGCCCGAGGGCAGGTTTTCAGATTTCGAGGTTGTCGATCAGCCGGGTGCTTCCCAGGCGAGCCGCGCCAAGAACCACCAGCGCGTCGCCTTCGGCGGCCGCTTGGAGGTCAGCCCTGCGGCGGATCGCGATGTAGTCCGGTTGCCAGCCGTGGGCTGCCAGCTCTGCGACCGCTTCGGTTTCAAGGCGCATGAAGTCCCTTTCGCCAGCGCTGATCCGGCGGCGGATGGCCTCCAGCTGGCGATGCAGACGGGGTGCCTCGGCCCTCTCGGCTGCGCTCAGGTAGCCATTGCGTGAGGACAGGGCAAGCCCGTCCTCGGCACGGATGGTCTCGCCGGCAATCACTTCGATGGGCAGGGCCAGCTCGCGCACCATGTTGCGCAACACCATGAGCTGTTGGTAGTCCTTCTTGCCGAACAGGGCGACATCGGGCTGGACGATGTTGAACAGCTTCAGCACCACCGTGGCGACGCCGCCGAAATGGCCGGGGCGCACCGCACCTTCCAGGATGTTGATGTGCGCGGCATCCGGCTCCACGTGGTAACGCTGGGGGGTGGGGTACATCTCCTGTTCATCCGGGGCGAACAGGATGTCCACGCCGGCATCCTTCAGCCGCGCGCAGTCGTTCTCGAAGGTGCGCGGATACTTGTCGAAGTCTTCCTTCGGCCCGAACTGCAGACGGTTCACGAAGATGCTCGCCACGACCACTTCGGCCCGGCTGCGGGCCTGGCGCATGAGGGCGATGTGGCCGTCATGGAGGTTGCCCATGGTCGGTACGAAGGCGACGCGGCCGGCATCGGCCAGGGAGGCCCGCAGGCCGGCGATGGTGGGGTGAATCTGCATGACGGATCTCAGTAGCTGTGCTCGGGGCCGGGGAAGCGGCCGGCCTGGACGTCGGTCACGTACTGGGCGACGGCTGCGTCGAGGCTGGCGGCGTTCTCCATGAAGTTCTTGGCGAAGCGGGGCCGTTTGCCGGGGAAGACGCCGATCAGGTCGTGCAGGACCAGGACCTGCCCGTGGCAGTCGACGCCCGCGCCGATGCCGATGGTGGCCATGGTGCTCAGGCTGGCGGTGACTTCGGCAGCCAGGGCGGAGGGCACCATCTCCATGACGATCAGGGAGGCACCTGCCTGCTCCAGGGCCAGAGCGTCAGCTTTCAGGGTGGCGGCGCCCGCATCGCTGCGGCCTTGTACCCGATAGCCGCCGAGCTGGTGCACCGACTGGGGCGTGAGGCCGATGTGGGCACACACAGGGACACCCCGCTCGACCAGGAAGCGGACCGTCTCGGCCATTACTGAGCCACCTTCCAGCTTGACCATCTGGGCTCCGGCGGCCATCAGGCGGGCCGCGTTGCGCATGGCCTGGGCCGGGCTCTCGGCATAGCTGCCAAAGGACATGTCGGTGACGATCAGCGGGCGGCTGCAGCCACGGGCGACGCACTCGGTGTGATAGACCATGTGATCCATCGTCACGGGCAGGGTGGTCTTCTGGCCCTGCAGCACGTTGCCGAGCGAGTCTCCGACCAGGATGACATCCACGCCATTACGTTCGAGCAGGGCCGCGAAGCTTGCGTCATAGCCGGTCAGCATGACGATCTTGCGACCTTCGGCGCGCATCTTGCCGAGCTCGAAAAGGGTGACGGGTTTGTTGTTTTCTTGTAGGTAGCTCATTGCTGGATCTCCTCGCGGCGGGAGTTAACCCCAATCTTGTGCAGGGCACAAGGGGCGTGATGGCCGGGGGGCGGCGAAGGGCAGGGGGCGGGGCGTCAGGCGGCGTAGCCGAAGAACTCGCGGTAGCTGCGCATGGCCAGGAGGCGGGAAAAGAGAAGTTCGAAGTCTTCGTCCTTGTCCACCGGGTTGAGAGACTCCGCATTGACGATGAACAAGGGTGCGGCGTCGTAGTGATGGAAGAAGGTCGCGTAGCGCTCCGCCACGCGCTGCAGATAGGCTTCGCTGATCTTGCGCTCGGACTCGACCCCGCGCTTGCGCACCCGGTCGATCAGGATGTCGGGTTGGGCCTGCAGGTAGATCACCAGATCGGGCTTGCGGGCGTCGGGCTTGAGACGTTCGTAGAGTTGGCGGTAGAGCTTGAGTTCATCCTCGGCGAGGTTGAGCTCGGCGAAAAGCGGGTCCTTGTCGATCAGGAAGTCGGAGACGACCCGCCGGTGGGTCTCCCGCTCGAAGCTGGCGAGCTGCTCGCTGCGCTGGAACAGGAAGGCGATCTGGGTGGGCAGGCCCCAGCGTTCCATGTTCTGGTAGAAGCGCCCCAGGAAGGCGTTGTCCGCCGGATTCTCGAGAAGGGTGTCGGCACCGATCCGGTCGGCGAGGCGCCGGGCCAGGGTGGTCTTGCCGGCGCCGATGGGGCCTTCCACGACGATGTAACGGGCTTTTTCGAGCATGGGGTCTTTCAGCCCTTCAGGCACGGAAGATGAAGTACACAGCCCCTAGGATACACATTTTCTCGACTGACAGTTATGTGGTGTCAAGTGATGGGATTAGCAGACCGATGCAAAACGCCGAGAAACCGCGCCAGCCGGTCCCCTCACTATATGATTTCTCATGACTTCATTCCCGGAATTGGCGTCCCAATCCCGTTTTGATGCCCATCAAATGGGCCGGGGAATGGGCTTTCGCCCAATTCCGGGTGCCGCTTCATGCCGCACTCCCCGCAGCTTGGAATTTCGCAATTCGCAGCAGGTTGTACGCCGCCGCCGACAGGTAGGCGGCGATCTGGGTTCGGGCTTCTCCGATGAAGCGGGTCTTTCTCATTCCGCCCACTGTCTTCAGCCAGCCGAAGATTTCCTCTATCCGCTTTCTCTTTCGCTGACTCACCTTGTAGCCCTCGGTGCAGCTTGTCCGTCCATCGAGCCCCGGTGTCTTGCGCCCGTCGATTCGGGCGATATGTGGCTTGATCCCGTGCTCCCGCAGATGCTGAACGAAGTCCTTCACGTGGTAACCCTTGTCAGCACCCAGGGTCTTCGGGTGAATCTTCCGCCGCCGCGCTCGGGTGAGCAGTTGCCGCGCCGCCTGATGCTCAGCCAGGGTGGCGTCGGTGATGAGCAGATCCACGCACAGACCGCTCCGGTTCTCCATGAGGGCATGGCCGCCGTAGCTGAGTTTGGCCGGCTGGCCGTTGCCTTTTCTCATGAGCTTCGCGTCCGGATCGGTGGTGCTCTGGTGGGTGGCGTTGGAACGCTTCTCGCCCTTGAAATCCACCATCCCGGTGCCGTCCCCGGGCTTGGGCGGTTCGTCATCGTCCTTGCGCTTGAAGCTCTTGAAGGAGGCCCAGGCGTCGATCAAGGTGCCGCCGACGGTGAAGTGATCCGAGGACAGCAACTTGTCCTTGCGGGCCAGACGCACCACCTCGTCGAAGAAACGTCGGGCGATATCGGTTTCCACCAGGCGCTCGCGCAGGCGGCTGAAGTTGGATTGATCGAGTCCGCCCGACTCCAGGTCCAAATCGAGAAACCAGCGGAACAGCAGGTTGTAATCAAGTTGCTCGCAGAACAACCGGTCGGAGCGCACCGAGTAGAAGGCAATCAGCAATTGGGCCTTGAGCAGGCGCTCCGGCGGAATCGAAGGGCGG
>JAFLDU010000105.1 GCA_017309145.1 Zoogloea sp. | reverse complement strand
TATGCGCTCGGGGCGGGCCAGGATGTCGAGCAGGTCGGCGATGTTGTCCATCACTTCCTTGTACTCGGCGACGATCTTGTCCTGCTCCAGGCCGGTCAGACGCTGCAGGCGCAGTTCGAGGATGGCCTGGGCCTGGGCGTCGGACAGGCGGTAACCCTGGGCCGACAGACCGAACTCGGGGGCCAGCCCCTCCGGGCGGAAGCTGTCGGCTGCCGCGCGAGCGAGCATCTCCTCGACCAGGGCGGAGCGCCACTGGCGCGCCATCAGGGCCTTCTTGGCCTCGGGCGGGGTCGGCGCCGCCTTGATCAGGGCGATGATCTCGTCCACGTTGGAGAGCGCAACCGCCAGACCCTCAAGGATGTGGCCACGTTCGCGCGCCTTGCGCAGCTCGAAGATGGTCCGGCGGGTGACCACCTCGCGCCGGTGGGCGAGGAAGCAGTCGATCATCTGATGGAGGTTGAGCAGACGCGGCTTGCCATCCACCAGCGCCACCATGTTCATGCCGAAGGTGTCCTGCAGCTGGGTCTGCTTGAACAGGTTGTTCAGCACCACGTCAGGCACTTCATTGCGCTTGAGCTCGATGACCATGCGCATGCCGGACTTGTCCGACTCGTCGCGGATGTCGCTGATGCCCTCGATCTTTTTTTCGTTGACCAGCTCGGCGATCTTCTCGATCAAGGTCTTCTTGTTAACCTGATAGGGAATCTCGTCGACGATGATCGCCTGGCGATCCCCTTTGCCGATGTCCTCGAAGTGGGTGCGCGCCCGCATCACCACGCGGCCACGCCCGGTGCGATAGCCCTCATGCACGCCGGACAGGCCGTAGATCAGGCCGGCGGTCGGGAAGTCCGGCGCGGGGATGATCTTGATCAGCTCCTCGATGGAGACATCCGGCTCCTGCAGCATGCGCAGACAGGCATCCACCACCTCGGTGAGGTTGTGCGGGGGAATGTTGGTGGCCATGCCCACCGCGATGCCGCCCGACCCGTTGATCAGCAGATTGGGGATGCGCGCCGGCAGGACCAGCGGCTCCTTCTCGGAGCCGTCATAGTTGGGGCCGAAATCAATGGTTTCCTTCTCGATGTCGGCAAGCAGCTCGTGGCCGATCTTGGCCATCCGGACTTCGGTATAACGCATGGCCGCCGCGCTGTCGCCATCCACCGAGCCGAAGTTGCCCTGACCGTCGACCAGCATGTAGCGCAGGGAGAAGTTCTGCGCCATGCGGACGATGGTGTCGTAAACGGACTGGTCGCCATGAGGGTGATACTTACCGATCACGTCACCGACGATACGGGCGGACTTCTTGTAAGCCTTATTCCAGTCATTGCCCAGCTCGTGCATGGCAAACAGCACGCGCCGGTGCACAGGCTTGAGACCGTCACGCACATCGGGCAGGGCCCGACCCACGATCACGCTCATCGCGTAATCCAGGTAGGCGTGGCGCATCTCGTCTTCGAGGCTGATGGGTAAGGTTTCTTTGGCGAACGGGATCATGGCTACCGCGAGAATTCAACGATTCGTCGGAAAGACGAAAAACCTGGAGTTTAGCACGCCGACGATGCCCCACTCCCGCCTCCTGCGCACCGAAACAGGGCGCCGGCATGCGCACGCCGATTGTGAGCGCCAGCTCTCGTATGCTCTAATCCCGCCGCCACCCACAACACCAGACGGGCGCCTTAAGCGCCCCATCCGTTCCGAGGAGAAAATCCATGACCGCAAGCCGCTTCCGCCTGGCCACCGCAACCACCCTGATGCTCGCCAGCCTCTCAGCGATTGGCCAATCGAAGGACATCGTCGTCGACCCGAAGGGTGACGTGCCTTACGTCACCGACCAGCGCAACGTCGTCACCAAGAGCGGCGCCGACCTGTGCTGGCGCACCGGCTACTGGACTCCCGGCGCAGCGGGTGAAGCCAAGGCGGGCGAGCGCCCGGTCGGCTGCGAATGCGACAAGGACGTGGTCGGAACCGAAAAGTGCGCACCACCGGCACCGGCCCCCACGACCGCCGCGGCTCCAGCGGCCGTCGCCACCCCGATGGCCGCTCCGGCGGCGCCGGCCAAGTGTGACTTCAGCGCCACGCTTTCGACGGACAATTCATTTGCCTTCAACAAGTTCGCCCTCACCCCCGCCGCCCGTCAGAACCTCGACAGCGCCGTCGTGGCCAAGCTTGGCACCTGCGCCAACGTCACCTCCGTGATCGTCACCGGCCACACCGACCGCCTCGGCACCCAGGCCTACAATCAGAAGCTCTCCGAGAAGCGCGCCGAAGCCGTCCAGGCCTACCTGATCAGCAAGGGCGTGAAAGCCGACCTGATCGACACCATGGGCGCCGGCAAGACCCAGCCGATCAAGAGCTGTGATGACAAGCTGGGCCGCAAGAAGCTGATTGAATGCCTGACCCCCAACCGCCGCGTCACCGTGGACGTGAAAGGCGCCGCCAAGTAATCTGCCCTCAGCCGGCAAAGCCTTAAACCCCGCCGACCGGCGGGGTTTTCATTTGGATCACCCCATCGACACGGAGCCCTCTCATGACGCCGACCCCGGTGGACCTGCTGATCGAAGCACGCTACATCATTCCGGTCGAGCCCCGGGACGTCACGCTGGAGCACCACGCCATCGCCATCCGCGATGGCAGGATCGAAGCCCTGCTCCCCATCGACCAGGCCCGCAGCCACTACGCCCCCACCGAGACGATTCGCCTGCCCGAGCACATCCTGACTCCAGGCCTGATCAACCTGCACTGCCATGCCGCGATGAGCCTGATGCGCGGCATGGCCGACGACCTTCCGCTGATGCGCTGGCTCCAGGAGGCCATCTGGCCCACCGAAGCCCAACACGCCTCCCCAGCCTTCGTGCGGGACGGCAGTCTGCTGGCCGGGGCCGAGATGCTGCGCGGAGGCATCACCACCTGCAATGACATGTACTTCTTCCCCCAGGCGACTGCCGAAGCCTTCGACCGCCTGGGTCTGCGCGCAGTGCTGGGCATCACGGTGATCGAATTTCCGTCGCAGTACGCAGCCGACGCTGACGACTACCTCGCCAAAGGACTGGCGACACGGGAAGCCTGGCGCGACGATCCACTGATCCGCTTCGCCCTCGCGCCCCATGCCCCCTATACAGTATCCAACCGGAGCTTCGAACGCATCGGCACCCTCGCCGAGGAGCTCGAGCTGCCGATCCACATCCACATCCACGAGACTGCCGAAGAAATCGAGACCAGCCTGCGCGAGCACGGCAGGCGCCCCATCCAGCGACTGGACGAACTCGGCCTGCTGGGACCGAACCTGATCGGCGTCCATGCCGTCCACCTCGACAGCGGGGACATCGAGCGGCTAGCAAGACAGGGATGCGCCATCGCCCACTGCCCCACCTCCAACATGAAGCTGGCCAGCGGTGCCGCTCCCATCAAGCCGCTCCTCGATGCCGGCCTGGCAGTGGGCCTTGGCAGCGACGGCGCGGCCAGCAACAACCGTCTCGACCTGTGGCGCGAAATGCACCAGGCCAGCCTGCTTGCAAAACTGGGCAGCCAGGACGCGTCGGCCGTGCCGGCGCATGAGGCCTTGCGGATGGCCACCCTGCATGGCGCCCGCGCACTCGGCCTCGACGACACGATCGGCTCGCTCCTGCCCGGTAAAGCTGCCGATCTGTGTGCCATGCGCATCGACGCCCCGGAGACACTCCCTATTTATCAGGCGGCATCACACCTGACATACGTTCTCGGACGGCACGCCGTATCGGATGTCTGGGTCAATGGACAGCCCCGGGTTCGCAATGGAGAACTGTTGCAAATATCCAACACCGAACTATTGAGCATCGGCCGCCTATGGCAGAATAAGCTCCGCCAATGAATTGGATATGCTGCCTGACTTTATAACATCTCAGGCAGTCAGGATGAATCTTCCGGTTCTACCCCTTTGCCTTGCGACGAGGAAAACGATGATCAAACAAGCCAAAAAACAACTGCTGATGGCCGCCGCACTTGCCGCTCTCGGCCTGTCCGCCTCCGCCAGCTTCGCCAAAGACGTCGTTGTTGATACGAAGGGCGAAGTGCCTTACGTGATCGACTCCCGCGCAGTCGTCGCCCGCAGCGGCGCCGACCTGTGCTGGCGCACGGGCTACTGGACCCCCGCCGCCGCCTCCACCACCCTGGCCGGTGAGTTCCCGGTTGGCTGCGAGTGCGACAAGGACGTCGTCGCTCAAGACAAGTGCGTGAAGCCCGTCGCCGCTGCCGCTCCGGCCGCCGGCTCCAAGTCCGCCCCGGCTGTTGCCGCCCCGGCTCCGGTTGCCGACAAGGTCAAGCTGGCCGCTGACGCCCTGTTCGAATTCGACAAGGCCGTCCTGCTGCCCGCCGGCAAGGCCAAGCTGGACGAGCTGGCCGGCAAGGCCAAGAGCGTGAAGCTGGAAGTGATTCTCGCCGTCGGCCACACCGACCGCATCGGCAGCGACACCTACAACCAGAAGCTGTCCGAGAAGCGCGCCGCCGCCGTCAAGGACTACCTGGTCGGCAAGGGCGTCGAAGCCAACCGCGTGTACACCGAAGGCAAGGGCGAGAAGCAGCCCGTGACCGGCGACAAGTGCAAGAACCTGGGCAAGGAATCCGGCAAGAACAAGAAGCTGGTCGAGTGCCTGCAGCCGGACCGTCGCGTGGAAATCGAAGTCATCGGCACCAAGTAATCCGCCGACAGATTTTCCGCCTGTCCTCAAAAAGCCCTGCCCTGCAGGGCTTTTTGTTTTTCCGGGGGCCTGCCCCAAGCTCTTGCTCTCGCAATACAATTCGGCCTGCCAACATGAATTCGCCCATTTCCGCACCCACCATGAATGCCGATCCCGCCGAACTCCAGAAATTCAGTGACCTCGCCCATCGCTGGTGGGACCCCGAATCCGAATTCAAACCCCTGCACCGGATCAACCCTCTCCGCCTGGACTGGATCGACACAGCTGTCGGCCTGAGCGGCAAGAAGGTGGTGGACATCGGCTGCGGCGGCGGCATCCTCGCCGAATCCATGGCCGCCCGTGGCGCATTGGTCACCGGCGTGGACCTCTCGGAAAAAGCCCTCGGCGTCGCACGCCTGCACCTTTATGAAAGCGGCCTTGCGGTCGATTACCGGCACATCGCCGCAGAAACACTGGCCCTCGAAGCCCCCGGCAGCTTCGACGTGGTGACCTGCATGGAAATGCTCGAACACGTCCCAGACCCGGCCAGCACCATCCGGGCCTGTGCAGCCCTGGTCAAACCGGGCGGGCAAGTGTTCTTCTCCACCCTGAACCGCAACCTCAAGTCCTACCTGATGGCCGTGGTCGGTGCCGAGTACATCCTCAATCTGCTGCCCAAGGGCACCCACGAATACGCCAAGTTCATCAAGCCCTCCGAACTGGCCCGCTATGTTCGGAATGCGGGCCTGGATGTCGAAGAGCTGATCGGCATGACCTACAACCCCCTGACAGAAATTTACGCACTGGGCCAGGACACCGACGTCAATTACCTGATGCGCACCACCCGCAATGGCTGAGGCCGTCTTCTTCGACCTGGATGGCACCCTTGCCGACACAGCACCCGATCTCGCCGGCACACTGAACCGACTCAAGACCGAACAAGGACTTCCTCCCAGCCCCTACGAGATCCTCCGCCCCCGCGTATCACAAGGCGTGCGTGGAATGCTCGGCGCAGGCTTCGGCCTGCAGCCCGAGGACGCTGCCTACCCCCCGCTGGCCGCCCGCTTCCTGAGCCTGTACAGCGAGGCGCTGTGCGTCGAAACACGCCTCTTCGCAGGCATGGCGGAGCTCCTCGACAAGCTCGACGCCCTCGGCATCACATGGGGCGTCGTCACCAACAAGGCAGAGCGCCTGGCCCGCCCGATCATCGTCGCGCTGGGGCTGTCGGAGCGCTGCGCGTGCATTGTCGGTGGAGACACAGCCAGCCGGCCAAAGCCCCATCCCGATCCACTCCTCCACGCCTGCTCACTGACCGGACACACGCCGCAACAGAGCCTGTACGTGGGCGACGACATCCGCGACATCCAGGCAGGCCGCGCAGCCGGCATGACCACCGTGGCGGCCGCCTACGGCTATCTGGGCAGCGCCGAACCCATCCACGCCTGGAACGCCGACACCATCATCGAGCACCCGCTGGACATCCTGCCCCTGCTGGGCCGTGCCTGATACGTGCTATCATTCGGAACTGTTCCGGCAAAACCGGGACAAAGCAAAGCAGCACAACATGGGGCCGACCTGGCTTCGACGTGGGTTGCGAAGCAGATCAGGGCATACCGAGGACCAGTTACCTCGTAAATCCACTGGAAAACTACAAACGCCAACGACGAGCGTTTCGCTCTGGCCGCTTAAGGCCTAAGCCGCTGCACTGATTCGTTCCTGGGTCAGGTGGGGTCAAACCCATTGCAGCGTCATTTACAGGAACTAGCAAGGGATCGGGTTACTTGGTCCGGCGCGAAATTCTAGGTGACTCGCCCGTGGTCGGCCTGCCGACTGGCTAAACCCCGGGTTAAATCCAAGTAGGTCGGCTAAGTATGTAGAACTGACTGTAGAGGACTTGCGGACGGGGGTTCGATTCCCCCCGGCTCCACCAGAATCGAGTCCGGGATGTTCCGGAGAAGGCCGAGAAACCTAGAAAAATCAGGGTTCTCGGCCTTTTTTACGTCCACAGCGTTCCGGACAAGGCTATTGCAAGCCGGCAAACTTTGGCGGTAACTTAGACGGTAACAGGCGCTTACCGCCAAGGAGTTACTGTCATGGCACTTACCGACACCGCGATCAAGGCAGCAAAACCGGCAGACAAGCCCGTCAAGATGAGCGACGGGGATGGCCTCTATCTACTGATCCATCCCAGTGGCGGTAAGTGGTGGCGCTTCGACTACCGCTTTGACGGTAAACGCAAGACTCTGTCCATGGGCGTCTATCCCGAGGTGTCACTGCGCGACGCACGGGACCGCCGAGACGACGCCCGCCGCAAGATCGCAAACCAGATCGACCCAGGCGAGCACCGCAAGGCCAACAAGAACGCCCGAGCCGATGCTGTCGCCAACAGTTTCGAGACGGTGGCCCGGGAGTGGTTCACCAAGATGCTCTCCACTTGGACACCCGACCACGCCGACAAAATCATCAAGCGGCTGGAGCGTGACGTGTTCCCGTGGATGGGTGACAAGCCCATCGCCGACCTGTCCGCCCCTGCAGTGCTGACCACGATTCGCCGCATCGAGGCACGCGGCCGCCTGGAAACCGCCCACCGAGCGCTGCAGAACTGCGGCCAGGTGTTCCGATATGCGGTGGCAACCGGACGAGCCGAGCGCGACCCAACCGGCGACCTGCGCGGCGCACTGCCACCGACCCGTGAAAAGCACATGGCGGCCATCACCGATCCGGTGGAAGTCGGCGCCCTCCTCCGAGCGATCGACGCCTTCCGCGGCACGCTGATCGTGCAGTCCGCCTTGAAGCTGTCGGCGCTGGTGTTCGTTCGCCCTGGCGAACTGCGGCAAGCCGAGTGGGCGGAGATCGATCTGGACAAGGGGGAATGGAACATCCCGGCCAGCAGGATGAAAGGCTGGGCGCGCAAGGGCATCACCACGCCGCACCTTGTGCCTCTGGCGCCCCAGGCAGTCGCAATCCTGCGTGATCTACAACCGCTGACCGGCCGCGGCATGCATGTGTTTGCTGGTCGCGATCCCAAGAAGCCCATGAGCAACGCCGCCGTGAATGCCGCCCTGCGCCGCATGGGCTACGACACCAAGACCGAGATGACCGGCCACGGATTCCGGGCCATGGCCCGGACCATCCTGCATGAAGAGCTGGGCGTTGATCGCGAGGCCATCGAGCACCAACTCGCTCACGCGGTGCCGGATGCCCTTGGCACCGCCTACAACCGGACCAAGTTCATCAAGGAGCGGCGCGCCATGATGCAGCGCTGGGCGGACTACCTCGACAAACTGAAGACCGGCGCCGACGTGGTGACCATACCGACGCGGGCGGCCTGACAGAGCACCACCGCCGCGCCTACTCCGACGGGAGGAAAACCGGGTTCCCTTGCCCGGCCGGCGCGGCGCCTTCTTCAAGGGGAGTGCCAAGGGAGGCTGGATGACAAACGAGCAGGAAAGGCGTGAAGATGAATTTATCCGTCGTGTTACGAGCTACAGAAGCAAAGGGAAAGGCGATAAATCGGGACTCTTCTGTAGCCTGTTTGATTTACTTTCAGTCGACGCATCCGTCGCCGTCCTAGCAACGGCTATCGAGAGAGGGCCGATTTATCGCTTTGATCGATTTGGCCGCTACGGCAGTTCCAGCGATGCAGACAAAGCGGTAGCCCTCGATCTTCTGGCCGAGGCCCGGATTGAGCGTCTATTTCTTGAAACAGCAGAAGAATGGGCAGATAACTGGCTGCACGACGATGACAAATACCTTGTCCGGCCAGGACTACATGATTTTGGATGGTTCCCCGCAGATCTACCTAATTTGGATGAAATCCTGACCGGTCTTGACCTGCGCGAACCGCCGCAACGTCGGGGGGCAACAACAAGAGCTCGAGATACCTTGCTCACTATGATCGCGGCACTCTCAGCCAACTGCGGGATTAGCCTTGACGAGCGTGGTTCAGCTAGCCGCATTGTTGAGGCTATGGAACGTATAGGCACTCCCGCTAGTGATGACACAGTCCGGACAGTATTGAAAGAAATCCCCAGCGCGATAGAGCGACGCAGCAAGTAGCCGAACCCGAATTCATGCAAGGAAAACCGAATTCGGCCTACTGCCGATGACGTAAAGACACATTGCAGGCATGAACTGCGGACGTTCCGCAGCAAACTGGAGATATCCAACCATGTCTGCACAACTTCAAACCGCCCTCACCATCCTCCGTCGCAAGCAGGTTGAAGCCCGAATCGGGCTTTCCCGCAGCGCCATTTACGCCAAGCTGCGCCACAACCCCAAGCGCCCCAGCGACTACGATCCCACCTTCCCCAAGCCGGTATCGGTCGGAGCGAAGGCGGTAGGCTGGATCGAATCCGAGATTGACGCTTGGCTGATCGCCCAAATCGAAAAGAGCCGCAAGGCTGCTTGAGGGGGCGACATGATTCGCGCCCTCATCTCCGGCGATTTGGTCGCCAACCCCATCGAACGCACCAGCAAGAACGGCCACCCCTATGCCCTCGCCCGCCTCTCAGTCCCCCAGGGCGACGAAGGCCGGGTGTTCTGCTCCGTCATCGCCTTCCAGGACGAAGCCGTGGCCCGACTGCTTCAGCTCAAGGCCGGCGCATCGGTGAGCCTGGCGGGCGCTCTCAAGGTCAGCACCTGGCAGGCGAAGGACGGCACCACCCGCCCTTCCCTCGACCTGCAGGCCGATGAAGTAGCCAGCACCACGCCACGCCCCAGGAAGCGCACAGCCGGCACGGAGAGCCCTACGGCTGGGGATGCCTTCGACGATCTGCCCGGGTCCGGCGATCTGAACTGGATGGAGGCTTGAGCATGGAGCGCAGCTATCCTTTTCCCGCTCGTCATCGAGCTGACCACCCGCATCAAGACCCCGCTGAAGACGCTGGAGGAGCGCTACACCGACTTCCTTCGGGCGACGAACCCGGGCAACCCGTTTGCCTGCCTTGCAACCCTGGGTTTCGGTGATCTGAAGGGGCTGGCGAAGAAGGCCATCGAGCGCAATTGCAGGCGGACCGAGGCCCAGGCCCGCTTCGGGGATGCGCTGTTCGATCCGACGCCCGCGGAGCTGTTCTGCACCGAAACCCTGGCCGGGCTGGAGCCTTGCGGCCCCCTGCATGACTTCGACCGAAACGAGGTGGCCACCCGGTTCAAGGACCGCCCCGAGCTGATGCCCCAGACGCTGGCCGACTGCCTTCACGAACTGCGCTTCTGGTCGGACCTATACCGCCTGCGGGCCGCCGTTTGCTTCGATGGGGGTGACCCGCCCCCCGAGGCCACCGCCCGGGATTGGTTCGTGTTCGGGATGCTCGCGGAGATCCGTCCCCGCACGAAGGAAGAAGCCGTCGCGGTGCTGCGGTTCATGGTGGAAGAGGAGCGAATGGACATGCAGGAAACGGATGCCATCTTGATGAACCTGGTGGGCGGATCCGCCTGATAGCTGCTTCGTCAGCGCACTGAGAACCTGCCAAAACCGGCCATCCAGCTGTTATCAAAAGTTATGGTCTGCGGACACGCTTCGCATCCAAGGTACTTCAGAAAACTTCAGTCAGAAGGCTGCTGAAGTGGATCAGAGGTGGTTAGCGGAACTCAGCATTCCCCGATCCGATTCCGGCCCTGAATCGGGGCGGATCAGGTACGCAAGACGGTGGTACGCAACCCGGTACGCAGAGAATCCCGCACCACCCGACGTCATGAAGCTGCACGGCAAGGGGGTAACGAATCGCTACCCCCTTCGCACCCTGCAGCCGCACGCAAGAGAAGGACAAAGGAAGATGCATCAGATCGAAAACGAACTGCCGGCCGAGGTGATCGAAGCGGCGCATCAACTGCCCGACGACGGCTTCCTGGATCACCCGGCCATTGCCGCGCTGCAGGCCGTCATGGACCAGGCCTCCGAGGCCACCTACCAATCCCAGGTGTCCTGGGAGCTGCACTCCTTGCGAGTGGGTCCAGTAGCCCATCGCCTCGAGACACTGCAAGCAGCGGAAGAGGAAGTCCGATCCGGCTTCCGTGGCCTGGCTGCCGCGGATCTTGTGCGGGGGGATCTGGAATTCACCGCCGCGACCGACGGCCGTGCACGCTGCCAGTACCTGACTTGGCAGATCGAAGCCGCGCAGGATGCACTGCAAGTGCTCGAGGCCGAAGCCGAATCACTGGAACGGGAATTCGAAGCCGCCTCTGACGCCTACGAACGGGCGCATGCCCAGCTGCGGCACGCCCTGTGGGGGCTGAAGCTTGAGGCGGCTGGAAGGGCACGGGGGATGGTGTAGCGTTTCGCGACCCCATCTCTGTTGGCGAGCTGACCGATACCCAGAATTTGGGTATCGGTCCAACGCTCGTCGCTACTTCCGGACCGCACTCACCCTTTGCTTCTCCTATGACACTATCTTCAATACTGGCCTTTTGTTACCGGGCATAAGCGACGGAAGAGGCTGCGTGACCAGTTCTCCCACCAATGATTCGATCTCGTCGAGCGGTATGTGTAGCTCAGCCGCAATACGGTCCCTAGTAATGCCATCTTTCCAAAGCTCATCAAAGACCATCCGCCAGAGAGCGGATTTTTCACGAGCTAGCCCTTGAGGTTCAGTTGTACGGTATCCCAAGATACTCATCTGCTTGCACAGGTCACGGTAATGCCAATCCGAGATCAGGCCGGCGTCGAACGCTGTACGCGCCAGAGCCGCCACCGAGACACCCCACCTTTTTTTGGCGGACACCAACTGAGCCAGGGAGTTAACTCGACTCAAGTGGCCAACCAGATCACCCCGGTTGATCAGGAATGCCGAGGCAAACACATCGGCTTCCCGTTCGATATCCCGGCCACCATTTGTCACGCCATGGATGTGCAGGACCAGGTGAGCCAACTCATGGGCCGCATCAAAACGGCTGCGCTCCGCTGACTTGAAGGTATTCAGGAAGATGAAGGGAGTGTTACCTCGCCAGCAGGAAAACGCGTCCACATGCTTGTGCTGCTCCGCCAAGGCAAAAACCCGAACCCCTTTGGACTCAAGCAATTTGATCATGTGCTCAACCGGCTTGGCTCCCATGCCCCAATGACTACGCAGCGCCTCAGCCGCCGCAATGGGATCCTCATCACGCAAATCCAGTAACTGCGCAACCGGAAGTTCGAATCTCTCCGCCACCCAACCATGCAATTCGAACGCCAGATCGCCCGCAGCCAAAGCTGCATCGCGCTGACGGGCCGTGAGTGACGACAAGCTACGAAAACTCACCGCTTCAGTGCCAAGGGCCTCACTATCGCCGAGATAGAAGAATTCCGTTGGGTAATTCAGGACCTGGGCTAGCGCACGCACGGTGTCGCTCCCCGGTTCCGGAGTATCACCTGCCTCTAAGCGCGTGAGCGTCAAAGCCGTGAGTTGTGCCCGTTCCGCCAACTCCTTCTTGGTGAGCTGCCTGCGCTTTCGAGCCAGGGTAAGCCTGCTGCCGTTAAACATACGCTGCTTCGTACTTCATCATCACTTCTTCACAATCCTGACTTCATGTTCTTCCGGACCACCCTCATCGTCGGACTTGGTCGTACCGTCGAGCGTGGGCTCCAGATCCTCATCTACGACCCAAATTCGTTTGCTGAAACCCTCGAACTGGCTACCTTCAAATGCTTCAGGGCACGACACCTCTGCCCTCAACTTAAGGTGGTCCACGCTCACGCAAACAACCCATACAGTTGGCACGCTCCCCAGGGCATCCTTTGCCTCAGGAGCGTCCCGAACAAAGAGCTCACCTTGACCATCCTTGATGAGCTTGCGCGACCCAGCCCCCTTACCCGAGATGGCCTGAGGATCCTGGTCCGAACCAGCAATATCTACGTTCTGAAAGCAGATCTGGACGCCCAGCTTGTCATTGACGGTTGCCTCCACGTTACCGTTTCGACTGATACGCCAGCCCAGAGGCAAAAGCTCCATTCGGATGGCCCGAACACCATTGATATAAGCCAGAGTGCCCGGAGTACTCGAGGGGTCGATCTCCAAGGCTTCAGCCTTAGCCGCTGCAACCTTACGGGCGATGGATTTGACAATCTCCACCGTCAGCCCAAGAGCCTGCAGCTCCTGACGGACGGAGAGAGCTTCCTTGACAACAACGAGTGCCGACTGGAGCATGGGTCTTTGAATGTTGATTTTTAGAGCCTACATTGTAGGTCATAAAAATCAACAAGCGTGAAAATTTCTTTGACCGGCATGGCGACGAATAGCCGGCATGCGCCCAAGCTCCCTGACTTCGCGGACATGGCTCAGATCTGAGCCACCCTCCGCTTGAGATCTGGTTGCCAAGGATGCGGTTGCCAACTCGGTTGCCACGGAAAACCCGGGTTACCAGGGAGTGGTTACCAAGCCGGTTACCAGCGAAATCCCCGGTTGCCAAAGAGATCCATGGTTACGGGCAAGGTTACGGCAAAACCCGGGGTTTCAGCCGGCCCGGCACACCACTCCCCGAAATGCGCCCGGACGCGCCGCGCTCAGCCGCGCACAGCCCACCCCCCTCAAGGGATGGCCTGTTCCGTACGCTCCCCGAAGACTCCCGAGATACATCTCACGGGAGACCCTCATGTTCGGATTCCAGAAACGTTCCAGCCGGCCCCACCCTCAGAAGCTCGCCGACGGCGGCGAGGTGCGCAACAAGCAGTCATCCCCTCCTGACGCCGAAGCCGCTGGCCTGGGCTTCGGCCCCGGCAGTCGAGCTGCAGCCCTTCTCGCACAGGCAACCGGGTCCGGCCCGATCCGCGGCCCCGGCACCGGCACATCCGATTCGATCAAGGCGGAGATTCCGGCGGGCAGCTTCGTCATGCCTGCGGACAGCACCGAGGAGATCGGCGAGCAGAACCTGGCCGCCCTGGGGTTCCGCCCGGGCATGAACCCGGCGGACCGGGCGAAGCCGCAGGGCCTGGCCCCGGGTCTGGGCTTTGGTCCCGGCAGCGTTGGCAAGGCGCTACAGGCTCAGCTTCAGGCGAAGGCAGTGAGTCAGCCGGCTCCCGGCCTGGGCTTCGGCCCGGGAAGTCACGGCGCTGGCCTTCTCGGAAATGTGCAGGCGCAGGCCGAGGGCAAGCCCGCGCCGGGCCTCGGCTTCAAGAGCAAGACGCAGCGCGAGAGCGAACAGGGCGCAGGGACCAACGCTGTACCGGTGAATCTCTCGAACGGGGAATTCCAGGTGTCTCCGGAGCAACTCCAGGCGATTGGCGCCCGGGTGCTGGAGCAGCTCAAGAACGCCACCCACACCCCGGTGCAGGAGCAGCGGTCCACGGATGCGCTCTACTTCGTCAATGGCGGCGTGGTGGAAGATGACCGCACGGGAATGAAGAGTCCGTCCACCGGGAACAACCCGGTGACGAATCTCCCGGCGCTGGATCCTGCCCGCACCTCCTCCGGCCAGATCGGTGGGCCGGCCACCACCCGGCCCGCGGCGCCCGCGGCCTCCCCGATCAAGGGGCCCCTCGACTCGCTGGGCACGGCCTACGGCGAGACGCTGAGCGCCATGGTTCCATCGCCCTTCGAGTCGCGCACGAACGCCATCCGAGACCAGAACCGTGAAGGGCTGATCGCTGAACCCGAGAAGCCTGCGGTCCCCCCCGGCCTCCCGGCCGCACCGAAAAGTCCGGCCGCAGCCTCCGCCCCTGTCGTCCCTGGATCATCTGCGGCTGGCGCTGTGGCAAACGAGGTCGATCGGCCCGGCACCACCGCGGGCGCCACGCCCCCCAACTCCGGCCCGGAGCCCTACACCGTGACGCCCGTGGCGAACACCAACGGCGTGCAGCGCATCAACCAGCCCGGCAAGTCGCCGCTCTTCACGAACATCGATCCTGGCCAGGCGGTGGCTGAGATGAAGGGCAACCCGGTAGGCGGCTTCCAGCCTGCTTCCCTGCGGGGTGATACCGCGGCACCCCCTGCCCAAGGGCTCGGCTTCCAGCCCGACTACAT
This sequence comes from Zoogloea sp., assembly GCA_017309145.1. Taxonomy (GTDB): domain Bacteria; phylum Pseudomonadota; class Gammaproteobacteria; order Burkholderiales; family Rhodocyclaceae; genus Zoogloea. The sequence continues at coordinate 2,656 of JAFLDU010000105.1, read as the reverse complement.
GCGGAAGGACGCGGCAGCGCCGGCTGCCCCAAGCCTGGGCTTCGGGCCGGGGAGCGTGGGCAGCAACCCCGACGTGATGGGCATCCTGCAGCGGGAGAACCAGATCCGCGCCGGCATGGCTCCGCTGCGCGATGAGATCGCATTCAACGCCGGCGGCGGCATCGGTTTCCGGAAGCGCACGCCCGATGAGGCTGTGGGGGATCTGCTCTTCTCGGACAAGGCCGCCTCACGAATTGCCGCGCTGAACCACCTGAGCGGGCGCCAGGATGCGGCGGCGAAGCAGGGCCTTGAGCAGCAAGATCTGGCCCTGCGGCTGCAGGACTCCGCCGCAAAATCCGTCACCGCCGGCCTCTCCAACCAGGCGCAAGTCCTGGAACTGCAGAAGGCGCAGCGGCAGGCGGATCTGCAGCGGCAAATTGCCGCCGAGACCGACCCGACCCGGCGCAACGAGCTGGCGCGGCAGCTGATGGCCATGCAGGGCAAGGAAGAGCGGCCCGCGTTCTCGATGGCGAAAGTTGAAACCGGAACGGACGGCTTGGGGAATCCCGTCATGAGCTCGATCCCGGTCAATCAGCGGACGGGCGAGTATGTGTTTCCGCCGAAGACGGCTTCCGCAGGATCTTCGACGCCTCCCCAGAACCACATCGACGCCCTGAAGAAGAGCCCGAGCCAGGCCGCCATGTTCGATGCCGTCTATGGGCAAGGTGCCGCGGCTCGCTACCTGGGGGCGAAGTAATGGCCGAATCCAATCCCTTTCTGAATCCTGATTACGGCTCAGACCTGGGCAAGCCAGCCGAGAAGAACCCGTTTCTAGATCCGAATTACGGTAAAGAGACCGACGGCCCGCTGACGCGCGGGTGGACCAAGACCAAGCAGAACCTCTCGATCTCTGCCGATCTGGCGGCTGGCAACACCGAGAGCGCAGCAAAGACCATCAAGGCGTCGGCCGACTACACCAAGGCCAACCCGGGGCCGAAGGAAGGCACCGAACTGATGGAGGCATGGAAACGCGGCGACGGCGTAACCGGCGGCGTCTCCGAGGTGCTGGGCGAAATCGGGAAGGACTACCGGGAGGCCAAGGGCTTCATCCCTGGCCTGGTGTCGGTGGGCAAGAACCTGAACGCCATGGGGCAGGGCATCCTGGAGCAGGCGCCCAACATGGTTGCCCCTCTAGCCGGCATGGCGGCAGGCGGCTTTGCTGGCACGAAGAGTGGTACTGCGGTTGGCGGCGCTGTTGGCGCGGCTGTCGGCGGCGTTGGTGCGGCGCCCGGCGCCGCAATCGGCGGGATGGCGGGCGGCCTTATAGGCGCGTGGGGCGGCGCATCGGCGGGCAATGCCGCGCTTGAGGGTGGGGGCATGGCGCAGGAGGGCGTCAGCAAGGCGGGCATCAATCCGGACGATGCTGCTGCCGTGAAGGCCTACCTGGACGAAAACCGCGATGCGCTGCTGAAGCAGGCTTCGATCAAGGGCGGCATCATCGGTGCGGTGGATACGGCGACCATGGGCATTGCCGGCCGGCTGCTGAACGGCCCAGCTCGCGCCGCTGCAGGTCGTGCGCTTGTCGAAATGGGGATCGACACCACCGACCGGGCCGCAGCCAAGGCTGCCATGAACACCCCTGACTTTGCCCAGCGCATTGCTGCCGATGCAGCCTACCAGGCATCCAGAACGGGGGCGGAGCGGATCGCGCGGAACGCGGCAGCTGCGGCACTTGACCCAGCCGGCGAGTTTGCGGGCGAGTACCTGGGACAGGGCATAGCAACCGGAGATTGGGACGCCAAGGGCGCTGCGCTGGAGGCGCTATCCTCCCTTGGGCAGAGCACCGCCACCTTTGCAGGGCAGAAGGCTTATCAAGCCGTCACGAGACCTGCCACCACGGCGACCCAGCAGCAGCCCTCTACTGCCGAGACTCCGCCCCCAGCCGCTGCGCCCGCACCGGCCCCCGTCCTGGACGAACAGGCCCTGGAGCGCGCAGGCGTGATGCCGCCGCCGGTGCTGGACGATCAGCAGATCAGCCGGAAGGTGGATCTCGAGAGTGGAGCGCCGATTCCCTACACGCCGCCGCCTGCCGAAGAACTCGCGGCCATGCGCAAGGCCGCTATGGGCATCGACCCGGCAACCGGCCCCCTGTCGGCCGGCGCCGCCATTGCGATCGAGACCCAGGCGGCTGAAGACGTTCGGCTTGGCGCCGCTTCCACGCTGGCCGATGGCGCCACGTCTGCCGAACAGGCCCGAGCCGCGCAGGAGGCGCGACGGGCTGCCGACCCGGGCATGACCTTCGAGCGCACCGGGCAGGATGCGTCCGTTGCTTCTGGGCAGCAGGCGATCTGGCGCAATCGGGATTTCGATCTGCCGATCGAGGTGGTCGACGTGATGTCTCAGCCGGGTCCGGACGGACGGCGTTACGCAATGGTGCGAGGGGCGATCAATGACCGGGAGGCCGTGAGCTACGTGCCCCTGGACGAGATCGTTCCTTCGTCGCCTCCCGCAGCAAGCAAGACCACGCCGACGCCCAGCCCGCAGGCCGCTCCCACCGGTTCCTTCGGTGCGATGAACGACTTCGCCGACCTGCTCGGTCAGGAGCGCCAGGACGTCGCCCAGCGCAGGGCCGGCATCGCCGAGCGGCAGGGGCTGCGCCGAGAGTTCGACCTGGCCG
>JAFLDU010000104.1 GCA_017309145.1 Zoogloea sp. | reverse complement strand
AGGCAACGCGGATCATCTGCTCGACCAGGTCGAGGCCGGTGATCAGCTCGGTGACCGGGTGTTCCACCTGGAGACGGGTGTTCATCTCGAGGAAGTAGAACTCCTTGGTCGCACCGGACACCACGAACTCGACGGTACCCGCGGATTCGTAGTTGACGGCACGGGCCAGGGCCACGGCCTGTTCGCCCATGGCCTTGCGCATCTCGGCGTCAACAAAGGGGCTCGGCGCCTCTTCGATGACCTTCTGGTGGCGGCGCTGGATCGAGCAGTCACGCTCGTTCAGGTACACGTAATTGCCGTGGGAGTCGCCCAGCACCTGGATCTCGATGTGACGGGGCTCGAGCACGTACTTTTCGATGAAGACGCGGTCGTCACCGAAAGAGTTGCGCGCTTCGTTCACGCAGGACGAGAAGCCTTCGTGGGCTTCGGCGTCGTTGTAGGCCACGCGCAGGCCTTTGCCACCACCACCGGCGGAGGCCTTGATCATCACCGGATAGCCGATCTTCCTGGCGATCTCGACGGCCTCATCCGGGCCGGCGATGGCGTCGTTGTAGCCGGGGATGGTATTCACACCGGCTTCGATGGCGAGCTTCTTGGACTCGATCTTGTCGCCCATCTTGGCGATGGAATAGTGCTTCGGGCCGATGAACTTGACGCCTTCCTCTTCCAGACGGCGGGAGAACTCGGCGTTTTCGGACAGGAAGCCGTAGCCCGGGTGAACGGCCTGGGCCCCGGTCTGCTTGCACGCGGCGATGATCTTGTCGGCGACCAGGTAGGATTCCTTGGAGGCGGCCGGGCCGATGCACACGGCCTCGTCGGCCAGCTCCACGAACAGCGCGTCCTTGTCGGCCTCGGAGTACACGGCGACAGTGGCGATGCCCATCTTGCGGGCGGTCTTGATGACGCGGCAGGCGATTTCGCCGCGATTAGCGATCAGGATCTTGGTAAACATGTCTTGGCGTCCTCGGCGATCACAGCGGAATGTTGCCGTGCTTGCGCCACGGGTTGTCGAGCTGCTTGTCCTTGAGCATGGCCAGGGAGCGGGCGATGCGCTTGCGGGTGGCGTGGGGCATGATCACGTCGTCGATGAAGCCACGGGCACCGGCCACAAAGGGGTTGGCGAACTTGGCCTTGTACTCGGCTTCACGCTCGGCGAGCTTGGCCGGGTCGTTCTTTTCTTCGCGGAAGATGATCTCCACGGCGCCCTTCGGGCCCATCACGGCGATCTCTGCGGACGGCCAGGCCAGGTTCACGTCGCCACGCAGGTGCTTGGAGGACATCACGTCATAGGCACCACCGTAAGCCTTGCGGGTGATCACGGTGACCTTCGGCACGGTGCACTCGGCGTAGGCGTAGAGCAGCTTGGCACCGTGCTTGATGATGCCGCCGTATTCCTGGGTGGTACCGGGCATGAAGCCGGGGACATCCACGAAGGTGACGACCGGGATGTTGAAGGCGTCGCAGAAGCGCACGAAGCGGGCGGCCTTGATCGAGGACTTGATGTCCAGGCAGCCGGCCAGCACCAGCGGCTGGTTGGCGACGATGCCCACCGGGCTGCCGGCGATACGACCGAAACCGATGATGATGTTCTTGGCGTAGTCGGGCTGGAGCTCGAAGAAGTCGCTGTCGTCGACAACCTTGACGATCAGCTCCTTCATGTCATACGGCTTGTTGGCGTTGTCCGGGACCAGGGTGTCCAGGGAGTAGTCGAAGCGGTCGGCCGGATCGTTGGTCGGCTGAACCGGCGGCTGCTCGCGGTTGTTGGCCGGCAGGAAGTTCATGAAGCGGCGCAGCATGGAGAGCGCCTCGACATCATTCTCGAAGGCCAGGTCGGCCACGCCGGACTTGCTGGTGTGGGTCACCGCACCGCCCAGTTCCTCGGCGGTCACATCTTCGTGGGTCACGGTCTTCACGACTTCAGGACCGGTCACGAACATGTAGGAGGAGTCCTTCACCATGAAGATGAAGTCGGTCATCGACGGGGAATACACCGCGCCACCGGCACAGGGGCCCATGATCATGGAGATCTGCGGCACGACGCCGGAGGCCATCACGTTGCGCTGGAACACGTCGGCATAGCCACCCAGGGAGGCCACGCCTTCCTGGATACGGGCGCCGCCCGAGTCATTGAGGCCGATCACCGGGACACCGACCTTCATGGCCTGGTCCATCACCTTGCAGATCTTCTCGGCGTGGGTCTCCGACAGGGAGCCGCCGAACACGGTGAAGTCCTGGGAGAACACGAAGACCAGGCGGCCATTGATGGTGCCGTAGCCGACGACAACACCGTCACCCGGGGTCTTCTCGGCTTCGTTCATGCCGAAGTCGACGCAACGGTGCTCCTTGAACATGTCCCATTCTTCGAAAGAGTCCGGGTCGAGCAGCAGCTCGATACGTTCACGGGCCGTCAGCTTGCCCTTCTTGTGCTGGCTGTCGATACGCTTCTGGCCGCCACCCAGGCGGGCCGCTTCGCGCTTCTTTTCCAGCTGGTGGATGATGTCGTGCATTTACAACCTCCAGTAAAAATCCGGTTCGTTGGTTTCAGCCCAGATGACCCAGCAGCCGCATCGCGGCGGCGGATGGTGTCGTCCGGCCGGCCTCCACGGCCGCCTGCAAGCCCGCCAGCTCCTGCTGGACCTGGGGATGGCTTGCAAAACGGGCGCGCAGGCCCTGGTCGATCAGTTCCCACATCCATGCCTGCGCCTGATGACGGCGACGGGCATCGAATTCACCGCTCTTCTGCATGGCGGAGCGGTAGTCGCCAATGGTCTTCCAGAACTCCGCGATGCCCTGCTTCTGCAGCGCCGACAGCATGAGCACCGGCGGCGTCCAGTTGGGCGAGGCATGGCGCAGCATGCCCAGGGCGCTCTTGATCTGCGAGCGGGCCACGTTGGCCGCCTGGGGGTTGATGTCGGCCTTGTTGATGACGATCAGGTCGGCGATCTCCATGATGCCCTTCTTGATCGCTTGCAGGTCGTCACCGGCGTTGGGCAGCTGGAGCAGGCAGAAGATATCGGTCATGCCCGCCACCGCGGTCTCCGACTGCCCGACACCGACCGTCTCGATGATGATCACGTCGAAGCCGGCGGCCTCGCACACCAGCATGGCCTCACGGGTCTTCTCGGCGACACCGCCGAGGCTGCCCGCCGACGGGCTCGGCCGGATGAAGGCCTCGGTGCGCTGGGACAACAGCTCCATGCGCGTCTTGTCGCCGAGGATGGACCCGCCGGTGACGCTGGAGGACGGATCGACCGCCAGCACCGCCACCTTGTGACCCTGCTCGATGAGGTACAGCCCGAGTGCCTCGATGAAGGTGGACTTGCCCACCCCGGGCACGCCCGAGATACCGACGCGCATCGACCGGCCGGTGTGGGGCAGCAGCCCTTCCAGCACACTGCGGGCGCGCTGCTTGTGGTCCGGCCGCTGGGATTCGATCAGGGTGATCGTCTTGGCGAGGGGACGCAACTGATGCGCCAGAACGCCGTCGACCAGGGCTTGGTCTACGGCATCCCGTTGCGGCAGGTCGGCAGGCATGTTCATGGGGCTCATCAATGGCGCGCGCGCCAACCGGAGTCGGCGCGCTTGTCTTTACGGTTCCGATCAGGCCTTGCGGGCGGCGCGGATCTGCTTCAGCACTTCGCGGGCCGAGGTCTGGATCGGCGTGCCCGGGCCGAAGATGCCCTTGGCACCGGCGGCGTAGAGCGCGTCGTAGTCCTGGGCCGGGATGACGCCACCGACGAAGGTGATGATGTCGTCCGCGCCCTGGGCCTTGAGGGCGTTGATGATGGCCGGCACCAGGGTCTTGTGGCCGGCGGCCAGGCTGGAGCAGCCCACGGCATGCACGTCGTTCTCGATGGCGTGGCGGGCGGCTTCTTCGGGGGTCTGGAAGAGCGGGCCGATGTCGATGTCGAAACCCAGGTCGGCGAAGGCCGAGGCCACCACCTTGGAGCCGCGGTCATGGCCGTCCTGGCCCAGCTTGGCGATCATGATGCGGGGACGGCGGCCTTCCTCGGCCACGAAGGCCTCGATGTCGGCCTTGAGAGCCTGCCAGTCGTCATTACCCTCGACCACCGCGTTGTAGATGCCGGTGACCGCCTGCGGGTTGGCGCGGTAGCGGCCGAAGACGGCCTCCAGCGCATCGGAGATCTCACCCACGGTGGCACGCAGGCGCACCGCCTTGACGGACAGGTCGAGCAGGTTGCCTTCGCCGGTCTTCGCGGCTTCGGTGAGTGCCGCCAGGGCTGCCGAGACGGCTGCGCTGTCGCGGCTGGCACGGATCTGGGCCAGGCGGGCAACCTGAGCTTCACGCACGGCGTGGTTGTCGATGTCGAGGATCTCGATCGGGTCTTCCTTGGCGAGCTTGTACTTGTTCACGCCGACGATCACGTCCTTGCCGGAGTCGATGCGGGCCTGCTTGTCGGCCGCACACTCCTCGACCTTCATCTTGGCCCAGCCGGATTCGACGGCCTTGGTCATGCCGCCCATCGCCTCGATCTCCTCGATCAGGGCCCAGGCCTTGTCGGCCATGTCCTGGGTCAGCTTCTCCATCATGTAGGAGCCGGCCCACGGATCCACCACGCTGGTGATGTGGGTTTCTTCCTGGATGATGATCTGGGTGTTGCGGGCGATACGGGCAGAGAATTCGGTCGGCAGCGCGATGGCTTCGTCCAGGGCGTTGGTGTGCAGGGACTGGGTGCCGCCGAACACGGCCGCCATCGCCTCGATGGTGGTGCGCACCACGTTGTTGTACGGATCCTGCTCGGTGAGCGACCAGCCGGAGGTCTGGCTGTGGGTCCGCAGCATCATGGACTTCTGGCTCTTCGGGTTGAACTGCTTCATCAGGCGCCACCACAGCATGCGCGCGGCGCGCATCTTGGCGATCTCGAGGTAGAAGTTCATGCCCACCGCCCAGAAGAAGGACAGGCGGCCCGCAAAGGTGTCCACGTCCATGCCAGACTTGATGCCGGTGCGCACGTATTCGACACCGTCGGCCAGCGTGAAGGCCAGCTCGATGGCCTGGTTGGCGCCCGCTTCCTGGATGTGATAGCCCGAGATCGAGATGCTGTTGAACTTGGGCATGTGGGTCGACGTGTACTGGAAGATATCAGCGATGATCTTCATCGACGGCGTCGGCGGGTAGATGTAGGTGTTGCGGACCATGAACTCCTTGAGGATGTCGTTCTGGATGGTCCCGGACAGCTTGTCCTGCGACACGCCCTGCTCCTCGGCCGCCACGATGTAACCGGCCAGGATTGGCAGCACGGCGCCGTTCATGGTCATGGACACGGACACCTTGTCGAGGGGGATCTCGTTGAAGAGGATCTTCATGTCCTCGACGGAGTCGATGGCCACACCGGCCTTGCCCACGTCACCCACCACACGGGGGTTGTCGGAGTCGTAGCCGCGGTGGGTGGCCAGGTCGAAGGCCACCGACACGCCCTGACCGCCGGCGGCCAGCGCCTTGCGGTAGAAGGCATTGGAAGCCTCGGCGGTGGAGAAGCCGGCATACTGGCGGATGGTCCACGGACGGGCCGCGTACATGGTAGCCTGCGGACCGCGCAGGAAGGGCTCGAAGCCCGGCAGGGTGTTGGTGTACTTGAGGCCTTCGAGATCGGCCGCGGTGTACAGCGGCTTGACCGTGATGCCCTCGGGCGTCACCCAGTTCAGCTTGGCGACATCGCCTTCAGGAGCCGACTTGGAGGCGGCCTTGTTCCAGGCGGCCAGATCAGGTTGGGGGAAGGTCGGTTCGTTGGTGTTCGCCATGGCTTTTCTACCCTCACGATGCGGGGCCGCTGTGCAGCCCGTAGTAATTAGTGACGCCAGAACCGGCCGTGACCCCTGGCCACGGCCGGCTGCCGTGCCCCGCGCAGGGCAGTTTTCTCCCTCCCTCTGTTTTTGTGATCCGGCTGCCATGGGCAACCGGATCGGCACAAGGGTTACGTACCTGCGCAGGAACTTGACTTGCTATCCGGTAGATAATACTTTATCCATAATTATGGATGCAACAGCAGAAAACGATACTTTCCCGACCTTGTCAGCCAGAACCATGAACGCCGGCCGGATCGCCCCCCTTGCGCTCTATCAGGAAGTCGCGGAACGCCTGCGTCAGCGCATTTTTTCCCATGAGCTGCCGCCGGGCACCTGGGTGGACGAGCAGGCGCTGGCGACCCAGTACGGCATCTCCCGCACGCCCCTCCGGGAAGCCCTGAAGGTGCTGGCCGCCGAAGGTCTGGTGACCCTCAAGCCACGCCGCGGCTGCTACGTAACGGAGATTTCGGAGCGGGATCTGGACGAGATCTTCACCGTCATGGCCCTGCTCGAGGGCCAGTGCGCGGCAGACACCGCACGCAAGGCCAGCGATGCCGATCTGACGCGTCTGCGGGGGGTCCACGAGGAGCTGGAAAAGGCAGCCACGTCGAAGGACATCGACGCTTACTTCGAAGCCAACCAGGCCTTCCACCAGGAAATCCAGCTGATTGCAGACAACCGCTGGCTGACCCAGGCCATCACCGACCTCCGCAAGGTGATCAAGCTGTCGCGCCATCACTCGCTGTTCATCGAAGGACGCCTAGAGCAATCCCTGGCCGAGCACCGGACCATTCTGGACGCCATCTCCCGCCGGGACGCCACACAGAGCGAAGGCATGATGCGCGAGCATATCGCCAGCGGTCGCAAGGCCCTGGCAAAGATCGCCGCCCGGAAAGAAACCCAGGCCTGACCCGGCACGGCTGGCAACAGCCGCCCGGATCAGGCTCGCGGCTGCACTCGTAAGCCGCCCCACGAAAATCTCCTTCCAGACTCCGTAAAAAACCCCGCAGACATACGCCTGCGGGGCTTCTCACAACGCTTTGCTGCTGATGTCAATGCGAGCTGGCTTCGGCGGCTCCGAAACCGGTCTGGGCACGCACATACTGGTCATCGAACAGCGCGCGCTCCGCCTTCGCCTCATCACTATTGTCGAGCAGCGAGACGATGATGGTCACCAGGAAGGCCAGGGGCATGGAGAACAGGGCTGGCTGATCGTAGGGGAACAAGGCCTGGGCATTGCCCAGCACGGTCACCCACACCGACTTGGAGAACAGCACGAACAGCACGGCAGCCACCAGGCCGATGTAGCCGCCCACCACTGCACCACGGGTGGTCAGCCCCTTCCAGTACATGGAGAGGATCAGCACCGGGAAGTTGGCGGAGGCGGCAATACCGAAGGCCAAAGCCACCATGAACGCCACGTTCATCTTCTCGAAGGCGATGCCCAGCACGATGGCGACAATGCCGAGGCCCACCGAGGAGAGCTTGGAGACACGCAGTTCCTCGGTCTCGGTGGCCTTGCCCTTGCGGATCACGCGGGCATAGATGTCATGGGAGATCGACGCCGCGCCAGCCAGGGCCAGACCGGACACCACCGCCAGGATGGTGGCGAAGGCCACCGCCGACAGGAAGCCCAGCAGCAGGTTGCCGCCCACCGCCTTGGCGAGGTGCATGGCGACCATGTTGCCGCCACCGATGATCTTGCCACCGATGTTGCCGCCCTCGAAGAATTCGGGGTTCTGGCCGACGATGATGATCGCGGCGAGGCCCATCAGCAGGATCACGTTGAAGAAGTAGGCCACGAAACCTGACGCGTAGAGCACCGACTTGCGCGCCTCCTTGGCGTTGGTCACGGTGAAGAAGCGCATCAGGATGTGCGGCAGGCCAGCCGTGCCGAACATCAGGCCGAGGCCGAGGGACAGCGCGGTCACCGGATCCGGCAGCAGCGAGCCCGGGAAGAGGATCTTCTCGCCGAGGCTATGCACCGAGACGGCCTTGCTCATCAGGGTCTCGAAGCTGAAGCCGAACTGCGACATGGCCAGGATCATCACCAAGGTGCCACCTGCCAGCAGCATGCAGGCCTTGATGATCTGCACCCAGGTGGTGGCAACCATGCCGCCAAAGGTCACATACACCATCATCAGCGCGCCGACGACGAACAGGGCGATGGTGTAGTCGAGGCCGAACAGCAGCTTGATCAGTTGGCCGGCCCCCACCATCTGGGCCACCAGGTAGAAGCACACCACGGTCAGCGAGGACACCGCCGCCATCGTGCGCACCTTGTTCTGGTTGAGCCGGTAGGAGGTGATGTCGGCGAAGGTGAACTTGCCCAGGTTGCGCAGGCGCTCGGCCATCAGGAACAGGATGATGGGCCAGCCGGCAAAGAAGGCGATCATGTAGATGTAGCCATCCACACCCTTGGCGTACACCATCGCGGTGAGGCCCAGCAGGGTGGCCGCAGACATGTAGTCACCGGCAATCGCCAGGCCGTTCTGGAAGCCGGTGATGCCCCCGCCGGCGGTGTAGAAGTCGGACGCAGACTTGGTGCGGCCGGCCGCCCAGTAGGTGATGCCGAGGGTCATCGAGACGAACAGCACGAACATCCCGATGGCGTGAAGGTTGAGCGGTTGCTTCTCGGTGGCGGAAATCGCATCACCGGCAAAGCTCAGGGCCGGCGCGAGCAGGCCCAGCAGGGCGAGGTTCAGACGGGCAAGCATCACTTCACCTCCTTGGCGGCGTCACGGACGATCTCGTTGGTGATCTCGTCGAACTCGCCGTTGGCGCGCTTGACGTAAACGGCGGTCAGAACCCAGAAGAAGATGAACATGAACAGCTCGGCGGCAATGCCGACGGTCACGTAGGAGCCTTCGGACAGACGCTGGCCGATCAGTTTGGGGTTGAAGGCCACGACCATGAAGAAGCCGTAGAAGATCGTCAGGACAATGACTGACAGCAAGGTCGCAAAACCCTGACGCTTGGACACAAGTTCGGCGAACCGTGGGTTTTTGCGGATGCGTGCGTAAACCGCACTCTGCGATGAAGTGCTCGACATGATTTCCCTCCCTAGAGAAAGTCAGTGAATTTGGCGCGATCTGCCTGTTGGTGTTGTTGAAAGGCGATCGGTACAGCTTGTTATATTTGTGCGTGCTACGGATGCTGCATGCAGCCAGGCGGGCGACGTCGCGCCATTACGAACGCCCACCCCGATGATATAACATATACAAGACTCCATACCATCACGTACGGTCGTCTTTTTTGCGGCGCAACAACGCCTTGCACGCCACCGACAACCCCCAGGACCCCACGCCATGCCCGGAGAGATCCTTTTCAACCAGGATGCTGGCCTCGCCACGCTGACCCTGCACAATCCCGACAAGCTCAATGCCGTTGATGCCGGCATGTGGCGTAGCCTGAAGGCCCGGATGGATGCAATCAACGCCGATCCGGAGGTGCGCTGCGTGGTGCTGCGCGGAGCCGGCGACAAGGCCTTCGCGGCAGGGGGGGACATCGAGGAATTCATCACCGTGCGGGCCACCGTCGACGACGCCCTCCACTATCACGAGGAACTGGTCGCCGCAGCCCTGGACGCCATCCGGGCCTGCCCGGTCCCCACGGTGGCCCAGATCCAGGGCGCCTGTGTAGGCGGCGGACTGGAGATCGCCGGCTGCTGCGACCTGCGCATCGCCGGCGAATCGAGCCGCTTCGGCGCCCCCATCAACAAGCTGGGCTTCTCCATGTACCCCGGGGAGATGGCCGGCCTGCTGGAACTGGTCGGCCCGGCCGTGCTGCTCGAGATCCTGCTCGAAGGCCGGATCCTGTCGGCTGCGGAAGCCCTCGCCAAGGGGCTGCTGACCCGCGTGGTGGCGGACAGCGAGGTGGAGGTCGAGGCCGCGGCCACTGCCGCCCGGATCATGAAGGGTGCGCCCCTGGTGGCGCGCTGGCACAAGCAGTGGGTGCACCGCCTGATGCAGGGCCAGCCCCTGAGCCTCGACGAGAAACGGTCGGCTTTCGACTTCCTCGCCACCGCCGACTACAAGGAAGGGCTCGACGCCTTCCTGGCCAAGCGCAGCCCCCGCTTCACCGGGCAGTAGCCTGTCGCCCGGGCCCTCCGCTTAACACAATCAGGTTACGCGGATAACCTTCCGAACGTAACTCGGGCAAAATAACGGTCTCGCGCGCGCGAATGAATGACAAATGAATATAAACTAACCCTGCGCGCTCCTGCACCACCCCTGGCCGTGCGTCCCCAACCAATCGGCCTGCCCCTTCGGAAGGACAGCAATGGCATATCTTTCTTGGTCATCCGACCTGGATACCGGCATTGTCGAGATCGACAATCAGCACAAGCAGATCATGGATTTCATCAACCGCCTCCACGATGCCCGCCAGAACGCGGACCGGGCCAACATCATCGCGGTGGTGGACGACCTGGTGGAATACACCCTGTCCCACTTTGCCTTCGAGGAATGCCTGATGGAGGACGCCGGCTACGAGTTCGTGCGCGGCCACAAGAAGGTCCATGAACTCTTCGTGCGACGGGTGAATGGCTTCGTCGAGCGCTTGGCCAAGGGCGAAGACATCAGCCACGAACTCCACAGCCTGCTGCACCGCTGGCTGTTCAGCCACATCCGCCACGACGACTCGGCCTACGTCACGGCGGTGCGCCCCAAGATGCAGGTGCTCACCGAAACCAAAGCCCCGGGTGGGTGGCTGTCCCGCTCCATGAAACGCTTCTTTGGCGGCTGACGCCCCGGCGGAAGGCCGTCAGCTGCCCAGCACGGTGTGCAGCATCTTGGTGGACAGCAGCACCAGCACGCCGGCAAAGATCTTCTTGAGCGTCGCCACCGGCAGCTTGTGGGCCAGCCTGGCACCGATGGGCGCCGTGAAACTCGACAGGGTGCTGAGCAGGATCAGGGCCGGCAGATAGACATAGCCGGCCGACCACTCCGGCAACCCGCCCGCTCCCCAGCCGTTGATCAGGTAGCCCACCGCCCCCGCCACCGCGATGGGCAGCCCGATCGCCGCGGACGTGCCGATGGCGTTCTGCATCTTGACGTTGCACCAGGTCATGAAGGGCACCGACAGCGAGCCGCCGCCGATGGCCACCAGCGCCGAGATCACCCCGATCACCCCGCCCACCCCGGCCAGGCCGACCGTACCCGGCAGCTCACGGGAGGGCTTGGGCTTGACGTTGAGGATCATCTGCAGGGCCACATAGGCCATGAAGCAACCAAAGAAGATGGCCAGCGGCGTGGTCGGCACCCGGGAAGCGATGAAGGTGCCACCGAAGGTGCCCAGCAGCACGCCCGGCGCCACGCCCCGGACGATGTCCCAGCGCACGGCCCCGTGCTTGTGGTGGGCGCGCAGGCTGGCCACCGAGGTGACCACGATGGCCGCCATGGACGTCCCCAGGGCCAGGTGCACCAGGTGTTCCCGCGGCACACCCTGGGCGGCGAACAAGGTGGTCAGGATGGGCACCATGATGCCGCCACCGCCGACCCCCAGAAGTCCCGCAAAAAAGCCCACGAAAGCCCCCAGGGCCAGGTAGGCCACCAACCATTCGATACCCATTGATTCAGTCCAGTAGATCAGAAGCGCCGAGCAGCTGCCCGACGATGAAACGCCATTCCGCCGGCTCCACCGGCGTGATGGAGAGACGGTTGCCGCGTGCGAGGACGCGCATGTTCTCCAGTTCCGGGTGACTGCGCAACTCGGGCAAACCCAGGAGCCGCGTCTTGCGCATGAAGGCCACGTCCACGTGCATCCAGCGCGGGTTCTCGCGCGTGGCCTTGGGGTCGTGGTAGCGATGGGCCGGATCGAACTGGGTCTCATCCGGGTAGGCCGTCGAGGCAACCCGGGCAATCCCGGCGATGCCCGGCACGGCGCAACCCGAATGGTAGAACAGCACCCCGTCGCCTACCTGCATCTGATCGCGCATGAAATTGCGCGCCTGGTAATTGCGGACGCCGTACCACGGCACGGTCTGGCCCGGCCGGGCCTGCAGATCGTCGATGGAGACATCGTCCGGTTCGGACTTCATCAGCCAGTAGCGCATGGAGGACTCCTGTTTGCTTGTCCGGTAGTGTGCGGTGGCCGAAATTGTGGCATACATGGGGCGGCTATCCTCGCCGCCATGGCGGCACATGCACATCCAAAAGGCCGGATCGATGCGTCACATCCCTTCTGTCGGCAGCCGGCGGCGCCCGCTTCCCGCCGCGCTGATCCTTGCCCTGGGGCCCTTGCTGGCGGCCCTGACCCTGCTGCTCGGCACGGTGGCAAACGCATTTGCCGCGGCGCCTGCCCCCACAGCCCCGGACGAAGCCGAGCTGGTGCTGATGAACCGCAGCGTGGTGCGCTTTCGCGCCAGCGTGCTCGGATCTCCCCCGGCCCAGCGGGCCGAGCGCGGCGCCCGCAACCTGGCAGCGATCCTGGCGCGCGACGAGAGCGATGAGGTCAGGGCTCAACCCAACGACATCGGCAACCTGATCATGGTCGGTGACCAGCTCGCCTTCATCCTGTCGCCCGACGACGCGGACAAGCTCTCCGGCGAGACCTTGCCCACCCTCACCGACAAGACCCTGGACACCCTGCGCACGGTGATCGCCGAATCCCGCGAAAGCCGGGACAGCGAGGCCTTGCTCAAGGGACTGGCCATCAGCGCGGTGGCCACGGCCGTGCTGAGCCTGCTGATCTACATCCTCAACCGCCTGCGCCGCTGGATCGGGACCCACCTGTCAACAGCGGTCGAGCGGGGCGCCGAGCGCCTGCGCCTGGGTGGCGCGGAGCTGATCCGTCGTGACCGGGTCCTGGCTGCGGTGGGCAAGATCACCCACGCAGCCTACTGGCTTCTGGTGGTCGTGCTGGTGCACGCCTGGCTTGGCGTGGTGCTGGCCCGCTTCCCCTACACCCGGGCCTGGGGCGAACGCCTCAGCCAGTACCTGCTGGGCGTGATCACCGACCTGGGCGGCGGCATCCTGGGCACCCTGCCCAACCTGCTCATCGCAGGCCTGATGTTCCTCATCGCCCGCGGCGTGGTCGGCCTGCTCAAACCCCTCTTCGATCACGTCGCCGCCGGCCAGGCCGGCATCGGCTGGCTGGACCGGGACACCGTGGAGCCGACCCGCAAGATCGCCAACATCCTGATCTGGATCTTCGCCCTGGTGATGGCCTACCCCTACCTGCCCGGCGCCCACACCGAGGCCTTCAAGGGCATGTCGGTGCTGATCGGCCTGATGGTCTCCCTGGGTGCCTCCAGCATCGTGGGGCAGGGCGCCAGCGGACTCATCCTGATGTACTCGCGCACCCTGCGTACCGGCGAGTACGTGAAGATCGGCGAGCACGAGGGCACCATCGTCGGCATCAATCTGTTCACCACCCGCCTGCGCACCGGCCGCGGGGCGGAGATCACCCTGCCCAATGCGATGATCGTGGGAAGCGCCACCCGCAACTACTCCCGCACCGTGAATGGCGAAGGCTTCATGCTGGATACCAGCGTCACCATCGGCTACGACACCCCCTGGCGCCAGGTTGAAGCCATGCTCAAGGAAGCCGCCCGGCGAACCCCCGGGATACTTGCGGAACCGGCCCCCCGGGTATTCCAAACCGCCCTGTCGGATTTCTATCCCGAATACTGCCTGGTGGCCCAGGCCACGCCGCTCGGCGCCGCCCCGCGGGCCGAGGTGCTGAGCCGCCTGCATGCCAACATCCAGGACGTTTTCAACGAGTACGGTGTGCAGATCATGTCGCCCCACTACATCGACGACCCCGCGGCCGAAAAGGTGGTTCCCCCGGCACGCTGGTATCCGGCACCGGCACACAAGGAAGAAGGCTGAGGCTTCATGCCGATGCCGCCGACCCTGGCGCACACCCTGGGGTATGATCCGGCGTCGCCCAATGATCCCTCTTCTGGAGCCCCCATGAGCACCCCCGTCGAGCGCCGCAAGAACCTCAGCCTGCGTGAGCTGGTGGACAAGGCCTACCTCATCATCGAGCCCTTCTTCGACCCGGCCAACGCCTGGAACGGCCAGTCCCTGGAGCACCTCGCCTACCGGGTGGTCCGCGAGAATCTGCCGGACATCGCGCCGGCGGACGTGCAGATCATCGTCTCCGCCGCGACCCGCATCTACCGCAGCAAGCACTCATCCCAGTAAGGCCCGGTGAGCCCGCTGTTGACCCGCCTCTTTCCACTGCTGTTCGTGCTCCTGTGGAGCACCGGCTTCATCGGCGCCAAGTACGGCCTGCCCTACGCCGAGCCCCTCAGCTTCCTGTGCGCCCGCTACGTGCTGGTGATCGCCCTGATGGGCATGCTGGCCCTGGCCACCCGTGCGCCGTGGCCGAAAGACCCGCGTCAGTGGTTCCACATCGCGCTCACCGGGGTGCTCGTCCATGCGGTCTATCTGGGCGGCGTGTTCACCGCCATCCGCCACGGCCTGCCGGCGGGGATCACTGCCCTCGTGGTCGGCCTGCAGCCGCTGCTCACCGCACTGGGCGCCGGCGCCCTGCTGGGCGAAAAGGTACTGCCGCGCCAGTGGATCGGCCTGGTGGCCGGCTTTGCCGGCGTCGGGCTGGTCGTCGCTCACAAGGTCGCGGCCGCCACCGCCTTGCCGGAACTCGGCGCCATGCTCGTGCCGGCGGTGGTCGCCCTCCTCGGTATCACCCTCGGCACCCTGTACCAGAAGCGCTTCTGCCCCGGTTTCGACCTGCGCACCGGTTCGGTGATCCAGTTCCTGCCCACCCTCGCCCTGTCGGCCCTGGTCGCCAGCCAGACCGAGAGCATGGTCATCGAGTGGTCCGGTCAGTTCGTCTTCGCGCTGCTGTGGCTGGTGCTGGTGCTATCGGTCGGCGCCGTCAGCCTGCTCAACCTGCTGATCCGCAGTGGCAGTGCAGTGAATGTGGCCAGCCTGTTCTACCTGACCCCCCCCACCACCGCCTTGATCGCCTGGGCCGCCTTCGGCGAGACCCTCACCGGGCTGGCCCTGGCGGGCATGGGGCTGAGCGTCTTCGGCGTCTGGCTGGCACGCCGATGAAGATCCACGGCCCTGCCGCCTCGGCCACCGTCGCCACCCGCATTCTGGGCATCGACCCCGGCCTGCGCATCACCGGCTTCGGCCTCATCGACACCCTGGGCAGCCAGCTGCGCTACGTGGCCAGCGGCTGCATCAAGACCGGTGAAGGCAGCCTGCCGGAGCGGCTCAAGATCATCCTGGCAGGCGTCCAGGAAGTCATCGACACTTACCGCCCAGACCAAGTGGCGGTGGAGATCGTCTTCGTCAACGTCAATCCCCAGTCCACCCTACTCCTCGGCCAGGCCCGCGGCGCGGCCATCTGCGGCGCCGTCTCGCGCGACCTGCCGGTGGCCGAATACACGGCCCTGCAGGTCAAGCAGGCCGTGGTGGGCCATGGCAAGGCCGCCAAGGAGCAAGTCAGCCACATGGTGCAACGCCTGCTGAGTCTGGACGGGGCCCCCTCCGCCGACGCCGCCGACGCTCTGGGCTGTGCCATCTGTCATGCCCATGGCAGCAGCGGCCTGGCGGCCATGACCGGGGCCGGCACCCGCAAACGCGGCGGCCGCCTGACGCTGCAACAGCGCTGAGCGCGCCTCGGCGCCCTCCCCGGCGAGCCGGGAAGCGACGCCCTTCATAGCCGCAGACATTCACGCTTACGCAAAACGCATCGACATTTCTATCGCACCTCCCCGATCCGGCACCTAAGATTCAACAACGCGGGTAGCAGCCATCACCAACGCATAAGTGCGGGGAGACACTGTGATCGATGTATCACTGAAGTTCCTGATCGACGAGCTCAACGCTTACCTGCAGCGACGTCTCGACTCCACCTTCGGACAAGCCACCCTGGGCGCGCTGGTCGATGACAAAGGCAACTGGACACTCGCCGAGGACAGCCTCCGGATGAGTCTGTTTCAGATCGAGGAGGAGCGCGTCGCCCGCATGCCGGCGCCCCAGCAGATGTTGATGGATGGACGCCACGTCGTCCTGCCCCCACCCCTCATGATCAATCTGGTGGTGCTCGTCGCCGCCCGTTTCAGCCAGTACCACGAAGGGCTGCGCATGCTGGGCTTGGTCCTCACCCACTTCCAGGCCCACCCGCTGTTCACGGCCGCCACCCATCCCGGACTCCCCGCCGGCCTCGACCGGCTGTCCGTGGAGCTGATCAATTACGGCCCCGAGCAAGCCAACCAGATGTGGGCCTGCCTGGGCGCCCGCCACCTGCCATCGGTCGTTTACCGGGTACGCATGCTGAGCCTGCAGGACACCGAGCCCGCCCAGGTGAGCATGCCGGTGACCCACATCACCACCCGCACGACGCCGCGATGAACGCCCATTTCCGCCTGCTCTGGGAGCTCACCGTGAATCACGCCTTCCGCGGCGGGATGGCGAACGAATTCGAGTTCATGCTGGCCCCCGCCGGACGCGCCACCCTCGGCGCCATGCAGGCCTTGATCCGGCAGCATGACGGCCGCCTGCAGGTCGTCATCGCCACCGACGAACTCGGCAATCCGCTGGGCGACTGCGTCGGGCACAGCCTGCTTTTCGGTCTCGTCCCGCGTCACAGCAGCTTTGCCCTATACACCCGCAGCCCCGCGCTGGCAGCCGGCGAGATCCCGCTTTACGCCAACACCCCCGATGCTCCGGACCGCCTCGCTGCGGCACGCGGCATTCCCCGCGACGCCCCCCTGCTCCGTGACAGCGGCCTCGCCGATGCCGCCCCCTGGGGCCTCCTGCAACTCACCGCCAGCAGCGAGCATGTGCGCCGAAGCCAGGCTTTCCAGCTGCCCCTGGCACCCCGTGAGGACACCCTGCGCTACTACGTGGTGCTGACCCCCACCGATGCCGACGATGCCGCCAGCCTGCGCATCGAGGACAACGGCGCAGCCGGCGACGGTCGCGCCCCCATCGCCTTCCGCCGCATCGAATCCGATGCCCTGGGACCCACCCACCTCAGCCCTGCCCAGCTCGGCGGCGGCACCCGCCGCGTGGTCCTGTTCGAAGCCCTGGCACCGGTCCCCCGGCGCGCCCGCGGCCCGAGCGGGCTGGAGCTTTATCGCCATGACGAAGTCCTGATCGGCCACCTGCCTCAGGCGGGCGCCGACCGCCCCGACGCCCAGTTCGTCGTCCATCTCAAGTAGCCCAGCGAAGAGGAGCGAAGCCGCCATGCCCACCTACCGCACGCCCGATGTGTATGTCGAAGAGATTTCGGTCTTTCCGCCCTCGGTGGCCGAAGTGGAGACCGCGGTACCGGCCTTTGTCGGCTACACCGCTCGCGCCACCCGCACGGTGACCAACGACCTGCGCAACGTACCCACCCGCATCACCTCCCTGCTGGAGTTCGAGACGCTCTTCGGCGGCGCCCCCACCCTGCAGCTCGACCGGGTGGACCTGGACGCCGGCAACCGCTTCCAGAGCGCCACCCTGGCCGCCACCAACACCAAGTACCTCTATGACAGCATGCGGCTGTTCTTCGACAACGGCGGCGGCAAGGCCTGGATCACCTCGGTCGGCGATCTGGATGACGCAGTGGACAAGACCGCCCTGATCGAAGGCTTCAAGCGCGTCGCCACGGTGGACGAACCCACCATCCTGCTCGCCCCGGATGCCGCCGGCCTGGGCGCTGACGATCTGGCCGCGGTGCAGGTGGCGGCCCTCAACC
>JAFLDU010000103.1 GCA_017309145.1 Zoogloea sp. | reverse complement strand
CAAGCAGGCCCAAACCAACCTGGAGACCTACAACGACCACCTCGAAGACCTGGTGCAGCAGCGCACCGTCGAACTCAGCGCGATCTTCGACGCCGCCCCCATCGGCATCGTGCTGCTGAAAGACCGGATCGTGCTCAAGTGCAACCGGATGCTCGAGACCCTGCTGGGCTATGACAAGGACGAGATGGTCGGCCACTCGACACGGGCGTGGTATGACAGCGTGGAGGCCTTCGAGCGCTTTGGCGAACAGCTGTACCCCCACATCGCGGGCGGTGGCACCGTCCATCGCGAGCATGAAATCCTCCGCAAGGATGGTACCCGCCTGTGGGCAAGAGTCTCCATCCGCCTGCTGGAACCGGGCCAGCCCGACAGCATTGCCCTCGCTACCGTGGCGGACATCACCCAGGAACGCGCGGCCGCCAGCGCACTGAAGAGCCGTGCCGACGAGCAGAAGGCCGTCTTCGACGCGGCCACCGTCGGCATCATCCTGACCCGCGACCGGCTCATCGTCCAGTGCAACCAGACCATGGAGGAGCTGTTCGGCTACCCCCCCGGCGAGCTCGTGGGGCAGACGACCGCCGTGCTCTACCCCGACACCGACACCTATGAGGAGGTGAGCCACAAGCTGGCCGAAGCCCTCGCCGAATCGGGCTATTTTTCGGAGGAGCGTCAGTTCATCCGGCGCAACGGCCAGTGCTTCTGGTGCCGCAAGACGGTGCGCGCCATCAGCCCGCAGGATCCGACCCAGGGCTTTGCCGGCACCTTCGAGGACGTGACCGCCGAGCGGGCCGCCATCGACGAGATGGCCCGCGCCCGCGCGCTGGCGGAGGACGCAGCCAACACCAAGGCGGCCTTCCTGGCCAACATGTCCCACGAGATCCGCACCCCCATGAACGCGGTGATCGGCATGACCCACCTGGCCTTGAAGGCTGGGCCACCACCGGGTGTGCGCGACTATCTGCTCAAGATCCACGGCGCGAGCCAGCACCTGCTCTCGGTCATCAACGACATCCTGGACTTCAGCAAGCTTGAGGCGGGAAAGACCGTACTGGAGCACGATGCCTTCGAGCTCGAACTGCTCCTTGAAGAGCTCATCGCGGTCTTTGGTGAGCGCATCGCCCGCAAGGGCCTTGAGTTCATCGTCCGCATCAAGCCCGACGTGCCCAGACAGCTGATCGGCGATGCCTTCCGGATCAAGCAGATCCTCATCAACCTGATCAACAACGCGATCAAGTTCACTGAAAAGGGGCACGTCTCCGTGCTCGTGTCGGCCACCGAGCGCTCCGACGCCCAGGCATGCCTGTGCTTTGCGATCAGCGACAGCGGCATCGGCCTCTCCGATGAGCAGCGCCAGAATCTCTTCGAAAGCTTTCACCAGGCCGACACATCGACCACCCGCAAGTTCGGCGGCACCGGGCTGGGCCTGGCGATCTCACGGGGGCTGGCCCGCCTGATGCAAGGCGACATCACCGTCGACAGTACGCCGGGCGCGGGCTCCACCTTCGCCTTCACGGCCCGCCTCGCCGTTGGCGACAAACCCGGGCCGACCTACCTGGACAACCCGGATCTGCGGGGCCTGCACACCCTGATTGTCGACGACAACCCGCAAGCCCGGGAGGTCATCGAGGAGATGTCACTGAGCATGGGCTTCACCCCCCACTCCGTGGCCTCAGGCCAGGAGGCTCTGGATGAGGCCGAGCGGGCGGAGCACGACGGGCAGCCCTACGACCTGATTCTGCTCGACTGGAAGATGCCCGACATGGACGGCATCCAGGTGGCGCACAAGCTCCCGGAAAGGCTGGGCCATGCCGCCCCCGCCACGGTCATGGTGACCGCCTTCGACCGTGACGAAGTGATGGCCGCCGCCGCGAGAGAAGGCGTCCGCGAGGTGCTCACCAAGCCCGTCACACCGTCCGCGCTGTTCAATGCGGTCATCCGTCAGTTCGGAGGGCCGCGCAAGGACACGCCCCAGGCGCCGGCCCGCCTGGAGGCCCTGGCACCCCACACGGAATTCCAGGGCATCAGGGTGTTGGTCGCCGAGGACAACGAGCTCAGCCAGGAGGTCGCCAAGGGCCTGCTGCAGGTCCTGGGGCTCGAGGCGGACATCGCCGAGAACGGCGCCCTGGCCGTCGAGATGGCCCGGAAGGCCCCGTACGGGCTGATCTTCATGGACATGCAGATGCCCGTCATGGATGGCCTCGCTGCCACCCGGGAGATCCGCCGCAGCGCCACGCCGACAGACCTGCCCATCATCGCCATGACC
Source organism: Zoogloea sp. (assembly GCA_017309145.1). Lineage (GTDB taxonomy): Bacteria > Pseudomonadota > Gammaproteobacteria > Burkholderiales > Rhodocyclaceae > Zoogloea. The sequence goes on along the minus strand of JAFLDU010000103.1, from coordinate 11,667 downwards.
GCCAACGCCATGGCCGGTGACCGCCAGCGCTGCCTGGAAGCCGGCATGAACGATCACATCGGCAAGCCGATCGACCCCCACAAGCTGGTCGCTATCCTGCAGAAATGGCTTCCCCAGCCGGCCACGATGGCGTCCGCCGAAACACGCGAGGCCACCGCGTCCACCTCACCGGACGCAGAGTCGATCGACCCCGTGCAGGGTCTGGCGCAGGTCGCCGGCATCGAGACACTGTACCGCCAGATCCTCGGGCAGTTCCTGGTCGGCCAGACCGATGCCGCCGAACGTGCCTCCGCAGCCGTACAGGAAGGAGACTGGCCTACGGCAGAGCAGGTCGCCCACAACCTCAAGGGCACGGCAGCCCAGATCGGCGCCTTCCCGCTGCGGACACTGGCCGAGCGCCTGCAGGACCTCACCCATGGCCAGCGGGCGGGTGCGGAACTCGACACCCTGCTGCAGGACACAAAGCAGGAACTGAAGAACGTGATTACGCGAGCCAGGCTCATCCTGGAGCAGGGATGAAGCGGGCCGCTTCCGGGCTGCGATGAGGCCGGCCCGGGCACCAACTCAATGCCCGGCGACCCTGAGCACGCCCAGCACCAGGGCAAAGAGGCAGGCCTGGCTCGACAGCAGCAGGCGCGGCCCTCCTCTGACCGGCACAAAGCCCACCCCACTCACCAGCCCCGCGCTCATCGACCACAGCAGCAGCAGGGCTGCGAGATGATCCGCCGCTCCCCATCGGTCCATGGCGACCTGGGGAAAGACGGTGAGCAGAACGATCAGGACGACACCGGTCAGCAAGGACAGCAGGCGGAAGCCCCGGTCCGGGGCGTCCGCTGTGATGCCCTCCGTTTTTCTCTCGTGCATGACGCTTCTCCCCGGACGCGCCGGTCAGGCCGGCTGATCGACGCCGATGATCAGGCGGGTATCGCTCAGATAGGCGTGGGGCGGCACCTCGAGGTTGGTCGGGGCCGGCTTGTTCTTGAAGACCCGCCCTGCGAAGTCGAAGGTCGAACCGTGGCAGGGGCACAGGAAGCCCCCCGGCCAGTCAGCCCCCAGAGCCGGATTGCCCGCCTGGAAGGCGCTGGACGGCGAGCACCCCAGGTGGGTGCAGATACCGACCGCCACAAAGACATCAGGGCGCCGGGAACGCTGCGGGTTGCGTGCGTAATCGGGCTGCTGCGCCTCGACCGCGGACGCAGGATCGGCCAGGTGGGGCTCGGCCTTGGCCAGGGCGGCGAGCATCCCGGGTGTGCGGCGCAGGATCCACACGGGCTTGCCCCGCCATTCAACGACCATCATGTCGCCAGGGGCCAGCTTGTCGATGTCCACCTCGACCGGCGCGCCCGCCGCCATGGCCCTTTCGGAGGGCGTGAGGCTGCCGACGAAGGGGATGGCGGCGCCCACCAGCAGCGCACCACCGGCTCCGGCCGTGGCCACCAACAGCGTGCGCCGGGAGGGGTTGCAGGCGCTGCCGTCGGCAGCGTCGCCCGCGGGCAGGGAAACGGTATGGATCGTCATCAGTCACGCTCCCCGGCCATCGACCGACGCCCGGCCTCATGCTCGGCCCACAGGGCGTTGAGAATGGCCAGCAGCACGGCGAAGCCGATGCCCAGTACCCAGGTGAAATACCACATGTCCTTGACTCCTCAGTAGGCGGAATGGCTGTTTTCCCGCACGTAGGCGGCGGTGACCTTGCCCCCCATCACGCGGTAGGCCCAGCTCGTGTAGAAAATGATGATGGGCATGAAGATCAGCGTGGCCCACAGCATGATGCCGAGGGTGCGCTGGCTGGAGACGCTGTCCCACACGGTGAGGCTGGCCCGTGGATCGAGGGACGAGGGCATCACGAAGGGGAACAGGGCCGCCCCGGCCGTGCCGATGACCCCGACGATGGCCAGGGCCGAGGCCCAGAAAGCGGCCATCGTGCGCCCGCGGCGGGCCAGCACCTGGGCGCCGATCACCCCGGCGAAGGCCAGCACCGGAAGGGCCACGGTCGCCGGCTGGTGCCGGTAGTTGGCAAACCAGGCCCCGGCCTCCCGCACCACGGTCTTGGCCAGGGGATTGGGCAAGGCCGCCCCATCCACCGCAGACTGGATGACGTAGCCGGGAATGCCCAGCCACAACCAGACCCCCGCGGCGGCAAAGCTCAGCACCAGCAGCCCACCGAAGAAGCCCGCCGCCCGCAGGGCCCGCCACTGGATCTCGCCCTGGGTACGGTGGGCCAGGTAGATGGCCCCGTGGAAGGTGATCATCGCCGTGGACACCACCCCGGCCAGCAGCGCGAAGGGATTCAGCAAGGCCCAGAAGCTGCCCGAATAGGTGGACACCAGATGGTCGTCGAAACTGAACGGCACCCCCTGGAACAGGTTGCCGAAGGCCACCCCGAAGATGAGCGGCGGCACCGCACCACCGATGAAGAGCCCCCAGTCCCAGATCTTGCGCCAGCCGGGATGGTGGATCTTGCTGCGGTAGTCAAACCCCACCGGGCGGAAGAACAGCGCCCACAGCACCGCCAGCATGGCCCAGTAGAAACCCGAGAAGGCGGTGGCGTAGACCAGCGGCCAGGCGGCAAAGATGGCGCCGCCGCCGGTGATGAACCACACCTGGTTGCCGTCCCAGTGGGGGCCGACCGTGTTGATGACGACCCGCCTCTCGGTGTCGTCCTTGGCGACGAAGGGCAGCAGCGTGCCGACCCCCATGTCGTGGCCATCCATGATGGCAAAGCCCACCAGCAGCACGCCGACGAGCAGCCACCAGATCAGTTTGAGGAATTCGTAATCGAGCATCGGGGGTCTCCTCCGTTCAGGCGTGTGCTTCGTTGGCATAGCGGCCGGTGCCCAGGCTGCCCGGCCCCTGCCTGGCGAACTTGACCATCAGGTACATCTCGACGGCCAGCAGCAGGGTGTAAAAGCCGACGAAGCCGGCCAGCGAGCCGTAGAGGCTGTCCACGCTGAGGGTCGACACCGACAGGTGGGTCGGCAGGACACCGTAGATGGTCCAGGGCTGACGGCCGTATTCGGCGACGAACCAGCCCACCTCGCAGGCGATCCACGGCATCGGCAGCGCGTACACGGCGGCCCGCAACAAGCCGGGCCGGTCGGCGAAATCCCCCTTCACCGAGTGCCACAGGGCCAGCCCGAAGAGCAGCAGCATGGCCAGGCCCAAGGCCACCATCAGCCGGAAGCTCCAGAACATCGGCGCCACGCGGGGCACGGTGTCATTCACCGCCTTCTCGATGATCTCCGGCGTGACCTGCTCGTAGTGGCTGACGTACTTCTTCAGCAGCAGGCCGAAGCCGAGGTCGGCCTTGTGCGCCTCGAAGCGGCGGCGCGCCACCTGATCGCCCGGGTCGCGGCGCAGGGCATCCAGGGCGGTCACCGCCTCGATGCCGGCGACGATGCGCTCCCGGTTCCTGGCCTTGATCTCCTTGATGCCGGGGATCTGCTTGTCCAGCGAGCGGGTGCCGATCAGGCCCATCACCCAGGGGATCTCGATGGCGAAGTCGTTCTTCATCTCCGCCTCGTTGGGAATGGCGACGAGGTTGAAGGCGGCCGGCGCCGGCTCGGTCTCCCACATGGCCTCCATGGCGGCCAGCTTGGTCTGCTGCGCCTCGCCGACGGTGTAGCCGGACTCGTCCCCCAGCACGATCACCGAGCACACGGAAGCAAAGCCGAAGGCCGCGGCGATGCCGAAGCTGCGCTTGGCGAACTCCACGTCACGGCGACGCAGCAGGTACCAGGACGAGATAGACAGCACGAACATGGCCCCGGTGACATAGCCGGCCGACACGGTATGCACGAACTTGGCCTGGGCATCCGGATTGAAGACCACCGCCCAGAAGTCGGTCATCTCCATGCGCATGGTCACGTCGCTGAACTCGGCGCCCACCGGGTTCTGCATCCAGCCGTTGGCGATCAGGATCCACAGGGCCGACAGGTTGGTCCCCACCGCCATCAGCACCGTCACCATCAGGTGCTGGCGGCGGGACAGGCGGTCCCAACCGAAGAAGAACAGGCCGATCATGGTGGACTCGAGAAAGAAGGCCATCAGCCCCTCGATGGCCAGCGGCGCCCCGAAGATGTCCCCCACGTAATGGGAGTAGTAAGCCCAGTTGGTGCCGAACTGGAACTCCATGGTGATGCCGGTCGTCACCCCCAGCGCGAAGTTGATGCCGAACAGCTTGCCCCAGAAACGGGTCATGTCCTTGTACAGGGGCTTGCCGGTCATCACGTAGACCGACTCCATGATCACCAGCAGCCACACCATGCCGATGGTCAGGGGAACGAACAGGAAGTGGTACAGGGCGGTGGCTGCAAACTGCAGCCGGGACAGGTCGACCAGGTGTTCACTGACCATGGGGGGATCCTTGCGCGATGGGGTGGGGGGCGAACTGCCTCAATACCGCGGCCGGATCGACGCGCAGCCCGGCATCACGCACGCAGAACCACCACAGGGCGCCGAGGGCGATCAGCTTGAGGGCGACGACCCAGCCCAGATGGCGCCGCAAGCGCGCGTCGGAAGAAGTCACTGTTTGGCAGCCTTTCTTGAACATCAGAAAGTGCTAATCAAGACCCGTGCCACCCTAGCCTTAAATGCAAAATCCTTTTTACGACAATCCGTTGCAGATCTCCGCAGGTGGAAATCAGGCGCAGCGGCTTGACGCTGCCACACTGCCATGACAGCATTTCACTGCCACTCAACCGCCACCGTGACAGAGAACGAGCCCGCGATGACCGCCCCCCCATCCCCCCTGCCCGAGCTCGTGTCCTTCCTCGAAACCCTGCCCGAACCGCACATCCTGTGCGACCGCAACTACCGGATCCTGGCCGCCAACGCGGCCTACCGGGCCAAGGCCGGCCCTTCGGCGGAGATCGTCGGGCGCACCTGCTTCGAGGTCTCCCACCGCTATGCGGTCCCCTGCGACCAGGCCGGCGAGTCCTGCCCGCTGGCGCGCAGCCTCAAGTCGAGACAGCGGGAGCGGGTGGTGCATCTGCATCACACCTCGGCGGGCGAGAGCTACGAGAACATCGAGCTGTCACCGATCCGCGACGACACCGGCCGGATCGCCTACTTCATCGAGAAGCTGGAACCGCTGCCGGTGGCGCGGGGGCTGGCCGACGCACCGCAGCTCACCGGCCGTGCGCCGGCCTTCCGGGCCATGCTGGAGCTGGTGGCGCGGGTCGCCCCATCGGAGGCCACCGTGCTGCTCCAGGGTGAATCGGGCACCGGCAAGGAACTCGTCGCCCAGGCCATCCACGACGCCAGCCGTCGTGCCACAGGCCCGTTCGTGGCGGTGGATTGTTCCGGTCTCACCGAAACCCTGTTCGAAAGCGAGCTGTTCGGCCATGAGCGCGGCGCCTTCACCGGGGCCACCTCGCGCAAGGCCGGCCTGGTGGAAGCCGCTGGCGGTGGCACCCTGTTCCTCGACGAGATGGGCGACATCCCTCTGAGCATGCAGGTCAAGCTGTTGCGCCTGCTGGAAACCGGCACCTATCGGCGGGTCGGCAGCACCGAGCTGCTGCGTGCCGACATCCGCCTGATCTCCGCCACCCACCGGCCGCTGAAGGCGCTCGTCGAAAGCGGCCAGTTCCGCCAGGACCTCTTCTATCGGGTAAACACCTTCCCGATCTGCCTGCCACCCCTGCGCCAGCGCCGGGAAGACATCGCCCCGCTGGCCGAAACGCTGCTGGAGCGGGTCGCCCCCGAGCGGCGCCTGAGCCTCGCCCCCGACACCCTGGCCTGCCTGGAGGCCTACGCCTACCCGGGCAATGTGCGCGAGTTGCGCAACATCCTGCAGCGGGCCAGCCTGCTGTGCGATGGCGACACCCTGCAGGTCCGCCACCTGCCCGAGGAACTGCACAGCCCGCCAACCCCGGAGCCCGCGGCGCTGCCGCGCCCCCGCCACGAGGACGCGGAGCCGTCCGCCCTCCGGTCTGCGACCGGCCTGAGCGACGCGGAACTGACCGCCATCGTGCGTGACCACCGGGGCTCTCGCAAGGCACTGGCTGCACGCCTCGGGATGAGTGAGCGGACCCTCTACCGGCGCCTCAAATCCCTGCCCTGAGATCCGCCCTGGCCCCACCCCGGCGGGAGGTGCGCCCTCAGGCCAGCAAGGCCACTGACTTGATCTGGGCCACCACGTCCATGCCCTCCCGCAGACCCAGCTGGTCCCGGGACAGGCGCGTGATGCGGGCCAGCAGGCGCGTGCCGCCGGCGTCGAGGCTCACCAGGCACTGCGCCGGATGCGCCGCCTCGCCAAAGCCGCGGATCCGTGCCGGCAGGCGGTTGACGATGCTGGAGGGGTTGTCGGCCGACAGGGCGATGCTCACGTCCCGGGCCTGGACCTTGATGCGCGCCCGCTGCCCCACCGCCAGCGGCTTGCGGGTCACCTGGATGACACCTCCGGCCAGGCCGAGACGGGTCAGGGCGTAGGCCTCGTCGTGGGCCAGGACCTCGGCCTCGACCACCACGGCGGCATCATCGTCGAGCGCAAGAGGCAGGTCGAGGCGGGCCTGGAGCTCGGCGATCGGCCCGCTGGCCAGCACTCGGCCCTGCTCGAGGAGCACCAGATGATCGGCCAGCCGGGCCACCTCGTCGGGGGAATGGCTGACATACAGGACAGGGATCGCCAACTCATCGTGCAGGCGCTCGAGGTAGGGCAGGATCTCCTGCTTGCGGCGTCCATCGAGGGCCGCCAGGGGCTCGTCCATCAGCAGCAGCTGCGGACTGGTGAGCAAGGCCCGGGCGATCGCCACCCGCTGGCGCTCGCCGCCCGACAGCGCCGCCGTGCCCCGCTCCAGCAGATGGCCTATCCCCAGCAGCTCCAGCGCCGCATCCCAGCCGACCTTGCGCTGTGCCGGCACGATGCGCTTGAGGCCGAACTCGAGGTTGGCCCTGACCGACAGGTGGGCGAACAGGCTGGCCTCCTGGAACACATAGCCGAGGGGACGTTTGTGCGTGGGCAGGAAGATGCGCCGGGCGTCGTCCTGCCAGCATTCGCCATTGATCTCCACCCGCCCCGCCGCCCGGGCCAGGCCCGCCACGCAGCGCAACAGGGTGGTCTTGCCGGAGCCGGACGGACCGAACAGGGCCGTCACCCCGCGCCCGGGCAGGCGCAGATCCGCCTCCAACGCAAAATCGGCCAGGGGCAACCGGCACTGCAGCATGAGCCCGCCGCTCAACGCCCGGCTCCCAGCGTGTTGCGCGCACCGCCGACCGTGTACAGGGCCAGCAGAACGAGAAAGGAAAACACCAGCAGGATCGCCGCCAGCCCGTGGGCCTGGCCATACTCCAGGGCTTCCACGTGGTTGTAGATCTGCATGGAGATGACACGGGTCTTGTCCGGGATGTTGCCGCCGATCATCAACACCACACCGAACTCGCCCACAGTATGGGCGAAGCCCAGGATGGCCGCGGTGATGAAGCCGGGGCGGGCCAGCGGCAGCGCCACGCAGAAGAAGGTCCGCAAGGGCGAGGCACGCAAGGTGGCCGCCACCTCCAGGGGGCGATCCCCCATGGCCATGAAGGCGTTCTGCACCGGTTGCACCACGAAGGGCAACGAATACAGGATCGATGCCACCACCAGGCCCGGGAAGGTGAAGGGCAACCGCCCCAGCCCCAGCGCTTCGGTGAGCCGGCCGACCATCCCCTCCGGCCCCATCACCACCAGCAGGTAGAAGCCCAGCACGGTGGGCGGCAGCACGATGGGCAGGGACACCACGGCCCCCACCACACCGCGCAGCGGCGAACGGCTGCGGGCCAGCCACCAGGCGATGGGGGTACCGATGATGAGCAACAGCACCGTGACGATGCTGGCCAGCTCCAGGGTCAGGCGGATCGCCGACCAGTCATCCGCGGACAGGTGCATCACTCAGAGATCGTAACCGTAGGACTTGATGATCTCCGCCGCCGTCTTCGACTTGAGGAAGCCGGTCAGGGCCTCGACCGCGGCATTGCCCTTGCCTTTGCCCAGCACCACCGCATCCTGGCGGATCTGGTTGTAATACTTGGCCGGGACCAGCCAGTGGGAGCCTTCGATCAGCTTGCCGTCCTTGTGGATCTGCGAGAAGGCGATGAAGCCCAGCTCGGCGCTGCCGGCACTGACGAACTGCTGGGCCTGGGTGATGCTCTCGCCCATCACGATCTTCGACTGCAGGCCGTCCGCCAGGCCGAGTGCCTTGAGCGTCTCGGTGGCCGCCAGGCCATAGGGCGCCAGCTTGGGGTTGGCGATGGACAGGTGCTCGAACTTGCCCGACTTCAGCACCTCGCCCTTGTCATCCACGTAACCGGGCTTGGGCGACCACAGCACCAGCTTGCCGATGGCGTAGGTGAACTGGCTGCCGGCCACGGCGTCACCTTCCTTGACCAGCTTGGCCGGTGTCTCGTCGTCGGCGGCAAGCAGCAGCTGGAAGGGCGCGCCCGACTTGATCTGGGCGTAGAACTTGCCCGTCGAGCCGAAGATCAGCTGGGCCTTGTGGCCGGTGGCCTTCTCGAACTCGACGGCGATCTTCTGCATGGGGGCGGTGAAATTGGCGGCCACCGCCACGGAGACCTCCTCGGCGCGGGCCGTCAGGGCGACACCGGCAAGCGCGGCAAACAGGGCGAGACGACGAAAAGCAGGTTGCATGGCATGACTCCGGCAAGGGTTGGAATTCAATCGAAGACGGCGAGGATCACCGAGGTGGCCTGGAACACCGCGCATGCGGGGCTGCCTACCGAGAGCTCAAGGTTGTCGATGCTGTCGTGGGTCACCACCGAGGTGATGTTGCGGCCACTGGGCAGGGTGATCGTCACCTCCGAGCTGACCGGCCCCTCATGGATGGCGGTGACCTGGCCCCACAGGTGGTTGCGAGCCGTGGTGCGGGCCTGGGGGTCGGTGATGATCAGCACCGAGGGCGCCTTGACGAAGGCATGCACCTCGCTGCCGATGCCCAGCTCCAGGTTCTCGGCGCTGGCCCGGGTGATCACGGCCACCACTTCGTTGGCGTCGTCCACACGGATACGCACTTCGAAGCTGACCTCCCCTTCGCGCAGCCCGGACACGGTACCGACAAACTGGTTGCGGGCACTGGTGCGCATCGACATGCGGCGCAGCAGGGTCTGGAACTGGCGCACATTCGTCTCGCCCCCATCGCCCAGGCGGACGGCCAGGCGGTCGATGGCCTGCTGGTACTCCTGCTCCACCGCCCGGTACATGGCGATCACCCGCCGCCCGTACTCGGTGAGCTGGGTGCCCCCGCCGTGCTTGCCGCCCACGGCCCGCTCCACCAGCGGAGCCTCGGCCAGGTTGTTCATGGCATCCACCGCATCCCAGGCGGCCTTGTAGGAGAGGGGCACCGCCTTGGCAGCCTGGGAGATGGACCCGTAGCGGGAGATCGCCTCGAGGAGACGGATCCGGGTGTCACCCAGAAAGGTGCCGAATTCGGTATCGACTGTCAGCTTTCCGACAAGCTTGTGGTGCACGGGACGTCGGGTGGTCATCAATTCGCCTATATAGATCGATACACAACGTTATGTACTGTACTCGAGCAAATAGCAGGCCACAAATGCTGCGCTGCATGATGGTTGCAGGCATACAGCCCTGCTCCGTATAGTGGGCCCGTCCCGTCCGCCCAGGAGCGTCCAGCATGAAGATCAGTGCCCGCAATGTGTTCGATGGCAAGGTCGAAGCCGTCAAGACCGGCGCCCTCAACGCCGAGGTGGATGTCCTCCTGCCGGACGGCACCCGCATCGTCGCCACCGTCACCAACGATAGCGTCGCCGAACTCGGGCTGGCTGCCGGGAAAGCCGTCAAGGCCTTGGTCAAAGCCTCGTCCGTACTGGTCCTCACGGATGGCGAGGGGGTCAGGCTGTCGGCCCGCAACCGCCTGGAAGGCACCGTCTCCGCCATCACCGAAGGGCAGATCAGCACCGAAGTGGCGGTCACCCTGGCCAGCGGATTGACCGTATACGCCACCATCACCCGCGACGGGGCCGCCGCCCTGGGCCTGAAGACCGGCATGGCCGCGGCAGCCATCTTCAAGGCACCGTCGGTGATCATCGGGGTGGGCTCCTGAACCACACCCTCCGATGCAGCCCTCCCGAAAGGCAGCCGGAGACGTACCGACAATATGCACCGCTATATAGCGCAATGCACCACCTTCAAGCATAGGCCCGGCTGATCGGCCCATTCACAGGCTCTCCAGGAAGGCCAGCAGCGCCGCCCGCTCCGGACGCCCCAGGGCCTCGAAGCGCCGCCGCGCCACGGCCGCCTCACCGCCGTGCCACAGGATGGCCTCGGTGAGGTTGCGCGCGCGACCATCATGCAGATAGCGGACGCGCTCGCTGAGGGTCCGGGTCAGCCCGATGCCCCACAGGGGCGGCGTGCGCCATTCCCGTCCGGACGCCTGGAAATCCGGCCGCCCGTCGCTCAAGCCGGCCCCCATGTCATGGATCAGCAGGTCGGTGTAGGGGGCGATGTCCAGTTCGGCCAGCCGGGGAAAACGCGGCGAGGCGCCGGTGCGCAGGACGGGCCGGTGGCAGGTGGCACATCCGACCCCGGCGAACAAGGCCTCGCCCTGCCGCAGCCCGGCCTCCCCCTCATCGCGACGGGCCGGCACGGCGAGATGGGCCAGGTAGAACTCGACTTCATCGAGTTGCGCCTCTTCCAGCTCAGGCCGACCACCGCTGGGTGCGCGCCGGCAGGCGACCTGGGCCGGCGTGCAGTTTTCATCCGGATGCAGTACCGACGTGATGCCCAAGTCCCCCAGGAAGGCGCCGGCGATCTGGGCCCGCAGGCTGCCCATGTTGGCCTTGTAGCCGAAACGTCCGGCCTGCGCCGGCTCACTGCCGAGCCGGTTGATCCGCCCCTTCACCCCGTCCGGCTTCGCCTCGGCCGCCAACGCCTCCAGCGTGGCGTCGGAGACCGCATCGAGCAGCCCCATGCCGGCCACCTGCTGCCCCACCCGGGGTGACACGCGCACCGGGCCCATGGCGCCATAACCCAGTTCCGTGAAGCTCAGCCGGGGCCGCCGCAGACTCACCACCGTGCCGTCGGGCAGGCGCCGGCGGGACTCGACCCAGCGCAGCACGGCGCGCCCCTCGGGCGGCACGCCCGGTATGGCCTCCTCGTTGAACTGATCACCATAGGCCGGATGCGGACGCGGCCCGCCGTGGGGCCCCACGCCCGGCACCGACAGGCGCAACAGCATGGACTGCATGCGCTCATCCGGGGCTTCGGGGGGCAGGCCGCGCCCGTTGCGGGCATGACAGGAGACACAGGCCAGCCGGTTGTAGAGCGGCCCCAGGCCATCCAGCCGGTCGTCCTTCGCCGGCGCCACCACCCAGCTCTGTTTGAACAGCGCACGGCCGCGGAAAAAGCGCTCCCGTTCGGCCTCGGTGAGCCCCGCCATGGGCCGCGAGAAAGCCTCGCGCCCGGCATCCGCCACCTGCCACGGCAAGGCTTGGACCGCCTCCCCCCGGGCTGCGCCGGAGCACAGGCAGCCGACCAGCCCGGCGAGCATCAGGCGCAGCAGCAGCCCGCCCATCAGGCGCCCCCCAGCAGGGCCTCGGCCCGGGCATGGCGGGCCTCGGCACGGGCCGCCCACCCGGCCTCGAGGGCCTTCGCACGGGCCTCGGCCGCAGGGTCGTCACGCCGCGCGAAGAAGGCCTGCTGGACGGCCGCATCCT
>JAFLDU010000012.1 GCA_017309145.1 Zoogloea sp. | reverse complement strand
GGAATACCCGGCCCCGGAAGGCAGGCGCCGCGTCCTTGTGTTTGAACGCAGTTGTGGCGCAACGACGGGTTTCAGCACTCAGGCATCCCTTCTCGACGCCGACGAAGATCTGGACATCGGGTCTGGAAACCTGTTCATATCCGACACGGATCACGGCGCGGCGCCAAGCGGGCCTGGCGGAGGGCCCGAGCTATCCGTCGAATGGAAGGACGAGCGATCGCTCGTCCTGGTGCACGACTCCCGGGTGCGTGTGTTCAAGAGCGAGCAGCGCATGGACGGGGTTCATGTTTCCTATCGACACACTCCCCGCTGGGGCGCCCCGGACACGGCCACTTCTCCATGAGGCAACTGACTCGAGCATGAAGACCATAATGAGAAAAGCACTGTTTCTTGCGCTGCCGGCCCTTGCCTGCGCACTCCCCCTCTCCGGCCCGGCCTTCGCCGAGGGTCCCACCTTCAACTGTGCCAAGGTGCAGGGTGAAGTCGAGAAGCTGATCTGCAACGATCCAGCCCTGGCAGCCTTCGACCGCAAGCTCGATGCGGTCTACAAGGCGGCGCTGGCGAAAGCCTCCGGGAAGCTCGCTGCCCAGTTGCGTGCCGAACAGCGTGGATGGGTCAAGGGCCGGAACGACTGCTGGAAGGCCAACGGGCAGCAGACCTGGATCACCGCGACCTGGACCGTCGATACGGTGAGAGCCTGTGTAGATGCCCAGTACAGGCTCCGCACCTCCGAGTTGCAGGCGGTCTGGCGGCTGGTGGCGCCGCAGACCGTCTCCCATGCCTGTCAGGGCAATCCCGCCAATGAGGTGGTGGCCAGCTTCTTCGACACCGATCCGGCCACGATCCGGCTGGAGCGCGGCGACCGCAGCGTGACGCTGTGGCAGGTGGGCGCGGCGAACGCCGGCCATTACGAGGGCCGGAACGTCAGCCTCGTCCGCCAGGACAAGACCCTGACGGTAAGCTGGCTGGACACCGATAGTGGCAAGACCGACGAACTGCAGTGCAAGGCACGATAGCTCCGAGAACCGCCGGATAACGGCTTCGCCTGCCTTGCAGGCGTCACCCGCGCCGGGGTCATGTCACCAGCGCGGCCAAGCAGGCCCCCTTCGCGCTGCTCGGCCCGATGCTCACCATCGGCTCCTACGGACATGGGACGCCTGCGTATTGCCGGTGCAATTCTGATCGCCTGTGGCGCAGCCCTGGTCCGGCTGAGCTGAGGCGAGCCGCCGGAGCGCGCCCGATTGCCAATCGGCATAAGAATGCATGAGCATGGAGCCCCCGCCCACCATCCGTAACCGTCATGCCCCCCCTCCCCCGCCTGTAGGTCTGTGTTCTGGCCGGCACCCTCACCTGCGCCTCCGGTGGTCCGGCCAGGGCCGCTCCGCCGGTCGTGCCGATCCCGGCCATCCAGGGCGCTGGCGAGGTCAGTCCTTATCTGGGTGAAACCCTCATCACCGGTGGCGTGGTGACCGCCCTGTTTCCGGGGCTCCGCGGCTTCTTCGTGCAGGATCCGGGGGGTGATGGCAATCCGGCCACCTCCGACGGGATCTTCGTGTACCTGAACGACACCCCGCGCCCGGCCGGTCTGAGCGTGGGCCGGCGCATCACCCTGAAGGCCACGGTGGCGGAATTCAACGGCCTGACCGAGCTGACCAATCCGGGGTCCATCACCCTGCGGGAGGGCGGCTCGCTCCCCAGCCCGGTGGATATCCGCCTCCCACTTCAGGCCGGGGACACGCTGGAACGCTACGAGGGCATGCTCGTGCGCATCGTCTCGCCGATGACGGTCGTCCAGAACACCTTGCTCGGCCGCTACGGCCAGCTCACCCTTTCGGCCGGGGGCCGCCTCGAGACGCCCACCAACCGCCATCCACCCGGCTCCGCCGCGGCACGGGCACTGGCGGAGGCCAACCGACGCCACCTGCTGGTCCTCGACGATGGCGCCTCCGTGCAGAACCCGACGCCACCCCCTTACCTGGATACCCAGGGCCGCGTGCGTGCCGGCGACACGCTAGGTGCCCCCCTGATCGGCGTACTGGATCAGGGCCCGGTCGGCACAGGCAGCCCCGCCGCCGCCGGCTATCGTCTTCACCCCACCGAGGCGCCGCAACTCAGGCACTCGACCCCGCGCCCGGAGCGGCCCGCGGCGGTCGGCGGCACACACCGGGTGGCCGCTTTCAATGTGCACAACTACTTCAATGGCGATGGCCTCGGCGGTGGCTTTCCCACCCCTCGTGGCGCTGCTTCGCCGGCCGCCTTCGCGCGTCAGCAGGGCAAGATCATTGCGGCCCTCAAGACCATCGACGCGGACGTGGTCGGCCTGGTGGAGATCGAGAACGACCCTGGCGATACCGGCACTCCCGCCCTGCACGATCTGGTGAACGCCCTCAATGCCGAGATGGGCGCCGGCACCTACGCGGCGGTGCCGGACCCCGCTGACGGCACCGGCACCGACGAGATCCGGGTCGCCCTGATCTACAAGCCAGGCCGGCTCGCCCTGGTGGGCGCCGCGCTGTCCGACCCGGCGCCGGTCAATACCCGGCCGCCCCTGGCCCAGGCCTTTGCCACCCGGGAGGGCGAGCGCTTCTCGGTGATCGTCAACCACTTCAAGTCAAAGCACTGCGCCGGTGCCACTGGCGCCGACCGGGACCAGGGCGACGGCCAGGCCTGCTACGCCGCCCGCCGTAGCGCCCAGGCACGCCAGCTGAAGGTCTTTGCGGACCGTGTTGCGGCAGCATCCGGCAGCAACCGGATCCTGCTGATCGGCGACCTGAACGCCTACGGCCAGGAGGATCCGGTCAGGCTGCTCACGGCAGGCGGCTTCGTCGATCTGCTGGCCCGGCGACGCCCCCCCAGCTATTCCTATCTGTTCGACGGAGAGGCCGGCTACCTGGACCATGCCCTGGCCAGCGCGGCGCTGACCCCGCGGGTCCGCGGCGTCACCCACTGGCACATCAACGCCGACGAACCCCCGTTCCTGGATTACCGGCAGGAGCCCGGGCAGCCCAGCTGCACCGGCTGCGCGTCGGGTGCCGCAGCCACACCCCCAGCCACACCCTATCGCTCCTCCGACCACGACCCGCTGCTGCTCGGCCTGGATCTGGCGCGACGGCCGGCCCGCCAACGCCCCTGAGCCGGACGGCGCTCAGGCCACCCGCCTCAGCACATGCAGCAACTGGTGCTGGGCCGGCCCCAGCACCTCGGCCAGGGTCACCCGGTCGAGGGACTCGAAGAAGGCCTCCAGCGCCGTGTTGAGCACGCCCTTCAGGCGGCAGGTGGCGGTGAGCAGGCAGCGGCTGGTGTCGGTGAAGCACTCCACCAGGGCCAGGTCGGACTCCATCCTGCGCACCACCTCGCCGACCCGGATCTCGGTCGGCCGGCGGGCGAGACGCATGCCCCCCCCCTTGCCGCGGATGCCTTCGACGAAGCCATTGCGGATCAGCTGATTGACGACCTTCATGAGGTGGCTGCGGGACACCTCGAAACGCTCCGACACCTCCTGGATGGTGACCAGGCGCTGCTCGTTTGCGGCCAGGTAGATCAGCGTCCGCAAGGCGTAATCGGTGTGCTGGGTGATGTGCATGGTGGTGCCCTCCAGAGTGCCCGCGAGGTTTCAACCCTCTCATTATAAGGGGAATTCAAAAAGATTCATTTTTATTGACTCTTTAAAAGATGCATTCTATAGTCCACTTAACCCGATCACAGAACGGAGATGAAGATGGACCCCGCAGAGAACCCCGGCCCTTTCCCCAACCCTGGCAAGGTCTTGCTCACCGGACGCTCGATGATGGTCATCGCCGGGCTCGGCATGCTCGTCTCGACCCTGGTGGCCTACCCCTTCGCCGAGCGCTTCAGCCTCGGCATGCAGATCGCCGGTCACCTGGCTCTGCCGATCTCGGCGGCCTTCTTCAAGCTCGGCTACGTGATCCGGCTGGCCGCCCACCACGCCCTCGGCAACCTGCGGGCGGGTTGATTCCGGCCCCTGGCCTTCACAAGACAAGTAAAGGAAACCCCATGCTGTCCCTCACCGCCCGTCCCCTGATCGAGGCCACCGTGCCGGTGCTACTCGCCCACGGCGAGGCGATCACCCGCCATTTCTACGAACGCATGTTCAGCCACCATCCCGAGCTGAAGAACCTCTTCAACCTCGGCAACCAGGCCACCGGCGATCAGGCTCAGGCCCTGGCCGGATCCGTGTATGCCTTCGCCACCCACATGGACAAACCGGCCATCATCGGGCCGGTGCTCGACCGCATCGCCCACAAGCATGTCAGCCTGGGCATCACCCCGGCCCAATACACCATCGTCGGGCGCCACCTGCTGGCCTCCCTCGGCGAGGTCCTGGGCGCGGCGATCACGCCCGACATCGCCGCCGCCTGGGACGAGGTGTACTGGCTGATGGCCACCGAGCTGGTGGCCCGCGAGGCGCGGCTCTACCAGGCCCGCGACTGGCAGGCCGGCCAGGATTGGCCTGAGATGGCGGTCATAGACAGAGAAGAGGCCGCCGACGGCATCGTTGCCCTGCGCCTGCGTCCGACCGACGGCAGCCCACCGGCAGGCTACGCTCCGGGCCAGTACATCAGCGTGGCCCTCCCCATCCCCGCCAGCGGGCTGATCCAAGTACGCCAGTACAGCCTGTCCGACGCGCCTGGCGGCGACACCTGGCGGATCACCGTAAAGCGTGTGCCGCACGGCGAAGGAGCCCCGCCGGGCGCGGTGTCGGGCCAGCTCAACGATGTGATCCGGGTCGGCGACACCCTGCGGGTCGGACCGCCGGCGGGCGACTTCCAGCTCGCCGGGGGCGACCGGGCAGTGGTACTGCTGAGTGCCGGCGTGGGCATCACCCCGATGCTGGCGATGCTCCGCCATCTGGCTGCCACCCAGCCGGCACGCCCGGTCGTGTTTGGCTATGCCACCACCGACCACCTGCACTTTCCCCACCGTGCCGAGGTGCGTGATGCCCTCGGAGCGCTGAAGCATGCCCGCCAACACCTGTGGCTGGAGACGCCGCACGACACCGAAAGCGAGGCCCTCGACGGACGCATGGACCTGGACAGGGTGGACGCGCTGCCCGATGACGCCGACGTGTATCTGTGCGGCCCGCTACCCTTCATGCAACTGCAGCGGCGTGCGCTGGTGGCACGGGGCATCCCGCGGGAACGCATCCACTACGAAGTCTTCGGCCCAGACCTGTTCGGCGAGCTGGAGTAAGCCCCGCTCCCGGCGTCCCTGCCGGGAGGCCCCACGGGCCAAATACGATACAAATCAACATAGCGAACAAGGAAAAATGTTATACATCGCAGCCATCGAGTAACCCACCCGAGGGCTGCGATGCCGACCCGCCACTCCCTGGCCACCCTGTTCGAACCCGCCTCCATCGCCGTGATCGGCGCCTCCGAAGAGGCCCGCTCGGTGGGCCGGGTGATCTTCTCCAACCTGCGCGAGGGCGGCTTCCGTGGCCCCCTGCACGCGGTCAATCCCAAGCACAAGACGGTCTTCGGGCAGGCCTGCCACGCCTCGGTGGAGGCCATCGGCGGCCGTGTGGACCTGGCCGTGATCGCCGCACCGGCGCGGGCCCTGCACGCCATCGTCGAACAGTGCGGGCGCAGTGGGGTGCGCAACGCGGTGATCGTCACCGCCACCGGGTCGGGCGGTGACGCGCTGGAGAAGCGCCTGCTCGACACCGCCCGCGAGACCGGCCTGCGTCTGCTCGGACCGGGCAGCCTGGGCATCCTGCGGCCGGACATCGGCCTCCATGCCGCCCTGACCCGCATCGCCGTGGGCAGCGGCGACCTGGCCCTGGTGTCCCAGTCCGGCGCCATGTGTTCGGTGGTGCTGGACTGGGCGGCCACCAACCAGGTTGGCTTCTCGTCGGTGATCTCCCTCAGCTCCACCCTGGATGTGGACTTCGGCGAGACCCTCGATTACCTGGTGCACGACCCCCGCACCCGCCACATCCTGCTCTATGTAGACCACGTGCGGCATGCTCGGCGCTTCATGAGCGCCCTGCGCTCGGCGGCCCGGATCAAGCCGATCATCCTGCTCAAGGCCGGCCGCCATGAAACGGACAGCCCTGCCGGCAGCACCTGTGTGGCCGATGCGGTGTTTGACGCGGCGATGCGCCGCGCCGGGGTGGTGCGGGTCCAGCACATCGGCCAGCTGTTCTTCGCCGCCAAGGCCCTGGCCGCCGGCTTCCGCCCGCGCGAAGCGCCGCTGACCATCGTCACCAACGGCGGCGGCCCCGGCGCGATGGCCGCCGACCGGGCCGGCGACCTGGGTATTCCGCTGGCCGTGCTGTCCGACGACAGTCTGGCCAGGCTGGGCCGCCTGATCGCCGGCGAGCGGCGCCCGGGCAACCCCCTCGACCTGGGCGGCGATGCCTCGCCGGAACGCTACCGCGACACCCTGCGCCTGCTGGCCGACGATCCGGCCGTCGACAATGTACTGGTCATGCTGTCACCCCACGCGATGACCGACCCCCTCGAGGTCGCCCGGGCCCTGATCGACCTCGCCGCCGACTCGCGCCTGCGCCTGTGTGCCTGCTGGATGGGTGGTGGCCAGGTGGCCGAGGGCCGCCAATTGCTCGAGCAGGCCGGCGTGCCGGTGTTCCGCTCGCCGGAGACGGCCATCGAGCTGTTCCACAACATATCCCGTTTCTACCGCAACCAGAACCTGCTGCTGCAGGCTGCCGGGCGCACCACCGGCAACGGACGAAGCGGCCCGGCAGGCGCCCGGCTACTGCTGGAGGCCCTGCTCGGCCAGCGGCGCACGGTGCTGTCCAGCCCCGAATCGAAGACCCTGCTGCGCAGCTTTGGCGTGCCGGTCACCCCGGGCACCCTGGCCCGGGACGCCACCGAAGCCCTGTTCGCCGCCGAGCAGACCGGCTTTCCGGTGGTCATGAAGATCGACTCCCCCGACCTGCCCCACAAGGCCGACGCTGGCGGAGTACGCCTCAACCTGGGCGCGGCGGAATCGGTGTGGAGCGCCTTCCACGACATGCTCGCCACGGTGCGCGCCGGCCATCCGGAGGCACGTATCAACGGCGTGTCGCTGGAGCCCTATCTGCATCGGCCCCACGGCCGCGAGCTGCGCCTGACGGTCTTCCGCGACCCGGTGTTCGGGCCGGTGATCGGACTCGGTGCCGGCGGCTCGCGGGTCGGCCGCAACGACGACCAGGCCCTTGCCCTGCCGCCCCTCAACCCCGTGCTGGCCGGCGACCTGATCGACTCATCCAGCGTCGCCCGGCTGCTCGGCCCGCTGGGCGAACTCCCGGCGGCCGACCGCCAGGCCCTGGAGGATGTGCTGATCGCCGTATCAGGGCTGGTCTGCGAGCTGCCCTGGCTGAAGACCCTGGAGATCGACCCGCTGATCGTGGACGAGGACGGCGCCATCGTCGCCGACGCGCGCATGATCATCGACCAGGGGCTCCCTGCCGGCAGCGACCGCTATGCCCACATGGCCATCCATCCCTACCCGGCGCACCTGGAGCATGACTGGAAGATGCCCGACGGCCGCATCGTGCGGGTCCGCCCGATCCGCCCCGAGGACGCCGACCTGGTGCAGACCTTCTTCGACAGCCTGAGCCCGGAGACCCGCTACTTCCGCTTCATGGAGGAGATCGACAGCCTGCCACCCAGCCTGATCGCCCGCTTCACGCAGATCGACTACGACCGGGAGATGGCCCTGATGGCCACCACCCGGGACGACGGCATCGAGCGCCTGCTCGGCGGCGCCCGCTATGCCCTGGCCCCGGATGGCGAGGCCGTGGAATTCGCCCTGGTGGTCGGCGACGATTGGCAGCGCTACGGCTTGGGCCGCCGCTTGATGGGAGCGCTGATCGACTGTGCGCGGGCACGCGGCTACCGCAGCATGGTCGGCGATGTGCTGGGCGACAATCCCAAGATGCTGCGCCTGATGCAAACCCTCGGCTTCACCATTGCCCCCCACCCCGAGGAAAGCGGGCTGCGCCGGGTCAGCAAGAGCCTGCACGGCTGAGCGCAGCGGGCCAGCTCCCTAGAAAGCCTGGCGGTAGCGCTCCAGGCTGTTGAGGGAACCGCACACGAAGAGCCGGTCATCGGGCCGGACGGTGAAATCGTCACCGAAGCTCACGATCACCTCGTGCCCCCGCTCCACCGCGACGATCTTGGCGCCGGTGCGCTCAAGCACCTCGCTACGCCAGGGATGGATGCCGGCCAGGGCGCCCGCCTCCAGGCGGCTGAACTTGATGCGACTCTCCAAACCGAGGGTCTGCTCTTCGAGCAGATGATGGGCCAGGATCTGCCCGGCCACCTCCCCCACGGAGATCGCGAAATCCGCCCCGGCCCGGTACAGGCGGCCGGTGTTGGTGGCCCTTAGCACGCGCACGATGAGGGGCACCTGGGGCGCAAAATCGCGCACCGCGGCGGTGGCGAAGACCGACTCGCCATCGTCGCTGAGGGCCAGGATCACCGCGCTGGCTTCACGCACACCGGCCTGCACCAAGGTAGCCTGCTCCAGGATGTTGCCGACCACGTCCACCCCGGGCCCCGCGACCCGGTCGATGGTCACGCAGTGCTCTCCCGCATCCTGCAGGATCTCCCGCACCTTGTGTCCGACGGCCCCGAAGCCGGCCACCACGATCGGGCCGGAACGCCGGATCGGCATCGCCATCCGCTCCACCTCCTCGAGCCCCCGCGGAGCGCCGACCAGCACCAGGATGGCACCAGGCTCGACCACAGTGTCCGGCCCCTTCGAGGTGGTGAACACGCCACCGCGCCAAGCCCCGATCACCGCCACCCCATGTGTCTCCCGCAGGCGCAGATCCCCCAGGCACCGGCCTGCCAGAGGGCTGTTGGGACGCACCCGGAACTCTCCCATGCCCACCTGCTCACCCAGCAGGTGCATCCCCTCGGCCGGTGGGCTGATGCGCACACTGGCCCGCGAGGCCAGGGCCGCCCCCAGCACATGGGACGGCGTGAACACGTCGGTCGCCCCGATCTGCAGCATGGGCGCCCGGTACAACGGCTCGTCGGCGAGGGCGAACAAGGGGCCGGTGAAGCCCAGCTCCCGCACGATCAGGGTACAGGTGGCGTTACGATGATCCCCGCCGTTGGCCACCACCGCCCGGGCGTCACGCACCCGCGCCAGCACACTGGAATCCTCGGCCAGTTGGCCGAACACCACTTCGTAGCCCCGGTCGCGCAGGTGGCGCGCCTGGGCCAGGTCCTCCTCGAAGATGACGAAGGGGGTGGCCGTGCGCTTGAAGTCCTCCAGAAGGGGATCAATCACCAGTCCATAGCGGTAGAACAGGACCTTACCCTCCATCTTCGGCAGCACATGCTGCAGGCGCACTTCAAAGCGCTCCTCGAAATAGGGCAGCACGAAGACCGGAAAGATCAGGAACACCAGGAACTGGCCCATGAACTGACCGAGGATCACGAACAGTGCCACCACGGGATGGTTCCAGTGGTTATCGCCCCCATAGCCCGTGGTGGTCAGGGTCTCGGAGGCCCACTGGATGCTCTCCAGGAAGGTACGCGGCGTGCCCTCCAGGTGCTCCATGCCCAGCATGTAGATCACGCCCAGCAGGAGCACGGTGGCGGGCAGTACGGCCAGCAGCGCCAGCAGGCGCCGGGTTGATCGCTTGAGTCGGGAGAACATGAGCCTGGGCAGAAGGAGAAAACCCTGCTTACAGCCGGGGATTTCTCAGTATCAGGGGCTCTGGGAGGGGGGTCAAGCATGTGGGAAACGGTTGGAAAGACCGGGGCCTGAGCGTGAGCGAATATCGCCAAGACACAAAAATATCCAAATTTCCCATCAGGCTCCACGCGCTCTTCACTTAAGCTCCTGGTCTGTGTAACGAATTGTCATTTATCCGGCACGCGCAGCATGGGCCTCGCCGGCTAACGATGAGACGGAAGACGACCTGCGGACCGCCGGCCGCCTTCACCGTACCCCCTTCCTGCACGCTTTCCTATCAACCCTTGCCGTCCAGACTATCCATGCTTACCTCCGAATCGAAACCGCAATCGGGCATCGCCTGCGCTTCATGCCTGCACCCTCCCCCGAGGCAATCCTGGTGCACCGCAGCAGTCATTGCCGGACTGCTCTTTAGCCAGGCAGCCCTCGCGGCGCCCCCAACGCTCAGCTGTAACTCGAACGCCAGCATCCTGAACACCGGCTACAACGGCTCCAACGGCGTTCTGCCCGACGGCAGCCCCGACGCCCACTGGGAGGTGTCGGACATGCAGCCGCCCTCCGGTGTCATCCAGCCACCGCCGGCCTCGATTAACTGGGGGCCGGCTTACGTGGGCAATCTCGTACCGAGTGCCTGGGCGGCCAGCCCCTTCGGCAACGCCAACTGGATCAGCCGTGAGGGCGCCAGCGTCAACAAGCAAAGCCCCAACGGTGACTGGTATTACCGCTACCAGTTCTACTTGGACCCCGCCGTCTCACCCTCGTCCTTCGCTCTGTCGATGAAGTTCAATTCGGACAACAGCGTGAGCGAAGTCTATGTGAACGGTGTGGCCCAGAGTGGGCAGACCACCGGCCTGCCGCAGCCTGGCGGCTATTACGGAACAGGTTATGCCAGCGCCCAGGCCGCCAGCACCACCCTCAACCACAACTGGCAGACAGGCCTCAACACCCTCGTCGTGCAGATCCAGAGCGGTGCCGACTACGAGGGCTTCATGGCCCAGATGGCCGCCAACGCGGTGTGCGACAGCAAGCCCCAGGTCAATGTCAGCAAGACCACGCCGGCCACCAGCCTTGTGGCAGGAGGCACCATCACCTACACCATCGTGGTGAGCAACGTGGGCACCGCAGCAGCCTCCAGCGTCGTCGTGTCCGATCCGCTGCCCACCGGTATCAGCAGCGCCACCTGGTCATGCACGGCCACCGGCGGAGCGGTGTGTGCTGCGAGCGGCAGCGGTGCCATCAACGACACCATCGCCAGTCTGCCGGCCGGCGCCAAGGCTACCTACACGCTGCAGGCCCTGGTCAGCGGCTCGCACCCTCCCACCATCACCAACACGGCCAGCGTGACGCCGGCCGGGACCGCCGTGTGCGCCCCGAGCGGCAGCGCCCCGCCTTGCACCAGCTCGGCCAGCGTGCCACCGCCGCCGCCGCAGGTAAGCTTCACCAAGACGGCCAACGTGGCGAGCGCCCCCCCTGGTGGCACCGTCCGCTACACCCTCACCCTGCGCAACACCGGCGAGGTTGCCGCCAATGGCACCGTGGTCAGCGATCCGCTGCCGGCCGGCGTGGCCTCGATGAGCTGGACCTGCAGTGCCGGTGGCGCAAGCTGCCCGGCGGCCAACGGCAGCGGTGCCCTCAGTCAGACCATCGCATCGCTGCCCACCGGCGGCACTCTCACCTACACCGTCACTGCCACCCTCAGCGCATCGGCGGTGGTCGGCAGCACCATCACCAATACGGCCAGCGCGGCGCCCCCCACCGGTGGCACTTGCGCACCGGGAGGCAGTCCCGGCCCCTGCATGACAAGCGTCGGGACCACCGTGTCCGGGTCGGTGCAGGCCAGCGATGACGGCGGCGTGGTGCCGGCGGGTGTCAGCAGCACCGCCGTGCCGAACGTGCTGACCAACGACGCCAACGTGGGCAGCAGCAATCCGTCGATCTCCACCATGACGCTCACCCAGCTGAGCACCAGCAACCCGGGCATCGTCCTCAACACGGGCACGGGTGCAGTGACCGTGAGCGCCTCGGTTCCGCCGGGCTCCTACACCCTCGACTACCGGGTCTGCGACCGCTCGCCGACGCCGATCTGCGCCACGGCCACGGTACGCATCACCGTGACGGGCGCCGGCGGGTCCGGGGGTTCCGGTGGCGGCGTGCCGGGCATCCCGACCCTCGGTGAATGGGGCTTCATCCTGCTGAGCGGCCTGCTGCTCGGCTTCGGCATGCGCGCCCGTCGCCAGAGCGGCCTCTGAACGCTCCACACGGTCTGAAGAACGCCGCCGCAAGGCGGCGTTTCTCATTGGGTGGAACCAACGCAAAAAGGGCCTGCACGCGGCAGGCCCTCCAGGCGGAATCCGACCCTGCCGGGCGGATCAGAAATGGTGGATGTAGCGCAGTTGCAGACGCGAACCTTCCGGCCGATTCTTCACGTCCTGTTCGAAGTAGGTGTTAAACACCAGGTGATCGTCCTGGGAAAAGCTGTACATCGCCCCCGGCCCGATTGCCCAGACCTTCTCCTTGCGCCCCGCCACGGCGTGGCCGTCCACCTTGGTGTCGGTGAACTGGTTCAGCCAGTAGCCGGCCAGCCCCAGGCGCAGCTGCGGCGTCACCGCATACTCCGTAGCGAAGTTGGCATGCACCGCCTGGCCGGCCTGGATGTTGGACACATCGCCGAAAGCCAGCGACGGGGAGTGGTTCTTGAAGTTGTACAGATAATGGGCCCGCAGCGATGCGCTCCACTTGGGCGAGAACCACCAGGTGGCCGCCCAGTAAGGGTTGAAGGACCAGTTGTTGTTGCCCGGGTTCACCGCCTTGCCTTCACTGTAGCGGCCGGTGGGCATGTTCACCTGCAGTTCAATGCGATGCACGAACTTCGGCCCCTCGGCGCCCATCACCGGATCGAACTGGATGAAGGGCCCGATCAGCAGGTCGCCCATCCCGCTCTGGCCCTTGAGGGCCGCATTGCCCAGGCCGTCATCCACGCTCATGCGGGTCACCACCGGCAGCACCGCATTGAGGCCCAGGCTGGCATCGCCCCAGCGCAGGCCGGACAGGTAACTGAGCTGGGTCACCGCCACCTGGTTGCTCAGATCGGTCTTGGGCAGGCCGAGGGTGCTGCCCTTGTCGTCCTTCAGGGTGTCGGACCGGTAGTCGAGGAAGTACTGCTGGATGTAGAGCCCCGGACCGGCAGGCAGGCCGCCATCCAGGAAGCTGGTGAGGCCCAGGTTCACCACAGGCAGGTCGTAGGCCTGGGCAGTGCCCATGCCCGCCGCCAGACACAGGCCGGCGATGGCGCGAACAACATATCTTTTCTTCATGTCGGACTCTCTCGATGGGTTGGAAATCTCGGTGCGCGGAGGCACTCAGGCCTGCAGATCCGGATGGGGCATGGCGACCTGGTAGCTGCCCGCATGGAACAGCAGGGGTGCGCCTCCTTCCTGGCCGAACTGCTCGATCTCGCCGATGAAGATCAGGTGATCGCCACCGTCGTACTGCTGGCGGTTGCGGCACACCAGGGTGGCCACCGCCCCCTCCAGCAGCGGCACGCCGGCCGGGCCTTCGCGGTGCGCAAGGCCGGCGAACTTGTCCTCCGCCGGCCGCGCGAAGCGGTTCGACAGGGCATGCTGGTCGCGTCCCAACACATGGATGGCGAAATGGCTGGCGGCCAGGAAGTCCGACAGGCTGGGAGCGCTGCGGGCGAGGCTCCACAGGATCAGCGGCGGCTCCAGGGACACCGAAGAGAAGGAGTTGGCGGTCATCCCCACCTTGCGGCCATCGGCCGCCCGGGTGGTGATCACGGTAACCCCGGTGGCGTACTGGCCGAGCAGGTTACGCAGGGTCCGCGCATCGGCCTCGCGGGCCTCGGACAACACGAGGGGGAGCTTTTCGGGTGCATTCATGGCGGCGGGCTCCATGCTGCTCAGGCGGCCAGCGGCAGGGTGCGCTCGATCAGCTTCTCGCACTGCTCCGCATCGAACCACCAGGGCACGAAGCGGCGCGGATCGTCGAAGCCGTTGGCGATCAGGTGGGCCAGCTCGGGCGATTCGGCAGCCGTCGCGAGGGCCTTGAGCAGGTGGGCCGGCGGCGGCAGCAGCATGCTGTTGGTCCAGGCCACCACGTGCTGGGCATAGCTCCAGAAGCGCTCGAAGGTGGCATTCATCCAGTCGGGGCTGAAGGCCTGGTCGCCACGGGCCAGGATGGCATCCATGTAGATGCGGCTGCACTTGGTGGCATTGTTGGAGCCCTGGCCGGTGATCGGATCGTTCACCGCCACCGCATCGCCCATGCCGAAGACATGACGGCCGGACGGCAGGGTCAGTACCGGCTTGCGGATGGTCGGCGCAAAGCGACCGGACAGGAAGCCCTTGTCGTCGGTGAGGGCGATGTTGCGGCAGCGCTCCGCCTCCCAGGGCAGGTAGCGCTGGACGATCTCCAGGCTGCGCTCCAGGTGCTGCTCCGGCGAGGTGACACCCTGCCAGCAGTCCATCGGACCGCCGGGGATGCCCTCGAACACCATGATCTCGCAGGGGCCGCTGAGGGTCAGGGCCGGGAACACGAAGTACTCGCCGACGCCCGGGATCAGGTTGAAGGCAACCCGCGAGTACGGCTCGACCGGGGTCATGCCGGTCACGTAGGTCAGGGCCAGGGCGCGCTGAGGCTGGGCAAAGCGGCTACGCTCGGCGTCACGGGTGAAGAGATTGACGATCTCCCCCTTGCCGGCGGCCAGCAGCACCAGGTCGTGGCTGGCGGCCAGCTGCTCCAGTTCGGCCACGCCCACATCCTGCAGACGCACTTCGCCGCCACGGCGCTCCACCTCTTCGAGCCAGCGGGGGAACTTGACCCGCTGATCCACCGACTGGGCCACCTTCTCGAGGCGGGCACTCCAGGAGAACAGCTTCTGGCCCGGCTGCTCCGGATGCGGCACGGTGAGGCCGATGCCCTCCACCGGCGGACACGCCTCCTCCCAGAAATTGAGGCCCAGCTCCCGCTCGATCTCGAGCGCAGCATCGAACATGCACTGGCTGGAAGTGACCTTGCCGGCGCGGATCTCTTCGCCGCTGCGGTTGGTGGTGACGGTGACGTGATAGCCCTTGGCGAGCAGACCGAGGGCGAGTTGCAGGCCGGACTGGCCGGCTCCGACGATGGCGATGCGACGCATGATGAACCTCCTTGGGGATGGATGGGGTGCAGCTCCCCCTCCGGCACGGCAGGCCGGATAGGGGTATGACGGGGTTATGGTCAGGCCTGGGCCGGCTTATTCGGCCAGGCGTGGTATGGCGGGCTGGTTGCCCTCGGGCCCCATGGCCGAATAGCCGCCATCGACGGCGTAGTCGGCGCCGGTGACGAAGCTGGCCTCGGGCGAGCACAGGAAGACCACCACGTTGGCCACCTCGGCCGGGTCGCCCAGGCGCCCCAGCAGGTGGAAGTCGGCGGCCACCCTGTCGGCCTTGGCCCGGTCGCCGCCGCTCACCTCGGCGATGACCCGCGACCAGGTCCAGCCGGGCGACACGGCATTGACGCGGATGCCATCCGGCGCCAGGTCCATGGCCATGCTGCGGGTCAGCTGGCGCATGGCGGCCTTGGACACCGGGTAGATCCAGCGCCCGGTCTGGGCCACATCGGCGGAGATGGAGGTGAAGTTCACCACCGCGCCACGCCGCGCCTTGAGGTCTTCATGCACGGCCTGGGTCAGGGCCACCGCCGACACCAGGTTGATGTCCAGGGCCCGCAGCCAGTCGGCGCGGGGCGATGCGAAGCCGTCGTCGGTGTAGGTACAGGCCAGGTTGATCAGCAGATCCACCCCGCCGAAGTGCTGGCGCACGGCGGCCACCGCCTTGACCAGAGCCGCGTCGTCGGTGAGGTCCACCGCCTGGAAGAAGCCGGCACTGCCCAGCGAGTCGGCCACCGCGGCACCGGCCGGGTCGATGTCGAGGATCGCCACGCGGGCACCCGCCTCGGCCAGCCCGCGGGCCACCGCGGCACCGATCAAGGTGGCACCGCCGCTGACGATGGCGACCTTGTCCTGAAGTCTCTTCATCATCAAGCTCCTCAGGCGATGGGCTTGCCTTCGCTGGTCGGCCAGCTCGGCATCAGGGTGTTGGAGGGCAGGCTTTCGTCGAGCAGCTTGCGGGCGGTTTCCACGCCGGCCACCGGCAGGCCGGTCGGGTCGAGCAGGCCAATCTGCACCAGCACGCTGGCCTGGTCCCAGTAGATGTGCTCGTGGTAGAGCTTGGGCCCGCGGAACTTGACCACCCCCAGCATGGGGATCTCCACATACTTGCCGGTCGGCGCCACGCCGGGCAGCAGCCAGTCGATCTCCTGGTCGTGGGTGAAGCTCATGATGAATTCATCCACCACCTGGGACGCCCCCACGGTGCGGGAGATCGGCGTGAGGCGCATGTCGGCCGGGTTGTTGTGGACGAAGTGGTAGCGGTAGAAGCGACTCAGGTCCTTGCTGCCCACCCCGCCGGTCATGGTCGGGATGTGGTTCACATAGGGCTGGTCGACCATGGTGGCCATGGTGGCAGGCACATCGCGGGTGTCGAACTCGTGGCGGATGTGCTCCTCCCACAGGGCCGACAGGTTGTAGTCGGGGCCGAGCACCCGGCGCAGGGTGGCGATGCTGCGCTCGTGGGCGAGCAAGGCGGAGGACTTGTCGAAGTGGGCGCCGGCCGGCCGGGCGAAGGCATGGCCGACACCGGGGTACACGTAGGCCTCGGTGCGCGGCAGCCGGGCCAGGGCCTGCACGATGGCCTCGCGGGCCGGCGGCGGGGCAGAAGTCGTCCAGTTCGGGAATGTGCAGGACCAGCCGGCCGCGCAGGCCTTCGAGCTCGCCCAGGGCGTTCTCGATGCCCACGCCGTAATAGGCCACCGCACAGGCCACTTCGGGCAGGCGGCAGGCGGCCAGGTAGGCCAGCTTGCCCCCCAGGCAGTAGCCCACCACGCCCAGTTCATCGCCGCTGCATTCGGCCAGGCTGCGCAGGTGGGTCAGGCTGGCCTGGATGTCGTCCACCCCCAGGTTCTCGTTGAAATCCTTGTAGAGGGCGAAGGCACGGGCGAAGTCGACCTGCTCGTAGCCCAGCTCCACGCCCGGCTCCTGGCGCCAGAAGAGGTCTGGCACCAGCACGGTGTAGCCCTCCTCGGCGAGGTGGTCGGCCACCTCGCGCATGGCCGCATTGACGCCGAAGATCTCCTGGCACAGGACGATGCCGGGCCCCTTGCCATCGACGGACACCGCCAGGTAGGCGGCAAAGCTGCCGTCCTTCGACGGCACCTGGATGTAACGACCTTTCATGGTTTTCTCCTTTGGGGTGGATGTGGGGCAGCTTTGGGTGATGTCGCGCAACCTATTCTGTGCAGGCCTGCGAGCACCTTCTATCCGGTCACTGCAGGCCTTGTCCGACCGGCGCAGAAAGCTGCGACGGCGCACTCACAGGTGGTAGAAGTCGAGCACCGAGTTGATGGTGTCGTTGAGCAGCAGCACGTGCTTGCGGGTGATCCTCCAGTCCTCCCCGTGCCGGCGCAGGTGGTAGGTGACATGCCCGAACAGCTGCTCGGCCTTGCCCAGCCGGTAATAGAGGGTGTTCCAGTTGGCCTTCACCTCGAGCTGGCCGTCGTCCAGCGGCCGGATCCGCACATTGCCGGTCTCATGCAGGGTGCGCGGCATCGGCGTCGAGGCGGCCGACTTGCCGGTGCGGATGCGGTACACCCGGTCTTCCAGGCCGGAGCGGTTGGCGTAGTAGATCAGCGACATGCCACGCTTCGGATCGGTGGTGTAGGTGTGCTCGGAGTCCCACTGGGGCACGTGGTACTCGGAGTGCTCGTCAAAGAGGTCCAGGTAGGCATCCCAGTCCTGGGCGTCGCACAGGGCGGCCTTGCGGAACAGGAACTGCTCGATCTCGTACTGCAGCTGCGGGTTCATGCCCGGTCCTCCTTGCCTGCCTGCGCCTTGCGCTCGAGACCCGCCAGCAGGAAACGCTGCCAGTGGGCGTGCTGGTTCACGTAAAGGCCTTCGTGGGTGAACTCGGTGCCGGTCAGCACCGGCCGGATCCCCAAGGCCTCGGTATTGGGGGTGGGCCCTTCCGCCCACTTGGCATGCCCGCGGGAGATATCGCTCCAGCGCTCGAGACGGGCCTGGAAGCCGCGCTGGGCCTCGCGGAACTCCACCAGATCGTCCGGCGTGCCCATGCCCGACACGTTGAAGAAGTCCTCGAACTGGCGGATGCGGCTTTCCCGGTCCTTGTCGGACTCGCCCTTCACGCCGATGCACTGGCTGATCACCTCGGTCTTGTTCCAGGCCACCGGCCGCACGATGCGGATCTGCGAGCTGATCTGGTCCATGAAGAACAGGCTGGGATAGATGTTCAGGTTGCGCAGCCGGTGCATCATCCACTCGGCCTTCTGCTGGCCGTGCTCGGCCACCAGGCGCGGCATCACGGTGGCGTAGCCGGGCCGCACGCGGGGGTTGGGCATGTCGCTGAAGAGCACGCTGTGGCCGTTGCGGAAGGAGAACCAGCCGTCGTCGGTGGCCGCGTCGCCGGCGCCGAGCTTGCTGTAGTCCAGGGTGTCGCTGGCGGTGCCCTTCTCCGCATTGACCTGCTGGCGGTGCTGCACGGTGGCCACGTAGTTGTAGTGCACGGTGCTCACGTGATAGCCGTCCAGGCCGTTCTCGTTCTGCAGCTTCCAGTTGCCGTCGAAGGTGTAGCTGGAGCGGCCGGGCAGCACTTCCAGCTCGCCGGTGGGCGACTGGGCGACCATCATGTCGAAGAAGATTCGGGCATCGCCGAGGAAGTCCGTCAGGCTGTCCTGTGCCTCGGTGTCGAGGCTGATGAAGACGAAGCCCTTGTAGCTCTCGATGCGGGCCTTCTTCAGGCCATGGCTGGCCTTGTCGAAATCCTCGGGGTATTCAGAGGGGGCCTTGACCTTCACCAGGCGACCGTCGGTCTTGTAGGTCCAGGCGTGGAAGGGACAGGTGAAGGAAGCCTGGCGGCCCTTGCACACGCGGGTCAGGGTGGCGCCCCGGTGGGCACAGGCATTGATCAGGGCGTGCAGCTGGCCGTCACCGTCGCGGGTGATGATCATCGGCTGACGGCCGGCGTTCATGGTGATGTAGTCGTTGGGGCCCGGGATCTCGCTCTCGTGGCAGGCATAGATCCAGTTCTTCTCGAAGATCATCTCCATCTCGAGATCGAACAGTTCCGGCTCGGTGAACATGTCCCGGGCGATCCGGTATATACCTTCGGCCGGGCGGAAGTCCAGGCAACCGGAAACGTATTCGCGCCAGTCCGCAATACTTTTCGCGTTCATTGAGTTGTCCTTGTGGGTTGGGGGTGCGGAGCCATTGAACTCCGCCGCCACCTCCCCCCACTAGCCAGAAACTCTGCGAACGCGATCCAATTTTTTACACATTGGCCGGACACTGCAGCCGAACGCGCAGGACGTTGCACTCCGCGGCTAGAAAGCCCCCCGGCAGCCTCCCAGAATGGACAGCAAGACGTCCCCGAGGAGATTCCGCATGCCCCCCAGCCAGCCCGAACTGCACGCCGTCCATGACGGAGTCGACGACGCACGCAGCTGGATGTCCCGCATCTGCGGCCCCCACCAGCTCGAATCGCGGCGCACCGGCAAGCTCCACTTCGTGCATGAGGCCGTCCGACTCCCCGGCCTGTCCACCGTGCTCGGCCAGATCCGCTACGGCACCGACGTGACCATCGGCGTCGAGCGCAGCATCCAGCTCGACGCCTACAGCCTGAGCCTGCCCCTGGAGGGCTATCAGGTGCTGCGCAGCCGCGGTGAGCGGCGGGAGTCCAACCCGGGCATCGGCCTGGTGGTGTCCCCCTTCGCCGACTAGGAGCTCGACATGGCCGGCGCCTGCCGCAAGCTGCAGGTGGCAATACGCCGCGATTCGGTCAGGCAAGTGCTGGAGAGTCTGCTGCACCGCCCAGCCACGGAAGCGCTCCTGTTCGATCCGCAGATGGACCTGCGGCAGGGTGCCGTGGCCGCCTGGTGGCGCATGGCCCAGCGCCTGTTCGACGACTGGAGCACCCTGGGGCCGCTCTACCTGCTGCCCGATCTGGCGCGGGACATGGAGCTCCTGCTGATCAAGGCCCTGCTCCTCGCCCAGCCGAACAACTACTCGGCGGAACTGCGCGACGAGGCGACGCCGCACAGCCCGGAGTATGTGCGGCGGGCCTATCGCTTCATCGTGGACAACGCACGGCAGGACCTGCGCCTGGAAGACATCGAGGGGGTGGCCGGCGTGTCACGCCAGAAGCTCTACGACACCTTCCGCAGCCACACGGGCTTCACGCCGATGGCCTTCCTGAAACACTGCCGCCTGGAAGGGGCCCGCGCCACCCTGCTGAAGGCACCGCCCGGGGCAAGCGTGTCGAGCGTGGCCCTGGACTGGGGATTCAACCACTTCGGCCGGTTTGCCAGCGAATACCGGGCACGCTATGGCGAATCCCCCTCCGAGACCCTTGGCCGGCGACATTGAACGACGTGGCCCCCGGCGGCTCACCGCCGGGATCAGTTGGGACGGTAACGCAGGGTCGCCGAGGGGGATTCGCCGAAGCGGCGCTTGTACTCCTGGGCAAAGCGCCCCAGGTGGCTGAAACCCCAGCGGAAGGCCACGTCGGTGACGGAGGCGTGTTCGCGGCTGGTCAGCTCCTGGCGGACCTTGTCGAGGCGGAGGTTGCGCAGGTAGGTCATGGGGCTGGCGCCCCGGAAGTTGCGGAACCCGGAAAACAGCGTGCGCACGCTGACCCCGGCGTGCTCCGCCAGCATCTCGATGCTCAGAGGCTCGTTGAGATGGGCCCGGATGTACTCCTCGGCCCGCTTCACGTAATACGGCGAAGCGCCCTTGTCGGTATTGCCCGCCAGCAGGTCGCTGACCGTGCTGGGCACCCCGTAGAGCAGTGCATTGATCAGGGTGGACTCGAACTGCTTGAGCACCAGCGGCTGGTGGATGGGATGGTCATCCCGCCCGATGGCATCCACCAACAGGCCCAACAGCTGGGCGAAATAGGCCCCGCCGCTGCGAGTCAGATCGAGCTCCGGACAAAACTCGGGGGCCCGGTCGCAGGCCTCGCCCAGGTGCTGACGGCAATGGAAGAGCACGTCGTCCCGGTCGATGCGCAGCACGATCTGCGGCGAATCCGGCTGCCAGCGCATGCTCAGCGGCAGCCCCGGCGAGATCAGCGAGGCCAGGCCGGGTGCCGACTCGAAGTGGTGTCCCCCGCAGTGGATCGCCGCAGCACCACGGACCGGCATCTGGACCAGGTAGAAGTTCTCCAGCCGACCCGGATCGATGCTCACCTCGGTACCGTACTCGAGGCGGCTCAGGGACAGGCGGCCACGTCGCACATGATGCATGCTGGCGCTGACGCTCTCGCCTTCACGCACGGGCTTCAGGTCGTGGGGCTTGAAGACCTTGCCCACCTCTTCCCGGACACCCTCGGTGCCGTTCAGCAAAAAGAGCTGGGTTTCCGGTGCGAACAGCGCCATCTCGCCGAAACGGCCGCTTCCCGGCAACGCGGGTTGATCCAGTTGCATCGTGTCCTCCTGCACAATTCCAAGGCGTTACGCACCGAAATGTTCACGAAGGACTGCAGTATCCGGATAGCCATTGCCGTATCCGGATGATTCGCGCGCATTTCGGCCATTCAAGACGGATTCATTCCTGCATGCCGTGCATCAGCAATTAGCAGGCCAAATCGATTGGGCCCGGATGACGGCATCCGCCCCGCCAGGCGGGGGCGTCCGTTTCCGGGGCCTCGTTGTATTGACTTGAATGGTGTCTCCTGCCGGACCACCGCGGGCGATTCGGAAACTGGCTCCGATCGGCTGCGAAACGGAAGGCCCGGCGGCTGAAATGTAGCGATTAAACCCTAGCACTAGCAAGAACAAAAAAGCGGTCCTGGGTTATTACTGAATACCGGCAATATGGGCAGGAGCCGGAAAAATCCCGGCTGAGTACCCCTCCCGAGCCGACCGGCCCCGGGCCTGAGCGTGCTTCGACCCTACTTCCTTCATGGTTGAAAGCCTGGCACCCGACGACCAGACTTGGACGAGACGTTTCCGGAGCCTCCCGTGAGCCACTCACCCCCGGTCCGCCCCCCTGCCCCCGCAAACTCCACGCCTGACGCCATCGCGCCGGTGCGCACCGTGCGCATTGCCGACCCCCGCTTCGACGAAATCCTCGCCAACGCCAACGACGCCATCATTTCGATCGATGAATCCCAGGCGATCACGCTGTTCAACCGGGGCGCCCAGCGCATCTTCGGCTACCGTGAGGAAGAGATCCTCGGCCAGCCCCTGAACCGTCTGATCCCGGAGCGCTTCGTGGCCCGCCACGGCGGCCAGGTGCGGGACTTCGCTGCCGCCCCGGAGGCCTCGCGCATGATGGCCCAGCGCGGTGAGATCTACGGGCGTCGCCGGGATGGCAGCGAGTTTCCGGCCGAAGCCTCGATCTCCAAGTTCCGTGACCGGGATGGCTTGGTCTTCACCGTGATCCTGCGCGACGTGACCGAGAGGCGTGCTGCCGAACACCTGCTGCGCGAAGCCCACGACGAGCTCGAGAACCGGGTGCGCGAGCGCACCGCCGAGCTCGAGGAGCGCAACGCCCAGCTGCAGCTCGAGATCCAGGAGCGGCGCCGGGCCGAGACCCGTCTGGCCGAACAGGCCCGCGAGCTGGCCCGTTCCAACGCCGACCTGGAGCAGTTTGCCTCGGTGGCCTCCCACGACCTGCAAGAGCCCCTACGCATGGTCGCCAGCTATACCCAGTTGCTCAACAAACGCTACCGATCCCGCCTCGACAGCGATGCGGACGAATTCATGGGCTTCATCGTCGATGGCGCACTGCGCATGCAGCGCCTCATCAACGACCTGCTGGCCTTCTCCCGGGTGGGCAGCCGTGGCAAAGGCTTCCAGCCGGTCTCCCTGGAGGATGTGATGGCGCGGGTGCAGACCAACCTGCGCGCGGCCATCGAGGAGAGCGGAGCCGACATCAGCCATACCCCCTTGCCGGTGGTGCACGCCGACGCCACCCAGATCGAACTGCTGCTGCAGAACCTGGTGGGCAACGCCATCAAGTTCCGGGGTGACGCCCGCCCGCTGATACGCGTTGCCGCAGAACGCCGGCCCGGCGCCTGGCAGATCGCCGTCAGCGACCAGGGCATCGGCATCGACGCCCGCTACGCCGAGCGCATCTTCGTGATCTTCCAGCGCCTGCACACGGCCAGCGAGTATCCGGGCACCGGCATCGGCCTGGCCATCTGCAAGAAGATCGTCGAACGCCACGGCGGCCAGATCGGTGTCGTCTCGACGCCCGGTCAGGGCGCCACCTTCAGCTTCACCCTGCCGGATCGTGAGGAGCCTGCCCATGCCGGAGCATCAACGGCCCATTAGCATCCTCCTCGTCGAGGACAACCCGGGCGACATCCGCCTCACCATCGAGGCCTTCAAGGACAACCGGGTCGACAGCCCCTTCGACGTGGCACGGGACGGGGTCGAGGCCCTGGCCTACCTGCGCGGCGAAGGCATCCATGCGGGCAAGCCCCTGCCCGACCTGATCCTGCTCGACCTCAACCTGCCGCGCATGGACGGCCGTGAGGTGCTGGCCGCAATCAAGTCCGACCCGGCGCTGATGCACATTCCAGTGGTGGTGCTGACCACCTCGCGGGCCGAGCAGGACGTGCAGAAGGCCTACCTGTTGCAGGCCGCCTGCTTCATCACCAAGCCGGTGGATTTCGACCGCTTCATCGAGACGGTGAAGGTCATCGACGCCTTCTGGATGCGCACCGTCACCCTGCCCTGCGGAGCCCGCTGATGGAGGCAATGATGTCCAACGTGCTGCTCGTCGAGGACAACCCCGGCGATGCCCGCCTGATCCAGGAGATGCTCGCCGACGCCAACGGCGACCACTTCCGGTTGTGGCGCGCCGACCGGCTGTCGGACGGGCTGGACATGCTCTCCAGCGGCGACATCGGGGTGGTGCTGCTCGACCTGTCCCTGCCCGACAGCCTGGGCATGGAGACCTTCTGCACCATGTTCGCCCATGCCCCCCAGGTGCCCATCATCGTGCTCACCGGCACCGACGACGAGGTGATGGCGCTCCATGCGGTCAAGACCGGCGCCCAGGACTACCTGATCAAGGGCGAGGTGAACAGCAACCTGCTGCTGCGCGCCATGCGCTACGCCATGGAGCGCAAGGAGGCCGAGCGGGCCCTGCGCGAGAGCGAAGAGCGCTACGCCCTGGCGGCGGCCGGCGCCAACGACGGCCTGTGGGACTGGAGCCTTCAGACCGGCCTGGCCTATTTCTCGCCACGTTGGAAGGCCATGCTGGGCCTGGACGACGGGGCGATCGGCAACCGACCGGAGGACTGGCTGTCGCGGATCCATCCGGACGATATCGACGCCTTCCGCGCCGAGCTGCGTCATCACCAGCAGGCCACCGCCCCACCACTGCACGCCGAATACCGCATCCGCACCCGGGATGGCAGCTGGCGCTGGATGCTGTGCCGGGGCATGGCAGTGCATGACAAGGACGGCCAGCCACTGCGCATGGCCGGCTCGCAGACCGACATCCACGCCCGCAAGCAGGCCGAAGAGCGCCTGCTCAAGGACGCCCTACGGGACGGCCTCACCGGCCTGTCCAACCGCAACCTGATCACCCACCGCCTGCACCAGGCCATCGAACGGCAGCAGCGCCAGCCGGAGCGCTACTTTGCGGTACTGTTCCTCGACCTGGACCGTTTCAAGAACGTCAACGACAGCCTCGGCCACACCACCGGCGACCGCCTGCTGATCGAATGCGGACGCCGCCTCGGCCTGTGCTGCCGACCCAACGACACCCTGGCGCGGCTGGGCGGCGACGAGTTCGTGCTGTTGCTGGAAGACATCGAAGACGCCACCGACGCCATCCGCGTGGCCGACCGGATCCAGCGCCAGTTCGCCACCCCCTTCGTGATCGATGCCTACGAGCTGTTCATGAACTGCAGCATCGGCATCGCCCTGTCCGGCCCCGGCTACCGCCACCCGGATGAGCTGCTGCGCGACGCCGACACCGCCATGTATCGCGCGAAAGCCGACGGCAAGGCCTGCTACGCCCTGTTCGATGCCGACATGCACCACCGGGCGGTGGCCGCCCTCGACATGGAAAGCAAGCTCCGCCGGGCCATCGATCGACAGGACTTCGTTCTCCACTACCAACCGGTGATCGCCCTCGACAGCGGCCACATAGCCGGCTTCGAAGCCCTGATCCGCTGGCCCCGGGGCGAGCACGGCATCGTCTCCCCCGCCGAGTTCATCCCCCTCGCCGAGGAGACCGGGCTGATCCTGGCGATCGGCCGCTGGGCCATCCACGAGGCCTGCCGCCAGCTGCGGGAATGGCAGACCCGGGCGCCACAGCTGGCGGACCTCACGGTGGGGGTCAACCTGTCGGCCCGCCAGTTCTCCGAGGAAGGCCTGGTGGACCAGGTGGCCGATGCCCTGGCCGAAACCGGCTTGCCCGCCGCCTGCCTCAAACTGGAAATCACCGAGAGCGTGCTGATGGTCAACGCCCAACTGGCCCTGGCCAAGCTGAGCCGGCTGCGGGCGATGGGGATCCAGGTGAGCATCGACGACTTCGGCACCGGCTACTCGTCCCTCAGCTACCTGCAACGCTTCCCGATCGACTGTCTGAAGATCGACCAGTCCTTCATCCACGGGCTGGGAATCACCCGGGAGGGTACCGAGATCGTCCGTGCCATCCTCAACCTGGGCCGGGCCCTGCGCCTGGAAGTCATTGCCGAAGGCACGGAATCGCCGGCCCAGGTCGATGCCTTGCGCGCCATGGGCTGCCCCTATGCGCAGGGCTACCATTTCTCGCGGCCGCTCTCCCCGGACGCTGCAGCCTCGCTCCTCCTGTCCGGCCGCCCGGTCTGATTGCCCCCTCGATTCTTGTCACGGGTCAATGCACCCGACCGGGTGCCGCCCGGAGAATCGGTTCCGAACACAAAGGCCGCTTCCCAGGCCCTGCGTCTCCTCCCCGAACCGATCCGCCGCAGGTATCCCAATGAACACCTTCCTCGCTCCCGCCATCAGCGTGCTGAACCGCCTGTCCTTCCGCGGCAAATTCACCCTGATCAGCCTGTTCCTGATACTGGCCCTGGGCGGCCTCGGCGGCGCACTCGGCATCAAACTGTGGAGTGAGGTCAGGACCACCCGCGAGGAGCTGGCCGGACTCCAGGTGGTCGTGCCAACCCTGCACGCCCTGCACGACATCCAGCAACACCGCGGGCTGATGGTCGGCATCCTGTCGGGCCGCCCCGACCTGCAGCCCCGGGCCGACACCCTCGCAAGGCAGGCCCGGGCCTCACTCGAAGAGGCCGATGCACGGATGCGCGGCGCCCCCGCGCTCCAGTCCGTCCTCCCCGCCGCGCAGGCGATCCGCCAGGACTGGAGCAGCCTGGTCAGTGAGGGCGGGAAGATGGAGGCCACCGCCAACCGCCTGGCCCACCGCAAACTCATCGAGCAGATACTCGAACACCTGGATGCGCTGCTGACCGCCTCCGGCCTGCTGCTTGACATGGAGGCAGACAGCTTCTTCATGATCGACGCAACCCTGGCCAACCTCCCGGATGTGATCGAGCGCATCGGCCGCATGCGCGCCATGGGCAATCACCTGCTCAGCACCAAGGCCGCCTCCGAAAAGGACCGGGAGGAACTCACCGCTCTTCTGGTGACCAGTGAATCGCGCTACCGCTACGTGATCCACAAGCTGCTCAAGGCCAGTGCGGGCCACCCCGACATCCAGGCCAGTGTGACCCGCCTGGAGCAGGACACCGGGCCCCAGATCGCCTGGCTGAATCAGACCATCCGCAACGATATCCTGGCAGGGCGCTACGAGACGCCCCCCGATGAATGGGTTGCCCGCAGCACCGCCACCATCGACGCCCTCTACCGCAACGCCTTCGAGCGCTTCCTGCCCGAACTGGAGACACTGTTGGCCGAACGCGAAGCACGCCTGCTGCGCAGCTTCAGCGTGTCCATCGCCGCGGCGACCGGCATCTCCCTGCTCGTCGTCTATCTGCTGACGGGGGTGGCGGCAGCCATCGGCGGCGCCGTGGCCGCCCTCGCCCGCAGCGCCGAGCAGGTGGCCGATGGCGAGCTGACGGTCAAGGTCGAGCTCGACACCCACGACGAGCTGCAGCGGGTCGCCGGCGCCTTCAACCGGATGAGCAGTTCCATCGCAAGCCTGCTCCGCGGGGCACGCCAGACTGCCGACCAGCTGACCACGGCCGCCGATCAGCTCGCCGGCGCCTCCCATGAGGTCGCCCACGGCTCAGCCGGGCAAAGCGATGCCGCCACCGCCATGGCCGCCGCCGTCGAGGAAATGACCGTCGGCATCAATCACATCTCGAACAATGCCCGCGATGCCCAGTCGGAGGCCGGCGAGGCCGGGCGCCTATCCAGTGAAGGCGGTGAGGTCGTCCGCCAGACCCTCACCGACATCAACAGCATCTCCGAGGTGGTGCGCCGATCCGCCGACATCGTGCGCAGGCTGGGGGCCCACTCCTCCCAGATCTCCGCCATCGTCGGCACCATCAAGGAGATCGCCGACCAGACCAACCTGCTGGCCCTCAATGCTGCCATCGAAGCCGCCCGCGCTGGCGAACAGGGCCGCGGCTTTGCCGTCGTGGCCGACGAAGTGCGCAAGCTGGCGGAGCGCACCGCCCAATCCACCCGCGAAATCGCCGACATGATCGGCGGCATCCAGGACGGCGCCCGGGACGCGGTGCTGGCCATGGAAGAAGGCGTGACCCGGGTCGGCGAAGGCGTCGAGCGGGCCGGCCGCGCCGGCGATGCCATCAGCCAGATCCGCGATGGCGCCGGGCGCACGGTGGACGCCATCAACGAGATCAGCGATGCCCTGCGCGAGCAGAGCGCCGCCAGCACCGAGATCGCCCGGCGGGTCGAGGGGATCGCCCAGATGGCTGAGCAGAACAGCGCCCACTCCCAGGCCACCGCCCACACCGCCGGCCAACTGAAGGACCTGGCCGCCCACCTGGAGCAGGACATCGGCCGCTTCAGGCTGGATTGAACCGACCGGCTCAGGGCATGCCGCTGGCCCGGACCTGCCCACCGTAGGGCTCGAACCGGCTGCAGTTCTCGTCGATGTCCAGACGACTGCCGGCGGAGGGAAAGGCACGCTGCGGGCAGGCAGCGCGCTCGCACACCTTGCACCCCGCGCCGATCGGCGTGGGTGCCGCCGGATCGTCGAGCTTGAGCCCCTTGGCATAGGTCAGGCGCGGAGCATGCAGCAGGTCGCACCCCAGCCCCACCGCAAAGGTCTTGCCCGGCACGCCATGGCCCCCCCTTCCATGGGAGACGGTACGCGCCACCCACAGGTAGGTCCGGCCGTCGGGCATGCTCGCCAGCTGGGTCAGGATGCGCCCGGGCTGGGCAAAGGCTTCATACACGTTCCACAGGGGGCAGGTGCCTCCCACCCGCGAAAAATGAAAATCGGTGGCGGACTGGCGTTTGGAGATGTTGCCGGCCCGATCGACCCGCACGAAGAAGAAGGGCACGCCGCAGGCGCCCGGCCGCTGCAGGGTGGACAGGCGGTGGGAAACGGTCTCGAAGCCGGTGCCGAACCGCCGGCCCAGCAGATCGATGTCGTAGCGCAGACGCTCCGCGCTGTCGAGGAAACGCTGGTAGGGCAGCACCAGAGCGCCGGCAAAATAGTTGGCCAGGCCGATACGTGCCAGGCGGCGCGCCTCCTCGCTGCGGAACTCCGCCTGGGCCGCCAGCGCCGCGATGGCATCGTCCGCCTCCAGGAAGGCCAGCTGGGTGGCCATCTGAAAGGCCTGCTGCCCCGGCGCCAGCAGGGGTGACAGGCGCAGTACCCGCTCGGCTGGGTCGAAGCGGCGCAGGGTGCCTTCATCGCCCTCCCCCAGGGCCCGCTCGTCGCGCACCACCCGGATGCCATGCACGCTCTCGAGGCGGTTCGCCAGGCCGTTGCCGGTCTCGCCCGGCTGCAGCAGCCAGGCATCGAACAGGCGCTCGGCCAGATCATCCAGTTCCGCCACGTGGTTGTGGCGGGCATAGAAGAAATCCCGCACCTCCTCGTAGGGCATGGGCTGGCTGCGCACGGCCTTGCCCCTGTCTTCGCCGAGGCGGGCGGCGAAGGCGGCGGCCCGTTCTTCCGCCTCGCGGCAACGCCGCTCCAGGCCCACCAGCACCCGCGCCACCGCCGGCATGCTGACCGCCAGCTCCCGGATCTCGGCCTGGGACACACCCTCCGCCTGCCCCGGCGCCACTGCTGCGGAGCCGAAGACATCGCGCAGATCGGCCACCAGGCGCGCCTCGTCATCCTCGGAGAAGCGCTGCACATCGACCCCCAGTGCGGCGCTCAGCTTGAGCAATACCTGCACCGTCAGGGGACGCTGATTCTGCTCGATCTGGTTGAGATAGCTGGGCGAGATGCCGAGCAACTGGGCCAGGGCCACCTGGGTCAGCCCACGCTCTTCGCGAAGGCGGCGCAGGCGCACACCCATGAAGGTCTTTCTCATTGCAGCACCTCTCCGAGGGCATGAACCGGCATTCGCAAAATTCGCAAATTTGCGACGCAACATTTGCAAATCATCGCCAATTCAGTAGGTTACATAAAATTTTGAGTGCGTATATTGCGAACCCAAGGCCACAAACGCAAGTACGAATCCACCGAAGGAGACCCTCGCCATGACGATGACCCGAGAAACCCCGTTCAAACCCAAGAAATCCGTCGCCCTCTCCGGCGTTGCCGCAGGGACCACGGCCTTATGCACGGTGGGGCGCAGTGGCAACGATCTGCATTACCGCGGCTACGACATCCTCGATCTCGCCGAAGCCTGCGAATTCGAGGAGATCGCCCATCTGCTGGTGCACGGCAAGCTGCCCGGTGCCGCCGAACTGCGCGCCTACAAGGCCCGCCTGAAAGCCCTGCGCGGCCTGCCCGCCAGCGTCCGCGAGGCCCTCGAACGCCTGCCCGCCAGCGCCCACCCGATGGACGTGATGCGGACCGGCGTCTCCGCCCTCGGCTGCGTGCTGCCCGAGAAGGACGACCACAACCTGCCGGGCGCCCGCGACATCGCCGACCGTCTGCTGGCGTCCCTGGGCTCCATGCTGCTCTACTGGTACCACTGGTCCACCAAGGGGCAGCGCATCCAGGTGGAGACCGACGACGAATCGATCGGCGGTCACTTCCTGCACCTGCTCCACGGCGAGAAGCCCCCCGCCCTGTGGGAGCGCGCCATGCACACCTCGCTGATCCTCTACGCGGAGCACGAGTTCAACGCCTCCACCTTCGCCGGCCGCGTCATTGCCGGCACCGGCTCGGACGTCTACTCGGCCATCACCGGGGCCATCGGCGCCCTGCGCGGCCCCCGGCACGGCGGCGCCAATGAGGTCGCCTTCGAGATCCAGAAGCGCTACGACACCCCCGACGACGCGGAAGCGGACATCCGCCAACGGGTGGCCGCCGGCGAGGTGGTGATCGGCTTCGGCCACCCGGTGTATACCGTGTCCGACCCCCGCAATGCGGTGATCAAGGCGGTGGCCCGGCGCCTCTCCGCCGATGCGGGCTCGACCCGCATGTTCGACATCGCCGAACGCCTGGAAGCGGTGATGCGCGACGCCAAGAACATGTTCCCCAACCTGGACTGGTTCAGTGCGGTCAGCTACCACATGATGGGCATCCCCACCGCCATGTTCACACCGCTCTTCGTGATCGCCCGCAGCTCGGGCTGGGCCGCCCATATCATCGAGCAGCGCATCGACAACAAGATCATCCGGCCGAGCGCCCACTACGTAGGCCCGGAAGACCGGGTCTTCGTGCCGATCGAGCAACGCCAATGAACCAGACCACCATGAACACCCGATACCGCCGCCGCCTGCCCGGCACCGATCTGGATTACTTCGACGCCCGCGCGGCCATCGAGACGGTACGCCCCGGCGCCTGGGACAGCCTGCCCTACACCGCCCGCGTGCTGGCCGAACAGCTGGTCCGCCGCTGTGACCCGGCCCTGCTCGACGACGCCCTGATCCAGATCGCCTGGCGGCGGCACGATCTGGACTTCCCCTGGTATCCCGCCCGCGTGGTGTGCCACGACATCCTTGGCCAGACCGCCCTGGTGGACCTGGCCGGCCTGCGCGACGCCATCGCCGACCAGGGCGGTGACCCCTCGCTGATCAACCCGGTGGTGCCCACCCAGCTGATCGTGGACCACTCCCTGGCGGTGGAGTACGGGGGCGAGGATCCGGATGCCTTCGCCCGCAACCGGGCGGTGGAGGAGCGCCGCAACGAAGACCGTTTCCACTTCATCGAATGGACCCGCCGCGCCTTCAGGAACGTGGACGTGATCCCCGCCGGCAACGGCATCATGCATCAGATCAACCTGGAGAAGATGTCACCGGTGATCCAGGTGCAACCCGATGCCGACGGCCGGCCGGTGGCCTTTCCCGACACCTGCGTGGGCACGGACAGCCACACGCCCCACGTGGACGCCCTCGGCGTGGTCGCCATCGGCGTGGGTGGACTCGAGGCCGAGTCGGTGATGCTCGGCCGCGCCTCGATGATGCGCCTGCCCGACATCGTCGGCGTGCGTCTCACGGGCCGGCGGCAGCCCGGGATCACCGCCACCGACATCGTGCTGGCCCTCACCGAATTCCTGCGCAAGGAGAAGGTCGTCGGCGCCTGGCTGGAGTTCTTCGGCGAGGGCGCCGCCAGCCTCAGCGTGGGCGACCGGGCCACCCTCTCCAACATGTGTCCGGAATATGGGGCCACCGCGGCGATGTTCTACATCGACCCGCAGACCCTCGCCTACCTGCGCCTCACCGGCCGCGAGCCGGAACAGGTGGCCCTGGTCGAACGTTATGCACGGACCTGCGGCCTGTGGGCCGACAGCCTGGCCCACGCCGAATACGAACGGGTGCTGACCTTCGACCTGGGCGGCGTGGAACGCAACATGGCCGGCCCGTCCAACCCCCACACGCGCCTGCCCACCGCCCAGCTCGCCGGGCGGGGCATCGCGGTGGGCCTGGCACAGGCCCTGGCCGAGGAACGCGAAGGCCTGCTGCCGGACGGCGCGGTGATCATCGCCGCCATCACCAGCTGCACCAACACCTCGAATCCGCGCAACCTGGTGGCGGCCGGGCTGCTGGCCCGGAAGGCCAATGCCCTCGGGCTGATCCGCAAGCCCTGGGTCAAGACCTCCTTTGCTCCGGGCTCCCGGGTCGCCCGCCTCTATCTGGAAGAGGCGGGCCTGCTGGCCGAACTGGAGAAGCTCGGCTTCGGCATCGTCGGCTATGCCTGCACCACCTGCAATGGCATGTCCGGTGCCCTCGACCCGAAAATCCAGCGGGAGATCACCGAGCGCGGCCTCTACACGACGGCCGTGCTGTCGGGCAACCGCAACTTCGACGGGCGCATCCATCCCCATGCCCGGCAGGCCTTTCTGGCCTCGCCACCGCTGGTGGTGGCCTACGCCCTGGCCGGCACGATGCGCTTCGACATCGAACGCGACGTGCTGGGTCACGGCCACGATGGGCAGCCCATCACCCTCGCCGACCTGTGGCCGTC
Source organism: Zoogloea sp. (assembly GCA_017309145.1). Classification (GTDB taxonomy): domain Bacteria; phylum Pseudomonadota; class Gammaproteobacteria; order Burkholderiales; family Rhodocyclaceae; genus Zoogloea. The sequence continues at coordinate 6,007 of JAFLDU010000012.1, read as the reverse complement.
CGACACGGAGATCGACGCCATCGTGGCGGCCTGCGTGAAGCCCGCGCAGTTCCGCGAGGTCTATGACCCGATGTTCCAGCCCGGCAGCGTGACCGCCGCGCCGGACCCGCTGTATGCCTGGCGGCCCCGCTCGACCTACATCCGCCGCCCGCCCTACTGGGAAGGCGTGCTGGCCGGCGAACGCTCACTGCAAGGCATGCGCCCTCTGGCGGTGCTGCCCGACAACATCACCACCGACCACCTGTCGCCGTCCAACGCCATCCTGCCCGACTCCGCTGCCGGCGAGTACCTGGCGCGGATGGGCGTGCCGGAGGAGGACTTCAACGCCTACGCCACCCACCGGGGCGACCACATGACCGCCCAACGGGCCACCTTCGCCAACCCCACCCTGCGCAACGAGATGGTCCGCAATCCGGACGGCAGCGTGCGCCAGGGCTCCCTGGCGCGGGTCGAACCGGAGGGCACGGTGATGCGCATGTGGGAAGCCATCGAGACCTACATGCTGCGCCTGCAGCCCTTGATCATCATCGCCGGCGCCGACTACGGCCAAGGCTCCTCCCGCGACTGGGCAGCCAAGGGCGTGCGCCTTGCGGGGGTCGAAGCCATCGTCGCGGAGGGCTTCGAGCGCATCCACCGCAGCAATCTGGTGGGCATGGGCGTGCTGCCGCTGGAGTTCAAGCCGGGCACCACCCGCCTGACCCTGGGCATCGATGGCACCGAGACCTTCGACGTGCTCGGCGAGCCTGCGCCCCGCGCCGACCTCACCCTGCGGATCCGGCGACGCGCGGGCGATTGCCTGGAAGTCCCGGTAACCTGCCGCCTCGACACCGCCGAAGACGTTTCCATCTATGCGGCCGGCGGCGTCCTGCAACGCTTCGCCCAGGACTTCCTGGCCACCATCGAGAAGGAGCCGGTCTGACATGACCCCCACCGCACGCGCTTTTTCCCCCCAGCTCCGCGTTCCCGCCACCTACATGCGGGGTGGCACCAGCAAGGGGGTGTTCTTCCGCCTGCAGGACCTGCCGGAGGCCTGCCGCCAGCCCGGCAGCGCCCGGGACCGTTTCCTGCTACGGGTGATCGGCAGCCCCGACCCCTACGGCAAGCAGATCGACGGCATGGGCGGCGCCACCTCGAGCACCAGCAAGGCCGTCATCGTGGCGGCAAGCGAGCGACCCGACCACGATGTGGACTACCTGTTCGGCCAGGTTTCGATCGACACGCCCTTCGTGGACTGGTCCGGCAACTGCGGCAACCTGTCCGCGGCAGTCGGCGCCTTCGCCATCGGCGCGGGGCTGGTGGCCCCGGAGCGGATCCCCCGCGACGGCCTGTGCACGGTCCGCATCTGGCAGGCCAACATCGCCCGGAGCATCATCGCCCACGTCCCGATGCACGACGGCCAGGTCCAGGAGACGGGCGACTTCGAGCTGGACGGCGTGGCCTTTCCGGCGGCCGAGGTGGCGCTGGAGTTCCTCGACCCCGCCGCCGGCGACGACAGCGAAGACGCCGGCAGCACCCTCTTCCCCACCGGCAATCTGCTCGACGAACTGGAGGTGCCCGGAGTCGGCCGCCTCCAGGCCACCCTCATCAACGCCGGCATCCCGGTGATCTTCCTGGACGCCGCGGCCCTCGGCTACACCGGTACCGAGCTGCAGGACGCCGTCAATGGCGACACCGCCGCCCTCGCCCGCTTCGAGACGATCCGCGCCCATGGCGCCCTGCGCATGGGCCTGATCGCCCGCCTGGACGAAGCTGCCCGGCGCCAGCACAGCCCCAAGATCGCCTTCGTCGCCCCCCCTGCCGCCTACCTGGCCTCCAACGGCCGGCAGGTGGCCGCTGACGAGGTGGACCTGCTGGTCCGTGCCCTGTCGATGGGCAAGCTGCACCACGCCATGATGGGCACCGCCGCGGTGGCCATCGGCGCGGCGGCGGCCATCCCCGGCACCCTGGTGAACCAGGCAGCCGGCGGTGGCGAGCGTCGCAGCGTGCGCTTCGGCCACCCCTCCGGCACCCTCCGCGTCGGCGCCGAGGCCCGCTGCGACAAGGGCATCTGGCAGGTCACCCGCGCCCTCATGAGCCGCAGCGCCCGCACGCTGATGGAAGGCTGGGTACGCGTTCCCGGAGACGGCCTGTGACTTCCATCCCCCTGCTCCCCACCCCCTCATCGCCTTCAGGAAGCCCCATGACCACCCGCCAGACACTCCGCGCCCTGGCCGAGGCCCGCCGCGGCATCCTCGTCCCGGGCGCCTTCAACGCCCTCTCCGCCCGGGTCATCGAGGAGCTCGGCTTCGAGGCCCTCTACATCACCGGCGCTGGCGTCACCAACATGTGGTTCGGCCTGCCCGACCAGGGCTTCATGGGCCTGGCCGAGATCGCCGACCACACCGCGCGGATCCGCGATGCGGTGAGCCTGCCGCTCATCGTCGATGCCGACACCGGCTTCGGCAACGCCCTCAACGTCCGCCACACGGTGCGCACCCTGGAACGCGCCGGCGCCGACTGCATCCAGTTCGAGGACCAGGTGGCGCCCAAGCGCTGCGGCCATTTCTCGGGCAAGGACGTGATCCCCACCGCGGAGGCGGTGAACAAGATCAAGGCCGCCGTGGATGCCCGCCAGGATGGCGACCTGCTCATCATGGCACGCACCGACGCCTGCGCCACCCAGGGTTTTGAAGCGGCCGTGGAGCGCGCCCTGAGGTTCGCCGAGGCGGGTGCCGACATTCTCTTCGTCGAGGCGGTGACCCGCGCCGAGGAGATCCGCTCCCTGCCCCAACAGCTCCCCCGCCCCCAGTTGATGAACATGGTCATCGGCGGCCGCACACCGATCTTCGATGCCGATCAGCTGGGCCAGCTCGGCTACGGCTTCGTGCTGTACGCCAACGCCGCCCTGCAGGGTGCCCTGGCCGGCATGCAGAAGGCGCTGGGCGTCCTGCGTGACAGCCGCCGCCTGGATGAAGATCCGGCCCTGGTCACGCCCTTCGCCGAGCGTCAGCGCCTGGTGGGCAAGCCGGAGTGGGATGCGCTGGAGCAGCACTACGCCTGACGGCCCTGCCGCTCCCCAGGTTTTCCGCCGCCGGGCCTTCTCTCTTCTCTCCCTAGCTAGTCTCTCCAGGACTAGGGCCCGGCCGGCCTTTTTTGTTCAAGAAGGGTGATCCCATGTACGCCACCGCCCCGATACCCCGTCCCCGAGCCCTCTTCGAAGCCATCGCCGACTCCCTGCGGGAGCGCATCTTCAGCCACGACCTGGCCCCCGGCTGCACCCTCGACGAATCCGTGCTGGCCCGGGAACTGGGGGTCAGCCGCACGCCGGTTCGCGAAGCCCTCAAGGTGCTCGCCCGGGATGGCCTGGTAATCCATCGCAACCTGAGCGGCTGCAGTGTGGCCGAGTTCAGCCCGAAGGAGCTGGACGCACTGCTGACGGTCATGGAGCACCTGGAGCGCTTTGCCCTTGAGCGGGACAGCAACCCCTTTGCCACCGAGACGATCCAGCGCCTGCGTGACCGGCTCTATCTGGCCGTGGGGCCGGACTTTGTCGGCACCGACCAGCTCGCCCTGCAGCGGCTCGCCTCACGGCTGGGACACGGCACGCCGTCCTCGGCGGAGGCCCGTGGCATTCTGGAGGCGTACTTCAGCCAGCGGCGCCTGCAGGTGGCCCAGAAGGTCATGCATCCCGGAAATGGCAGGGCTGCGGCGCGCTGAGCCCCCGGATCAGGATGTCGTATCCCCACGGATCAGCTCGATGCCGGTCAGCTCGGCAAGACAGCGTTCCCGCATCACGCTGACGAAATCGACCATGTAGGGCCGCCCGGCCGCGCTGGCCAGGGTGGCGGCATGCAGGCGACCGGTCAGACCCGACTCGCCGATCCGGCGCGCCAGCACGTACTTGCGCTCCAGATAGCCCTGCACCGCCCACAAGGGCAGCGCCGCAAGGCCACGGCCGCTCGCCACCAACTGCAGCATGGCCACGGTCAGCTCGGTGGTGCGACGGACCGGTCGGACCCCGGCCGGCGCCAGGACGCAGCGCACCACATCGAGCATCTCGTCAGGCACTGGATAGGTGATCAGCGTCTGGTCGGCAAAATCCGCAGCCTCCAGATGGGAGCGGGCCGCCAGGGGGTGGCCATGGGCCAGCAGCGCCACGATCTCGAAACGGAACAGCGGGTGATAGGCGATGGCCGGGTCGTCCTCCGGCTCGGCCACGATGGCCAGATCGGCCCGACCCTGGTGGAGCAGCCCCACCGGGTCTGGATGAAAGCCGGACACGATGTCCAGTTCCACCTCGGGCCAGCGGCTGCGAAAGCTGTCCATGGCCGGCATCAGCCAGTCAAAGCAGGTATGGCACTCCACCACGATGCGCAGGCTGCCGGCCCGGCCCGAGGCGAGGCGCGCCAGATCCCGCTCGGCCTCGTCCACCCCGGGCAGGATCTCGTCGGCCAGCCGCAGCAACCGTGAGCCCAGGGCGGTGAACACCAGGGGAGCCGACTTGCGCTCGAAGAGGGCGCCACCATAACGATCCTCCAGTTGCCGCACCTGCTGGGACAGGGCCGACTGGGTCAGGCTCAGCAGATCGGCGGCCCGGGTAAGGCTACCGGTGGCCCGCAGGGCAGACAGCGTACGCAGGTGACGCAATTCGAGGATTGAAGTGGCCATTATTAGAGACGCTAATGTTTTTCGTAAAATTATTCGTTTGAATAATAATCAGCCAACACCAATCATGACAAGCCCTTAGACCTGTTCTGCGGAGCATTCATGATTCACACCCACATCCTCGGCTTTCCGCGCATCGGCGCCCAACGCGAGCTCAAGTTCGCCCTCGAAGCGCACTGGCGGGGCGAACTCGACCGACCAACCCTCGAAGCCGTCGGCTGCGACCTGCGGACCCGCCACTGGGCCCTGCAACGGGACGCCGGCCTGGACTACGTCAGCGTGGGTGATTTCGCCTTCTACGACCACGTGGCCGGCCACATCCAGTTGCTCGGATGCGAACCGGCGCGCTTCGGCTTCTCGGGCCACGAGGACGAACTGGAGCGGCACTTCATCCTGGCCCGCGGCGTAGGCCAGCCTGGCACTCAGCGGCAGGACACACCGGGCGGCGGACACCCGGCCCTCGAGATGACCAAATGGTTCGACACCAACTATCACTACCTGGTCCCGGAGTTTCTGCCGGACACCCGCTTCCGGCTTGCCTCGGGGCGTCTCTTCGCCGAGGTCGCCGAAGCCCGTGCGCTGGGACATCGGGTCAAGGCAAGCCTCCTCGGGCCGCTCAGCTTCCTGTGGCTGGGCAAGGAAAAGGGCAGCCACCCCTTCGACCGCCTCGACCTGCTGGAACACCTGTTGCCGGTGTATGGACAGATCCTGCAGCGCCTCAAGGCCGAAGGCGCCGACTGGGTGCAGGTGGACGAGCCGATCCTGGGCCTGGATCTGCCCGGCCCCTGGCGGGCCGCCTTCGAAGCCGCCTACATCGCCCTCGCATCGGCCGGCGCGCGCCTGATGCTGGCCACCTACTTCTCGCCGCTCGCGGACCAGTTGCAACTGGCCTGCCGGCTGCCGGTGGACGGCCTCCACATCGACGCCGTGCGAGCGCCCGACGAAGTCGCCCGGGTTGCAGACTGGCTGCCGGCCCACAAGCAGCTATCGGTGGGCATCATCGACGGCCGCAACATCTGGCGCGGCGACCTGGACCGCGCCCTGGCCACCCTGAAACCCCTGCGGGAACGCCGCGATACCCTGTGGCTGGCCCCCTCCTGCTCGCTGCTGCATGTTCCGGTCAGCCTGGCCGGGGAGGCCGGCGCGCACCGTGGCATAGACAGCGAACTGGGCCACTGGCTGGCCTTCGCCACCGAGAAGCTGGACGAAGTGGTCCTCCTCAAGCGCGCCCTGACAGACGGTGAAGACAGCGTTCGGAATGAGCTGGCCACCGCGCGCCGGCACCTGGCCAACCGCCGCGCCAGCCCCCGGGTGAGCAATCCGGCGGTCGCCGCGCGCCTGCGCAGCCTCGGCGCCGATGCCG
>JAFLDU010000002.1 GCA_017309145.1 Zoogloea sp. | reverse complement strand
CTGGGCGAACAGCTGGCCGGGGTTGAGGGAGAGTGCGAGGGCGGGGGAAGCGGCCAGGCCACGCAGGATCTGGCGTCGGGTCTCGTTCATGGTGTCTCCTCCATATGTGAACGAAGTGGGTTGAACCACGTCGGGAGGGAGATCAGGCCCTGTATCTGTCATTCGACGAATACATCAGAACTCTTTTTGTATCCCACAACCCGTGTTGTGTATACAAGAATAGCTTTGCTGGACACAAAGTCAACGGGTTTGTATAGTGAAATCGAACCGGAGGACCATCCCATGCAAGCCCTGACCCCCACCCCCGTCCGCCTTTCCGAGCAGCTCGGGGAATCCATCGAAGAACGCATCGTGACCGGCATGTACCCGCCGGGCACGCGCCTGGACGAGCAGGAGCTGGCAGAGAGCTTCGGGGTGTCGCGCACGCCGATCCGCGAGGCGCTGATCCAGCTGGCCTCCATCGGGCTGGTGGAGATCCGCCCGCGGCGGGGCGCCACGGTGCCGGAGATGGCCCCCGACCGGCTGTGCGAGATGTTTGAAGTGATGGCCGAGCTGGAGGCCATGTGCGGCCGGCTGGCGGCCCGGCGCATCCTGCCGGGCGAGCAATCACGCCTGCTGGAGGCCCACCAGGCCTGCGAGGCGGCCCGGGCTGCGGGCGACCCGGATCTGTACTACCAGCTCAACGAGGTGTTCCACCGGGTCATCTACGACGCCAGCCACAACGGCTTTCTGGCCGAGCAGGCCGCCGCCCTGCACCGCCGCCTGCGCCCCTTCCGGCGCCTGCAGCTGCGCGTGCGCAACCGCATGAACACCTCGTTCTCGGAGCATGCGGCGATCGTGGACGCCATCCTGGGCGGTGACAGCGACACGGCCGGCAGCATGCTGCGCGCCCACGTCATCGTGCAGGGCGAACGTTTCACCGACCTGGTGGCCACCCTGCGCCAGATGCACAACCCACCGGAAGCGGAGCTGGCCCAGGCGGGCGCCTGAGGCGGCGGTGCCGGCGCTGCCCCCCGAGAAGCCTGTGTCCGCCCGCTGCAGGTCAGGCCTGCAGCCACTGCGTCCGCATTCGCTGCATCAACAGATCTTCAAAGCTGAAGTAGCCAGGACCGACTTGCTTGGCCAGTTCGCGCACTGCAAACGCAGCACCTGTGCCGAAGGCTTCACGTCGGATCGAATCATGGCTTAGCCGCACAGTCTGATAGGGAAAGCCGAACACAACCTCATGGTGTCCGACGATACCGCCCAATCTCAGTGAGGTGATGCTGGCATCTTCGAGATCAAGGGATTCGGCTATCTTTCTTGCGGTACCAGAGATTTCGGGCTTGTCACGAAAGTGCTCTTCAAGAATGGCGATGTCCGCATGAGGCGCAATCTCCCTCAAGAGCCTTGCTGCGAGGATCAGAAAGTTGATTCCCAGCGTGATGTTCGGAGAGCTCATGACCCGGGCACTCTCGCCCAATGATCGTATGTACGCCAGGTCAGCTTCGCTGTAGGCGGAGATCGCTGTAACAAGTATCAGGCGGCGCCGGCGGACTTCTTCGCCATAGAGATGCACGGCATCCGGCCCGGAGAAGTCGATCAGCGCATCCACGGGGTGTTCATCCAGCCAGTCGGCCAGATCAATCTGATCGAGACCGACAACGGGGAGACCAGCCGGACAACACTCATCCAGGTCACGCGGTTTCGTTCTGCGCGCAATCCAGCGAAGCGCGAGATCCGGCTCACCCTGCAGTGCGCTTGCAACGGCCTGTCCGGCCTTGCCACAACCAATCAATCCAATCTTCAGCATGTTCCTTCGCTCAATCAGTTCATCAGCTCATCGGTTCTCGTCATTCCGGTGGGGGTCATTGCGCAACGGAGTCCGTTCAAGGATGGGTCTTGCAGGCCTGGAGGAAGCCCGGGAAAAAGCGGAACAGCCCTATGAATACGACGAGTGACGGGCGCAGAACGGGGTGGAGAATGCATGGATGACGGCCACTGCAAAGACAACAGCAGCAAGGATTTCAGTAACAGAGGCCGCCGAAATGGCCATGATCATCGAGGGGTTTCGAGCTTTTTCTACAGTACTCGGTGGAAACGTCGAGGGAAATTCGGGGTCCGCGTAATGGAATCCCGTAGGTGAATTTCCGTCGTGCCCGATCAGGCCCCAAGGGCCCACAATCCTCTGCTTTCAAGGACTGAATCGACCTCGTGCCTCTCAAGTATCTGCTCCATCCGGGATTCATCGCCCTCTATGTTGCCCTCGATGCGGCAAGCTTCATCCATCCCCTCCACGGCTTGAACATCACGCCGTGGAGCCCGGCGCCAGCACTCGGTCTGGTCTATCTGCTGCGTCAGGGACCGATCGCCCGCGTGGGGCTGGTCGCTGCCGTGCTGCTTGGCGAGTACCTCGTACGTGGCATGCCATTTCCGTGGTGGAAGAGTCTGGGATCGGCCCTGATTCTCGCGGCGGGCTATCTGGTCTTGAGCGAGTTCCTGAAGCGGCGCCTGCCCCTCACCTCACTGTTGGATGACCGGGCTGCCTTGCTTGCATGGATGGTGCCGGTGGTGCTCGGCACACTCATCAACAGCGTGCTCTATCTGACGAGCCTGCACCTCCTCGGTCTGCTACCGGCGAACGGCTGGCTGACCGGAGTGCTTCAGTTCTGGGTGGGCGATGCAGTCGGCATCACCATAGCCATGCCGCTCTTCTGGTGGCTGACCGGGGAGCGTGGCCGATTTGCGCTGCGGTCAGTGCTCTTGCGCGGGGAAACGCTGATGTATTCACTTCTGGGTCTTGTTGCGCTGGGCATCGCCTTCGGCCTCGGGGGCGACAGCGGCTTCAAGCTCTTCTACATACTCTTCCTGCCCATCGTCTGGGCGTCGGCACGCCAGGGGATGGCCGGGGCCATCGTGTCGGCCACACTTCTGCAGCTTGGTGTGATCGCAGCCGTCCAGATGCTGGATTTCAGCGCGGTGACCATTGCAGAGCTCCAGATGCTGGGTGTCGTCATGGCGCTGGTCGGCTTCTTCATCGGGGGCGTTGTGGATGAGCAGCGCCGTACCAGTGGAGAACTCCGGCAAACCCTGCGTCTGGCTGCAGCCGGGGAGATGGCCGGGGCCCTGGCCCACGAACTGAATCAACCGCTGACTGCACTGGGGGCATACGCCTCCGCATACGACACACTTCAGGCACGGGGAGAAACCGGGGTACGTCTGGACGCAGCCATCAATGGGATGCGCGCAGAAGCACAGCGCGCCGGTGACGTGGTGAAACGCCTGCGGGACTTTTTCCGGACAGGGGCTACAAAGCTCGAATCAGTGGCTTTGCGGCAGCTCATTGATTCGTCCGCAGAGCCCTACAGGCTCAAGGCTCGGCAGGGAGGAATTCAGTTCATCGAATCGGAGGTGCCGGATATCATGCTGCTGGCCGACCGTCTCCAGTTGGAAGTCGTCCTGCGCAATCTTTTCTCCAATGCCTTTGATGCTGTGGCGGCTGCAGATACGACAGGAAAGCTGGTTTCGGTACAGGCCGTGCCTCTGCCTGGAGCGCGGGTGCTGATCTGCGTTGAAGACTCAGGTTGCGGCCTCAGTCGCGAGGAAGCCGAGCGGGCTTTCGAGTCGTTCCACTCTTCCAAATCCAGCGGACTCGGGCTGGGGCTGGTCATCAGTCGGGCCATCGCAGAAACACACGGCGGAAGCCTGTGGTGCGAAGTGGCAGATCACGGTGTATTCAAACTTGTTTTGCCGACTCAAGAGACACGTACCTCATGACGGATAACCTGACGGTCTTCATTGTTGACGATGACCTTTCGGTGCGCGATGCACTGAGCTTGCTGCTGGCCATACACGACTACCGCGTTGCTGCTTTCGCCGATGCGGACTCATTCCTCAAGGCATTCAAGCCTGCCTGGCGCGGTTGCGTCTTGCTGGACATCCGCATGCCCGGCATGGACGGTTTGACCCTGCAACGCAAACTGCTCGAATTGGGCTCAGATCTTCCCGTGGTCGTCATGACCGGACATGGAGATGTGGACTCTGCGCGCACGGCCTTTAGAGCCCTTGCGCTGGACTTTCTGGAGAAGCCCCTTGACGAGTCGAGGCTCCTCAACGCCATCGGCGAGGCATTTGCCCGACAGAGAAAAGCTGCTGATGCGGCCTTGACCAGAGATCAGGTTCAACGCCTGCTGGACGGTCTGACCCCACGAGAGAAGGAAGTGATGGAGCGTGTTGTCGCTGGACGGCACAACCGGGAGATTGCGGCAGAACTCGCAATCAGCCCCCGCACTGTTGAAGTGCACAAGGCCCGGATGATGGACAAACTGGGTGTGCTCAGTGTGGCCGATCTGGTGAGGCTAAGTCTGAGCTGAGGGCAAGTCTCACCCCCCTGGCAGCACGGCCTCTCCTCGCTTCGGATCAAACACGCTGCCTCTCGGCAGCAGGTGCAAGCGGATATTGGCGGCAGCCGCAATGGATTTTCGGTCATGGGTCAAACGTGACCGGCGGGCATCGATCACCTTCACATAGCTATTGCCGAGCACCTCCCATCGACCATCGGGTCGCACCTGCAAGGCCGTTTCTTCGTCTATGCCGACGCCGATCAATTGTGGCTGATCGAGCACTGCGCTGAGCAATCGGTTGTAGCGCGCGCGTTTGAGGAAGTGCTGGTCGATGATGGCCCCTGGCAGAAAGCCGAAGCCCTTGCCTACGTCGATGGCCCCGCGGGCGATGGCCGGAAGCCCGGCCCCATCCGCTTTGGATTTTCCGGTCAGCATTTCGCTCGTCATGACGGCTGCACCTGCCGAGGTCCCTCCCACAACGGCACCTTCCTGGTACCTGCGCTCGATCACGTCGAGGGCTCCCGTACCGATGAGCGTTGCTGCGAGACGGTTCTGGTCTCCCCCCAGAAACCAGTAGCCGGAGAAGCCTTCAAGCAACTTCAGGGTTGCCTCCAACCCGGCATCCTTGCGGTCAAGGTTGATGAGATGGGGGTCGGCATTCAACTTTCGGAAGTCAGCCATCACCTCCCTCGCCTCTTCATCGAAGGCGGTGCTGGCCATCGGAAACAAGGCGATTCGCGCCTTGCCAGGCCCCCCCGCCAGGGCGATGAAGCGCTCTTGCACGTGCGCCGGGGTTTCTCCCCCGCCGACGATGATCAAATGACCCCGAAGACTTGCGTCCCTGCCCACTTCACCAAAGGAGGGACCCGCAAGCAAAAAGAGAAGCGACAGCAAAACACAGCGCAAACGGACAGTCACCGCAAAATTGAAACTCACAAGAGGTTAGAAAGGGGATCAGGGTGCGGGGGCCAAGGTCTGCCAACAGCCCCGTCGAGGTGCCGGAAAATATACCTCTGCACCCCACCCGGAATCATTCGGGAATCACCTACGTGCTCTGCGTAAGAGGCCTCGGGCGGAGGCCATACGCACCACCAGCCGGACGCTTGAGCCCACGCCATGCGACAGCGACCCGTACAGCCGGTGAAGGACAGGAGGACTGGAGGATGCAAGCCCAGAATGGGTGGCAACAGCCTTGCATGCCGCCGTCAATACTCTATCTTTCTGGCATACCCCCACATGCCCATGACGAGTGTGGGGCTTTCATCGGCCCATCCGGAGCACATCCATGCATTTCAAGCGTTTCTCCCTCCTCGCCAGCCTGCTGGCGCTGGCCTTCCACGCCAATCCCTCGCAGGCCTACGACGAAGGACGGGGTTGCCTCCGCCAGCAGCCGGTCTCATTCGTGGAGATGCAGACCCCCAATCTGGTGTTCAACGCATCGGGGCAGATCGTCGCCAACGGTCTGCTGACTCTCAAGGGCAAGCTCCAGCTGCCTGCCGACTGTCGTGAGCGACGTGGCTTCCGGGGCCTGCCCGCGGTGCTGATCCTGCACGGTTCGTCCGGCGTGGATTCCCGCGGTGACTTCCATGCCGAGGCCCTCAACGAGGCCGGCTTCGCCACCCTCGAGATCGACATGTGGGAGGCCCGCGGGGTCGGCAGCGGCGCCAACCGCCCTGCCCTGCCCGCCCTCACCTACGCGGACGCCTTCACCGCCCTGCGCTTCCTGAGCGCCAGGACCGACATCGACCCGACCCGGATCGGCGTGCTCGGCTTCTCGTGGGGAGCGGTGATGAGCATGGCCTCGGCCACCCAGAACGTGGCCACCGCGCTGGGCGGCAACCTGCGCTTCAAGGCCCACGCCGCCAACTACCCGATCTGCTACGGCTACAACAACCCGGCGATCCCCAACTCCGGCTTCGGCACGCCGGGCGGCAATCCCCTCACCGGGGCGCCCATCCTGGTGCAGGTCGGCAGTCAGGACGACTATGACCGGGCCAACGCCAGCGGTGACGGCTCGGCCCGCTGCGCGGCCCTGAAGGCCAGCCTACCAGCCGGCGAACAGGCGCTCATGGACGTGGTGCGCCAGGACGGCGCCTACCACGCCTGGGACCGCCTGATGGTGCCGATCAAGGTCAATGACCCCTTCGGCCATCTGGGCGCCGACCGCTTCGACCCCTACGCCCGGGTGGAACTGCGCCCCGACGTGACCCGGGCCTACGCCTCACGCCAGCGGGTGGTGCGCTTCTTCCAGCGCAACCTGTAAGGGCCGCCACGGGCCGGCCTCAGCCCGGGATCTCCGCCTCGACCAGCTGCGCGAGCAGCTGCAGCGACTCCTGCCAGCCCATGTAACAGGCTTCGGGCGGGATCACCTCCGGGATGCCCTCCTGCACCACGTGCATCTCGGTGCCGCAGAACACCCGCCGCAGGGTGATGGTGGTGTGCATCTCGCCGGGCAGGTTGGGGTCGTCGAAGCGGGCGTTGTAGCGCAGCTTCTCGGCCGGCACCAGCTCCAGGTAGGTACCGCCGAAGCTGTGGGCATGCCCGGTGTCGAGGTTGATGAAGGACATCCGGTAGTGTCCGCCGACCTGCCCATCCATCTCGTGGACCTGGCCCGTGAAACCATGCGGCGGCAGCCATTTGACCATCGCATCGGGGCTGAGGAAGGCGCGGTAGATCCGCTCGGGTGGCGCCCGCAGCACGCGATGCAGGCGGATGGTGTGAGTGCTCATGACGGACTCCGGGGACAGGAACAGGCCTCAGCGTAGCCGAGGAAGGGCCGGCTTGAACACTGGCTTGCAGGGAGAACTACCCAGCCCAGTCCATTGACATCAAATATTCGCCCCCGTATGGTCAGGAAGCTTTCATTCCAAATGGATATACATGAGAACACCACTCCCCCGCCGTGCCTTTCTAAGTGCCGCCTGCGCGCTGCTAGCCACGCCTCTCCAGCGCCTCCACGCCGCAGAAAAGGCCCCGCCGATCCTGATCGGCCAGACGGTTGTGGAGTCCGGCCCCCTGGCCTCTCTGTCACGCCAGCCCCTGCAGGGCGTCCGCGCACTGATCGAGTCGGTCAATGCGCAGGGTGGCGTCCATGAGCGCAAGCTCGAGATCCTCCGGGCCGACGATGCCTACGATGCGGACAAGGCCGCGGCCAACGTACGCCGCTTTGCCGAGAAGGGGGCGGTGGCCATCCTCATGCCGATCGGCACCACACCTTCGATCGGCGCCCTCAAGGCCGCCAACGAGTTGCGCATCCCGCTGATCGGCCCCTACTCCGGCGCCCGGCCGGTGGCCCGCTTCTCGCCCTATGGCTTCTCCCTGCGGATCAGCTTCGAGGACGAGTATCGGCGCCTGATCGAGCACATGCTGCCGCTGGGCGTCCAGCGCATTGCCTTCGTCCATAATGACAACCCGGGTGCCCGCGGGGCGATGGAGGCCAGCCGGGAGATCCTGGCCCAGAAGGGCGTCCCCCTGCTGGGCAGCGCGGCGATCCGCCAGGATGGCAGCGACGCGGCAGAACGTGCCGCCGAGATTGCCCGGCTCGGCGCGGACGCCGTGCTCCTGTGCGTCACCACCGAGGTGGCCAGCCGGTTCATCAGCGGCTACAAGGCGGCCGGCGGCAACTCCAGCTTCTACTCGTTCTCCTTCCTGAACGGCAGCGTGCCCCTGCGCGACATCGGCGAGGGCGCCAACGGCGTGGTGATCTCCCAGGTCGTGCCCTTCCCCTGGAACAGCGCCCTCCCCGTCGTGCGGGATTACCAGCAGGCCATGCGCGCGGCCGGCATCGACGAACTGAGCCACGCCAGCCTGGAGGGCTACATCGCAGCCAAGGTGCTGGTCGAGGCTATCCGCCGGACGCCCGCGAAGCAGCTCCAACCCGAGAGCATCAAGACCACCCTGGAAGGCATGAACCGACTGGATCTGGGCGGTTTCACCCTGCGCTTCAGCAAGAGCCTCCACGCCGGTTCGGATTTTTCGGAGCTCAACCTGCTGCGGCCGGACGGCCGCTTCGTGAAATAGACCGCAGCCCCGGCCCCATTCAGGGAAGCACGAGGTCCGCCAGCAGCTTGAGCCCAAGAGCCGTCATCACCCCGCCGGCGGCACGGTCCAGCCACACCTTGGAGGCCAGGTAGCGGGCCCGCGCTGCCGCCGCCGACAGGGCCATCGCCACCACACAGTACCAGCCGGCCTCGATGAAGAAGACCAGCACCGGCACCGGCAGCACGCTCTGCCACGGCGCATCCGGGGGCAGCAGCGACGCAAACACGGTGGTGTAGACCACCGCCGTCTTGGGGTTGCTGATCTGGGTGGCGAAGCCGATCGAGAAGGAACGCCAGTGCGTCCGCCCCTCGCCCCGCTCGGCCGATGCGTCGATCGCCAGGGGTTTGGGGGCATCCCGCCAGATGCGGTAACCCATGTGGCAGAGGTAGGCCCCGCCAAGCGCCTTCATCAGCAGATACAGCAGGGGCACGGCGGCAAACACCAGCATCAGCCCGAACAGCGCCAGCACCGCAAAGCCGATGGCCCCGAAGCCCATGCCGAGGGCCACCGCCAGCGCGTCCTGGCGCGAGATGGCGAGGGCCGTGCGGGCCACCACCAGGAAGCTGGGCCCCGGGCTCACCGCCCCCATGGCGATGGCCAGGGCGATGGCCGGAATAGCGACCGACATCTCCACAAACGTACTCCTGAAACGAGGTTGCGAGGACCGCCGGCGGCCTCAGCCGGCCGCCGCGTCGTGCTTGGCCACGTGGCAGGCTAGGCGCGCCCGCCGCGTCTGCAGGAAGACCACGAAAGCCAGCAACAGTACGCCCTCGAGGATCATCGTGGGGCCCGGCCCGATGACCGCCGCGATGAAGCCGGCCAGCAGGCCGCCGAGCGCGTCGAAGCCGAAGCGGCCTGAGGTGAAGAAGGACACGATGCGGCCGCGCAGGCGGTCCGGCGCCATGCTCTGCAGCAGCATGTTGATGCCCACGTTGCACACCGAGATGCCGAAGCCGAGGGCCACCATGGCCGCCATGGCCACCGGCAGCAGGCGCGTCCAGCCGAAGGCCAGCAGGGCCAGGGCGCTCACCGTGGTGCCCAGGCTGATCGCCCCGATGAGGCCCGGGGTCGAGCGTCGGGTGGCCAGAAAGACCGTCGAGCCGAAGGCCCCGCAGCCGGCTGCGCCCCACAGCAGACCAAGGGTGCGCGCATCGCCGGCGAACACGTCGGCGGCGAACACCGGCAGCAGCACGGCGTAGGCCGAGGCCGTCAGGTTGAGGGCCATCAGCACGGTGATCAGCATGCGCACCGGCCAGGTATGCCAGGCGTAGGCCAGCCCCTCCTTGAACACGTCGCCCACCGAGCCCTCGGCGCGCGGCGTGCCGGCCACCTTGACCCGAGCCACGGCGACGAACAGGGCCACGAAGCTCAGGGCATTGAGGGCAAAACAGGCGGCCTCGGAAGTCAGGCCCAGCAGCAGGCCCGCCACCGGCGGGCCGACGAAGCGCCCGGTGTTGAAGAGCATGGCGTTGAGGGCCAGCGCGTTGGGCAGGTCTTCCCGGCGCTCCACGAAGACGCTGATCAGCGACTGGCGCAGGGGGGTGTCGAAGGCGTTGCACACCCCCAGGCACACCGCCATGAAGATCAGCAGGCCGGGGCCCACCCAGCCCATCCAGGTCAGGCCGGCCAGCACCAAGGCCTGGGTGGCGAGCAGGCCCTGCACCCGCATCAACCATTTGCGCTTGTCGTGCTTGTCGATCCACGCCCCGGCCAGCGGCCCGACCAGCAACTGGGGGATCAGCGCGGCGAACGAGGTGACGCCCAGCAGCGCCGCCGAGCCGGTGATGCGATAGACCAGCCAGGCCATGGCCACCTGCTGGATCCACGAGCCGAGGATGGAGACGGCCTGGCCCAGGAAGTAGATGCGGAAATTACGGTGTTCGAGGGCGCGCATCCCGGCGGGGAGGCGCAATGGTGGTGCAGAAGGCTTGGACATTGAGGCAGCGTTACGGGTGTGCGGCAGGGTGGCGACGAGGTAGCCGATGGGGCGGCGATGACATCGCTAAGATATTAATCGTTCCTGCCCCGGTCTGCCCACCCGGGCATTCCCGAACAGCCCGCGGGCGTACCCCCCGCGGGCCCGGGACACCCCGCTCAGTGGCGGTAGGACGGATCGAGCCGGTCGACGATCCGGGTCAGGGCGGCCAGGGCGTCCTCACCGGCACCGAAGCGCGGATCGAAGTTGAGCGAGTCGGCCACGCACTTCTCGAGCACAGGCACCGGGATCTCCACCGCCGGCCCCATGGACTGGGAGGCCAGTTGGATCTCGCAGGCCCGATTGACCAGCCACATCAGGGAGAAGGCCTGCGCCAGCGTGGCGCCGATCACCACCGGACCGTGGTTGCGCAACATCAGCACCGGCTTGTCGCCCGCGCTGCGGAGGATGCGCTCGCCCTCCTCCAGGTGCACCGTGATGCCCTCGAAGTCATGCCAGGCCACCTTGCCGTAGAGCTGGGCCGCGTAGAAGTTGCTGTACGACAGGCCCTCCTTGAGGCAGCACACGGCCTGGGTCGGGGTGGTGTGCACATGCATCACGCAATGGCCGTCCGCCACCTTGTCGTGGATCGCCGAATGGAAGGTGAACCCTGCCGGATTGATGGGCCAGTCGGAATGGCCGACCAGGCGGCCCTCGATGTCCACCTTGACCAGGTTGGAGGCGCAGACATCCGAGTAATGCAGCCCGAAGGGGTTGATCAGGAAATGCTTGTCGGGCCCCGGCACGCGCAGCGAGATGTGGTTGTAGATCAGCTCGTCCCAGCCCAGGTGGGCGAAGATCCGGTAAACACGGGCGAGGCGGACCCGCGCATCCCATTCGGCGGCGCTGAAGCGTTCGGGGTGATCGTAGTAGGTGTTCTTGGTGGTCATGGTAGGAATCCTGTTGCAGAGGTGGAGTCAGCGGAGCGATTTGGCGGTGGCGTCCCGCGCGGCGGCGATGAGGGCTTCGCCGTTGATGTTGCGGGCCCGCGCGTCGGCCAACCATTCCGTCTGAACGACCGCGGTACGCTTGAGCAGGGCATCGTACTGGCCGGCCTCCATCACCGTCAGAGTGTGGCCGGGGAGGCCGCGTATGCGGTTGCGGGCGATCGTCGTGGCGTCGTCCCAGGCCTTTCCGTAGCGCTCCACCAGGGGCTCGCCGGCGTTCCGGTCAACAATCGCCTTGAGGTCGGCGGGCAGCGCGTCGTACTTCTGCTTGTTCATCAGCAGCACCAGCACGGTGGCCCCCATGGCGGGACGATCCGCCGGGCTTTCCAGATGATGGCGGGTCACCTCATCCAGCTTGGTCGGCAGGATCACCTCCCACACCGCCGAGGCGCCATCGACCACGCCCTTGGCGATCGCCTCGGTCACCTGCGCCGGTGGCATCGCCACCGGGGTGGCCCCCAGCGCGGTGAGGGTGCGCGCGATGCTGCGGTTGGGAGAGCGGAGCTTGACGCCCTTGAAGTCGTCCGGCCCCGCCAGCCGTTTCGAGGCGGTGTGGATGTTCATGCCGCCATCGCCATGCATGGCGAGCACCTTGTAATCCTTGTACTCCTCCTTCAGATGCTGCCCGTAGAAGGCCCAGATCGCCCGCCCGCCGGCCACGCCGCCCAGGGGCAGGATGCCGGGCAGCTCCAGGGCCTCGGTGCGGGGGAAGCGCCCGGGCGAGTACCCGGGCGCGGTCCACACGATGTCCGCCACACCGTTCCTGACCTGGTCCGCCAGCTGGGCCGGCGTGCCGCCGAGCTGCATCGAGGGAAAGAAGGCGCACTTGATGCGCCCGCCGGACTGGCGCCCGAGCTCGGCGCACCAGGGCTCGAGGACCACCTTCTGGGCGGACGCCACGGCGGGCAGGAAATGGGCAATCCGGAAAGTCACGTCCTGGGCCTGGACAGGCTGAACGACGGTCCACAGGCTCAGGGCGAGCAGACCGGTTCTGAATGATGTTCGCATGGGGATCTCCTCCTTGTTGTTGGCGCGGCGGGCATTCAGCCCACCGGCCAATCATAGGAAGGAGGTTCTGCCCCCACTATCCGGATCCGGCCCCTGCAGATCCGGATCCGGCGGATTCGTCAGCGCAGGGCGGCGCGGCGAGCGGTCTCGGAGGGGCGCTCGCCGAAATGCCGGCGATAGTCCGCAGCGAAACGGCCAAAATGGCTGAAGCCCCAGCGTAGGGCCAGCTCGGAGATCCCGCCCGGGGGCAGATCGCCGTCCAGATCCTGCCGCACCCCCTCCAGGCGGACCTGCCTCAAGAAGTTCATCGGCGTACTGTCTCGCGCTGCGCGGAAGCCCTCGCTCAGGCTGCGTACGCTGCACCCCGCCGCCTCCGCGATGAGGCTCAGGGTGAGGGGCTCGGCAGCGTGGCTGCGGATGTACTCCTCGGCCCGCCGAACGTGGCGGGGCGCCAGCGTGCGGGCCGGACGGCGCAGGGCCGCGCTGTAGTTGTGCTCATGCTCGAAGAGCAGATGCAGCAGGATCGTCTCCTCGATGCTGGCCAGCAGGAGCTCGGGTATCGCCCCCCCTCCCAGGCCACCCGCCCCGCCAGCCCCATGCCCGGCATGGGCCAGCAGCACCTTGAGCATGCTCATCCAGCGCGCCGGTAGCGCTCCCTGGTTCGAGCAGAAGGGCGCGATCACCAGCGGACGGCCGAGGGGTTGCCCGAGGAGGCTGGCGCAGCGCGCCTCGATGACAGTCTGCTCGATGCGCACAGTGCAGCGCTCGCTGTCATGGCTGAAATGCTTGCTCACCGCCTGACCGGCCGAATCGACCACGATGAAGCCCGGCCCGCCTTCGGCCGCGGCACCCGGCGTCCGGACCCGCGAGAAGCCACGCAGCTGGGTGGTCACCAGCACGAAGGGGCGGTCGCCCGACTGCTCGATCTCGACCTCTGCGCCAAAGGCCAGCGAGGCCAGCCCCAGGCGCCCGACCCGGGTGCGCAGGAAGCGCATCCGGAAGTCGCTGCGGCCCCCAGTGAGATGCAGACGGTGGGTGTTGTAGGCTCCCGACAGATGGCTGGAGGCCTCGTCCAGGTCTTCACTCAGCAGGCGCTCGGCGCTGCCGCCGAAGGCCTGCTCGACGCACAGGCCGAGCCCCCCGGCCTCGGCAAAGGGATGCGGGGCGGCATCCTGGCAGGCAAGCATGTTCATTCCGTCCATCCTCCATGAAATGCGGGGCGGCCGTGATCAGGGCGGAGCGTCCTTCCAGCGGAACAGCAGCCACCCGGCCACCGCCATCAGCGAAACGGCCAGGATCACCCAGGCCATCGCCTGGCCCGCAGGATCGTGAAGGTAACTGACCGCCGCGCTGGCGAGCATGCCCAGCCCGAACTGCCCGGCCCCGAAGAGGGCGGCAGCCGCGCCGCTGTTCTGCGGATAACGGGCCATCAGCAGCCCGACGCAATTGGCGCCGAGCAGGCCGGTCATGGAGACCACCACGAACAGCCCCGCCATCACCGCCGGCACATGGCCCGCGGTACTGCTGATGAGCAGGGCCAGGGCGCCCAGCAGCCCCAGCACCACCCCTGCGCCAACCATCGCGCGCGGCCCCCGGGAACGCACCAGGCGGCTGTTCAGGTAATTGGCGCAGAAGATGCCGATCGCGTTGGCCGCGAAGACCAGGCTGAAGGCCATCGGCGAGAACCGCTGCAGTTCGATGAAATAGAAGGGGCCACCGGTGATGTAAGCGAACATCGCCGCGAAGGACATGCCCCCCGCCAGCAACAGCCCGAGGGCCACCGGATCGCGCAGCAGTTGCCCGTAGGCCGCGAAGGCCCCGCCCAGGGACAGCCCGCCCCGTCGACTCGCCGGCAGGGTCTCCGGCAGGCGCAGGCCCACAACCACGAGGCTCAGGCCGCCCCACACCAGCAGGGCTACGAAGGTGCCGCGCCAGCCGCAGACATCGAGCAGCAGGCTGCCGAGCAGCGGCGCCAGCAGGGGCGCCACCGCCGTCACCATGGCCATCAGCGACAGCTTGCGGATGGCCTCGGTCGGCGCATACACATCCCGCACCACGGCCCGGGCCAGCACCGAGGCGGCACCGCCCCCGAGGGCCTGCAGGAAGCGCGCGACCAGCAGCTGCTCGATGGCCATGGCCAGGGTGCAGGCCAGGCTGGCCACCACGAACAGCCCGATGCCGCCGAGCAGCACCCGGCGACGCCCGAAACGGTCCGACAGCGGTCCGTAGAACAACATGCCGGCCGAGAAACCGGCCAGGAACACCGTGATGCTCAGCTGCACCGCCTCCACGCTGGTCGCCAACCCCTGCGCGATGGCCGGCAGGGCCGGCAGGTAGAGGTCGATGGAGAGCGGCCCGAAGGCCACCAGGGCGCCGAGGAGCAGGATCAGCCCGCCCTCCTGCGGCAGCGGAAACGCACCCGGCCGTTGCGGCGCCGGAGCGCCGCTCACAGCCCGCCCAGGGCCAGGTACTTCACCTCCATGTACTCGTCCAGACCGTACTTGGAGCCTTCGCGCCCGGTGCCGGAGCACTTGACGCCGCCGAAGGGGGCCACCTCGGTGGAGATCAGGCCGGTGTTGATGCCCACCATGCCGTACTCCAGCCGGCGCGAGACGCGCCACACGCGGGCGTGGTCCTTCGAGTAGAAGTAGGCGGCCAGGCCGAACTCGGTGTCGTTGGCCATGGCGACGGCCTCGTCCTCGGTGCTGAAGCGGAACAGGGGGGCCACCGGGCCGAAGATTTCCTCCCGGGCCACCTCCATGTCTCGACTCACGTCGGCCAGCACGGTGGGTTCGTACCAGGTGCCGCCGAGGGCATGGCGTTTACCGCCGGAGACCACCCGGGCGCCCTTCCCCACCGCATCGGCGACCAGGCTCTCCACCTTGGCGATGGCCGCGTCGTCGATCAGCGGACCCTGGGTCACGCCCTCCTCCACCCCGCTGCCGACCTTGAGCTGGGCCACCGCGGCGGCGAGCTTCTCGGCGAACTGCTCATACACGCCGTCCTGCACCAGGAAGCGGTTGCTGCATACGCAGGTCTGGCCCGCGTTGCGGTACTTGGAGGCGATGGCGCCGGCCACCGCGGCATCCAGATCGGCGTCATCGAAGACGATGAAGGGCGCGTTGCCGCCCAGCTCCAGGGACAGCTTCTTGATGGTAGGCGCGCACTGCGCCATGAGCAGGCGGCCGACCCCGGTGGAACCGGTGAAGGTGAGCTTGCGCACCAGCGGGCTGCCGGTCATCACGCCACCGATGGCGCTAGCCCGGCCGGTGACCACGCTGAACACGCCGGCCGGCACGCCGGCACGGGCGGCCAGCTCGGCCAGGGCCAGGGCAGACAAAGGGGTCTGCTCGGCCGGCTTGAGCACGATGGTGCAGCCCGCGGCGAGGGCCGGCGCCACCTTGCGGGTGATCATCGCGGACGGGAAATTCCACGGGGTGATGGCGGCGCAGACACCCACCGGTTCCTTGGTGACGACGATCTGGCGGTCCTTGAAGGGCGACGGGATCACGTCGCCATAGGCCCGGCGCGCTTCCTCGGCGAACCACTCGACGTAGGCCGCGGCGTAGGCGATCTCGCCTCTTGCCTCGGCCAGGGGCTTGCCCTGCTCCAGGGTCATGATGCGGGCCAGATCGTCCTGGTGGGCCAGCATCAGGTCGAACCAGCGGCGCAGGATGCGGGCGCGCTCGGCGGCGGTGGTCTCGCGCCAGGTGGCGAAGGCCCGGTCGGCGGCCTGGAAGGCGCGCTCGGTCTCGGCGGCACCGCAGCGGGGCACCGTGGCGATCACCGCACCACCGGCCGGATTGGTCACCGGGAAGGTCTCGCCGCTGTCGGCGCCGACCCACTGGCCGTCTATGTAGCAGGCCTGCCGCAGCAGGGAGGGATCCTTGAGGTCGAGCATGGGGCTTTCCTTTGGTTTCTGGCGGGCGGACGCATCCGCCCGGGAGGATATCAGTAGGCGGCGCCGGCCTTGCCCGCGCCCGCGTCCTTGAAGCTGGCGGCCAGTTTCACGGCGGCGTTGCGCAGCAGCAGGGTGTCCACGCCGACGGCGATGAAGGAGGCGCCGCTGTCCAGGTAGCGGGCGGCGGCGGCCGGGTCGGCCGAGAACACGCCGGCGGCCTTGCCGGACTTGCGGATGCGCGCCAGGGTGTCGGCGATCACCGCCTTGACCTCCTCGTGCCCGGGGTTGCCCAGGTGGCCGAGGGAGGCAGCCAGGTCGGCCGGGCCGATGAACACCGCGTCGACCCCCTCCACGGCGAGGATCTCGTCCACCGCGGCAAGCCCGGCGCGGGACTCCACCTGCACGATCAGGCACATCTCGGTGTCGGCCTGGGCGAAGTAGCCGTCCACCCCGTTCCAGCGCGCGGCCCGGGCCAGGGCGGTGCCCACGCCGCGGATACCGTTGGGCGGATAGCGCATGGCGCGCACCAGGGCGCGGGCCTCGTCGGCGGATTCGACCATCGGCACCAGCAGGGTCTGCACGCCCACGTCCAGGTATTGCTTGATCCGCGCCGGGTCGTGGTCGACGGTGCGAACCACCGGGCGCACCGGGTAGGCGGCGATGGCCTGGAGCTGACGCATCACGCTCTCGGGCGTGTTGGGGGCGTGCTCGCCGTCGATCAGCAGCCAGTCGAAGCCGGTGCCGGCCATGACTTCGGCGGAGTACGGGTCGCACAGGCCGAGGAAGACGCCGATCTGGGTCTCACCGGCCTGCAGGGCACGCTTGAAGGTGTTGATGGGCATCTGCATGACGGGTCTCCGGGGCTCAGGCAAAGCGGCAGGTGATGGCGCCCAGGGGGCCGTAGTCCACGTGGAAGGTGTCGCCGGGACGTGCCGGCACCGGACGGGTGAAGGAGCCGGCCAGGATCACCTGCCCCGCCTCCAGGGCCACCCCGTGGGGGGCGAACTTGCGGGCCAGCCAGGCGATGCCGTTGGCCGGGTGGTTGAGCACCCCGGCGGCGACGCCGGTCTCCTCGATCACGCCGTTGCGGTAGAGCAGCGCTGACACCCAGCGCAGGTCCACGTCCAGCGGCTTGATCGGCCGGCCGCCCATCACGATGCCGGCGTTGGCGGCGTTGTCGGAGATGGTGTCGAAGACTTTGCGCGGGCGCTTGGTGGTGGGGTCCACCCGATGGCAGCGGGCATCGATGATCTCGATGGCCGGGATCACATAGTCGGTGGCCGAGAGCACATCGAGCAGGGTCAGTTCGGTGCCCTCGAGGCGCTTGCCGAGCACGAAGGCCAGCTCCACCTCCACCATGGGGGCGATGAAGCGGGGCGGGATGTCGGAGCCGTCGTGGAAGAACATGTCGTCCAGCAGGGTACCGTAGTCGGGTTCGTCGATCTGCGACGATTGCTGCATGGCGCGGGAGGTGAGGCCGATCTTGTGGCCCTTGATGACCCGGCCTTCGGCCAGCTTGAGGCCGATCCAGGTCTTCTGGACGGCGTAGGCGTCCTCGATGGTGATGTCCGGGTGTTGCAGGGACGGGGCGAGGATCTGCTCGCGGGTCTTTTCAGCGGCGTGCAGCTGGCGGGCCAGATCGAGATGGATTTCGGGGCTCAGCATGTCGGGTTCTCCTTGTGGCGTCGCTCAGCTTTTCTTGAAGCGGGCGTGGATGTTGTTGTGCTTCCAGGTGCCGGCTTCCGAGAACTCGACGATCTCCATCGAGAGGGCCAGGCCACGGCGGGCGAAGAGCGCGGCGAAGTGTTCCTTCAGCATCGCGAAGAGTTCGTCGCCCACCTTCTGCTTCTCCTCCGGCGTGCGCCCCGCCCCCATCTTGAAGGTGAGATGCACGAAGGCGTCGTCGGCCGAGCCGTCGGCCACGCAGTAGTCGGTGAGGCAGATGGCGCGGGCGCGGATGCCGCCGATGGGGAACACCCCACCCTGGGCGATGACGACCTGGTTGGTCTTGCGCAGCAGTCCGGGGATGTCCCCCTCCGCCTTCAGGTTGTCGGTGTATTCGTAGATGAGGTGCGGCATCGCGCGGCTCCTGGAAAGGGGTCAGACCGGGAAGATCGCGTTGATCTGGCCGGTGCCGGAACTGGGGAAGAAGGGGGTCACGACCTCGACCTTGCCCTGGTAGGCGTCCCAGCCGAGGGCGCCGAGCAGCATGGCGGTGTCGTGCATGTTGCCTTCACCGTGGCACTTGTCGGCGTACTCGGGGAGCATGGCGCAGAAGGTCTTCCAGTCGCCGTTCTTCCACATTTCGACCACGGTTTGATCGACGGTCTCGAGGAAGGGGCTCCACATCTTGTGCAGGAACTGCTCGGACACGCCGTTCTGGGCGAAGCGGTGGGACAGGGAGCCGGAGGCCAGGAAGGCCACCTTGCCGTCGTACTGCTCCTTGACGGCCTTGGCCATGGCGGCGCCGAGCCTGGCGGAGTCTTCCAGGTTGTGCACCGTGCACAGGGCCGACACCGACACCACCTTGAAGTGGCGGTCGGGGTTCATGTAGCGCATCGGCACCAGGGTGCCGTACTCGGGCGCCAGGCTGGTGTCGGAGTGGGCCCGGGTGCGCACGCCGGCGGCGGTGGCGGCATCGGCCAGCAGGTGGCCGAGAGCCGGGTTGCCGTCATAGGCGAAGGGCAGGTTCTTGATGAAATGAGGCAGCTCGTTGCTGGTGTAGACGCCTTCGAACTTCGGTGCGCAATTGACGTGGTAGCCCGAGTTGACCAGCCAGTGGGTGTCGAACACCACGATGGTGTCCACGCCCAACTCGCGGCAGCGGCGGCCGATCTCGATGTGACCGTCGATGGCGGCCTGACGGCAGCCCTTGTGTTCGCCTTCCATCTCCGACAGGTACATGGACGGGACGTGGGTGATCTTGGCGGCGAGGGCGAGTGTGCCCATGGTGTGTCTCCTCGTTGTTCGGCCGAAGGCCATTTGATTTAAACGATTACCTCCTGGCCCGAGATCGCGAAGAAAGCGTCGCGAGCAGGCCCGAGCTTGTGATGAGGAGCGGAGCTGTACTGGAGTACAGTGAGCACCGGAGTCGCAAGATCGGGACGCGCAGTAGCTTTATTCGCGATCTCAGACGCCCCAGCGGGGGATGTGGTGCTCGCCATACGAGACGGCAATGTTCTTGGCTTCGCAGAAGACCTCGTAGCTGTAGTGGTTGCCCTCGCGGCCGGTGCCGGAGGCCTTGCTGCCACCGAAAGGCTGGCGCAGGTCGCGGACGTTCTGGCTATTGACGAAGGTCATGCCCGACTCGATGGCCTTGGCCAGACGAATGGCGCGGCCGGTGTTGTTGGTCCACAGGTAGGAGGACAGGCCGTAGATGGTGTCGTTGGCGATGGCCACGGCCTCTTCCTCGGTCTTGAAGCGGATGATGCAGGGCACCGGGCCGAAGATTTCTTCCTGGGCGATGCGCATCTTGTTGTCCACGTTGGCAAAGACCGTGGGCTGGACCCAGAAGCCGTTCTTGAAGCGCTCGTCGACCACCGGGGTGCCGCCACCGAAGACCACCTCGGCGCCCTCCTGCTTGCCCAGCTCGATGTAGTAATTGACCTTGTCCTGGTGGCCCTTAGAGATCATCGGGCCGATCACGGTGTTCGGGTCCATCGGATCGCCCACGGTAAGGCGGGCGGCGCGGGCGGCGAAGTCGGCGACGAACTTGTCGTAGATGCCGGCCTGCACGATGATCCGCGAGCCGGCGGTGCAGCGCTCGCCGTTGTTCGAGAAGATCATGAAGATGGCGGCGTCGAGGGCGCGCTCGTAGTCGGCGTCGTCGAAGATGATGAAAGGCGACTTGCCGCCCAGCTCCATCGAGAACTTCTTGAGGCCGGCGGCCTTGACGATGCGGTTGCCGGTGGCGGTGGAGCCGGTGAAGGAGATCGAGCGCACATCCGGGTGGCTGACCAGCGGCTCGCCGGCGGTGTCGCCGAAGCCCTGCA
Organism: Zoogloea sp.; assembly: GCA_017309145.1. Taxonomy (GTDB): domain Bacteria; phylum Pseudomonadota; class Gammaproteobacteria; order Burkholderiales; family Rhodocyclaceae; genus Zoogloea. The sequence continues at coordinate 9,582 of JAFLDU010000002.1, read as the reverse complement.
CCACGTTGAAGACGCCCGGCGGGATGCCGGCCTCGAGGGCCAGCTCGCCCAGGCGGTGGGCGGTGAGGGGCGACAGCTCGGACATCTTCATCACCGCGGTGTTGCCGAAGGCCAGGCAGGGCGCGGTCTTCCAGGTGGCGGTCATGAAGGGCACGTTCCACGGGGAGATCAGCGCGCACACCCCCACCGGCTGCCACAGGGTGTAGTTGAGGTGGCCGGTGTCGGAGTCGTAGGTTTCGCCGTGCATGTGCTGGATCAGCTCGGCGAAGTAGTAGAAGTTGTCCGATGCGCGGGGGATCAGCACGCGCTTGGTCTGGTTGGTGACCTGGCCGCAGTCGGCGGTCTCCAGGTCGGCGATCTCGGCCACGTTGGCAGCGATCAGGTCGCCCAGCTTGCGCACCAGGCGGGCGCGCTCCTTGACCGGGGTGGCGGCCCAGCCCGGGAAGGCGGCCTTGGCGGCGGCCACGGCGGCGTTGATCTCGGCCTCGCCGCCGCTGGCCACCTCGGCGATCACTTCGCCGGTGGCCGGGTTGAGGGTCTGGAAGGTCTTGCTGCTGTCGACCTGCTGGCCGTTGATGATGTGCTTGATCATGCTGTGCTCGCTTTCTTATGCGGTGGCGGACCAGGTCTGGTCATCGACTATGGTGTTGATGAGGCAGCCCACGCCCTCGATCTCGGTTTCGACCACGTCGCCGGCCTTCACGTCGGCCAGGCCCTCGGGGGTGCCGGTCAGGATCACGTCGCCCGGGTTGAGGGTCATGAAGGACGACAGGTAGGCGATGAGCGTCGGGATGTCGAAGATCATGTCGGCGGTGGTGCCCTGCTGGGTGGTCTTGCCATTCACCCGGGTGGTCAGGGCCAGCGTCATCGGGTCGGCGATCTCGTCCCGGGTCACCAGCCAGGGGCCCAGCGGCGTGCAGGCGTCGCGGTTCTTCACCCGCAGGTTGGGCCGGTAGTAGTTTTCCAGGTAGTCGCGGATGGCGTAGTCGTTGGCCACGCTGTAGCCGGCCACGTACTGCATGGCGTCTTCCTTGGCGATCCGGTAGCCGGTCTTGCCGATCACCACCGCCAGTTCGCACTCGTAGTGCATGTAGGTGGCGTCGGCCGGGCGGCGGCTGAAGGCCTTGTGACCGGTGATGGCGTTCGGCCCCTTGAGGAAGACCAGCGGCGTCTCGGGCGCCTTGAAGGCCAGCTCCTTGGCGTGATCGGCGTAATTGAGGCCGAGGGCGAAGACGGTGCCCACCTCCACCGGCGGCAGCCAGGTGAACTGCCCTTCGGCGATCTCGCGGCCATCGGCCAGCCGGACACGGCCGTCCGAACCCGGGGTCACTTCGTGGATGGCGCCCTGCCAGGCGATGCGTCCGAACTTCATGCTGCGCCCTCCCCGGCTGCGATTTCAAATTCCACGGAACCCACACGATCGGCCTCGACCCGTACACGGGACCCGGCACGGGCCTGGGCGGCCTGCCAGGTGACGCCCACCAGCAGGGTGTCGCCGCGCCGCAGGGTCATGAACTCGGACACGTCGGCGACCAGGGTCGGCACATCGCGCACCAGGTCGGCGAGGCTGCGGGTCGCCACCAGGTTGCCATCCACATAGGTGCGCAGGCTGACCGCAGCCAGATCGCCCACCTCCGCGGCCGGCACGATACGGCTGCCCACCGGGCAGGCGCCGTCGAAGCACTTCTCGCGGATGGCCGGGCGGTAGTAGCTGGCATGGGGCAGGCTCAGGTCGGCCACCACCACATAGCCGGCGATGGCGGCAGGCACCGCCTCCGGCGGCAGGCGGGCCGCGCCCTGGCCGAACACGATGCCAAGCGTGGCGCCCACCTCGACGGCGGACTCTCCGGCTGGCAGGCGCACCACGGCGCCGCTGCCGACCACGGTGCCGGCCGGCTTGATGTACAGCACAGACGCCTTGGGCGCCCCCTTGTAGGGGGTATCGGCCAGGGCCGGCCCCATCCGTTCGAGGCTATCCCTATCGTTCAGGATGACGCCATATACGGCTCCGCGGACTGCGGGCTTGTGAGCTTCCACCACTCTCTCCTAGGCTGTTCGGTTCGGCAGCTTGCGCATGACGGCGGCCGGGTGCGGGGCATGTGTTACGCGGTTCAGCGCGAACCCGCACATCATGCACCCACCTCATTCACTAACATAGTAGTAATTTGATCACTACGATGTTAGTAAGTCAATAGCCAGAAATGGCAAAGTGACGACACGGCCTGCCCCCTGCGCTCACTGCGCGGGTCCACGCAAAAGCCCCGGCATCCCCGATCAACTCGGGAGATGCCGGGGCTTCCCCTGCGTGCCTGGGTGGCTCAGAACACCTTGAGCAAGCGGGTCTGGATTCCTCGCGTGACCGGCCCATCCTGAACCTGAGTGTCGTGACTGTACTGCACGATGAGCTGCCACTGAGGAGTCAGGAAACTCGCCGCGGAGAGGGTCACGTTACCGTTGTTGCGGCTGTCCGCCAGGGTGATCCCGTTCAGGGTGTCCTTGGCGCCCCAGCTGTGCCGGTAGGACAGGCTCAGGTGGCTGGCGTCGGAGACGTGGTAGCGCAGGTGCGTATGGGCCTGCAGCAGCGGGTCGCGGCGGGCACCGGTATCCCGGTTGTCCTGATAGAACTCGGTCTCGCCGATCACATCAAGCGACCATTTCGGCGCAAACCGGCGTACGTACCCCACCTGGAAATCGGTCGCCCAGCGATTCTGGCTCAGGGCGAAGCCCTGGTTCTTGTCGCTGCCGGTGGGCGCGGTGACCATCACCGTCCAGCCCAGATGCTCCCCCTTCTCGAAATCGGCGATGGTCCACAGCGTACCGCCGAAGAGGATGTCGCCGATGCCGGAGGTCTCCTTGTCGGCCAGGCCGATCTTCTGGCGGCCCACCGGCACGATGATCTGCGGATCGACGATGTAGTCGCCCCACTTGGTGAAATGCACATAGCGCAGCAGGGCCAGGTCGAGGGTCAGCCCGAGCTCGTCCGACACCTTGCGCCCTCCCGCCTTGAGCGTGTCGGCCGTATGGTGCTGCATGTACAGCAGGCCGAGCCGGGTGCCCGGTGGTGCGGCCTGGTAGTCGCCGGCATCCGGCTTGATGTCGGCGTGGGCGGACGAGGCGGCGCCGGCCAGGGCCGCGGCCATCAGTAAATGCTTGTTCATGTCTGTCTCCGTTGGAAGGCGATGGCGTGACTGCGGGCGCTTCAGGCGGCCGGGGCAAACCAGGCCGGGCCGGGCCGGTTCTGCAGGGTGATGGCCTTGAGGTGGGTGTACATGTTGAGGGTCTCGCGGCAGTACTCGCTGCCGATGCCGCTCTCCTTGAAGCCGCCGAAGGGCGAGCCGCTGGCCAGATTGAAGTAGCTGTTGATCCACACCGAGCCGGCTTCCAGGCGATCGGCGGTTTCCAGCGCCTGGGCCAGATTGGTGGTGTACAGGCCTGCGGCGAGGCCGTAGCGCACGCCGTTGGCCTGGCGCAGCATGTCCTCGTAGTCGCTCCAGCGGATCACTGACAGTACCGGCCCGAAGATCTCCTCCTGGGCGATGCGCATGCTGCTGTCGGCCTCGAACACGGTGGGGGCGATGAAGTGGCCGGCCGCATGGCCGTCCACCGCCACGCGCTTGCCGCCGCACAACAACCGGGCGCCCTCGGCCTGCCCCAGGCCGATGTAGTCCATCACCCGCTCGCCCTGCCGTGGGGATACCAGGCAGGAGAGCACCGTGTCGTCCGCCAGCGGTCCGCCCACCCGGACCCGCTCCATGCCGGCCACCAGGCGGTCGATGAACTGCCCGTAGATCGCGTCGTGCACGAACAGGCGGGTGCCGGCCAGGCAGGACTGGCCGTTGCAGTAAAGGGTGGCAAACATGGCGTTGTCCACCACCGCGTCCAGATCGTCGATGTCCGGGAACACGATGTTGGGGCTCTTGCCCCCCAGTTCGAGGGAGGCCGGCACCAGACGGCGGGCGCCCGCCGCGGCGATGATGCGGCCGACCTCCGGGCTGCCCGTGAAGGACAGCTTGGCCACGTCCGGATGGGCGGTCAGGGCCGCGCCCGCTTCGTCGCCGTGGCCCGGCACCACGTTGATGACACCCGGCGGGAAGATCTTCGCCACATGCCGGCACAGTTCCAGGGTGCTCAGGGAGGCGTTCTCGTCCGGCTTGAGCACCACGGTGTTGCCTGCGGCAACCGCCGGGGCGATCTTGAAGGCGGCCATGATGGCCGGCACATTCCACGGGATGATCTGCCCGCAGACGCCATAGGGCTCACGCTTGGCCACCAGGTAGCCATTGGGAATGGGCCGGCCGAAGCCCTCGTGGGTGATCACCGCGGCGGCGAAGTAGCGATACTGGGCAACGGCGATGGCATGGTCCTTCGAGGTTTCCCACAGGCGGCGGCCGATGTCCACGGCGTCCACCCGGGCCAGCCGGTCGCCGTCGGCGGCCAGCGAATCGGCCAGGGCCAGCAGCATGGCGGAGCGCTCCTCCGGCTGCAGGGCCTTCCAGCCCGGCAGGGCACGCCGGGCAGCCTGCACCGCGGCATCCACTTCGGCCGCGCCGCAGCGGGCAATGTCGGCCAGATGCTCGCCGGTGGCGGCGCCGACGGCCGGGAAGACCTCACCGGTCACAGGTTGGAAAACGTTGTCGATGAAGGCCCCATAGCAGTTCTGCAGGGCCAGGTCGTGGGCGGTACTCATGATGGGGATCTCCTCTTTCTGGGTGGTGGGCCCCGTGGGAACGGGGTTGGCCGGATGGTGGTGGCGGGCCCTGCCGGCCAGCTATCCGAAGTCCGCGCGCCTATCCGCAATCCGCAGCGAACTGCGCCAGATGGACAAGGCGATTCGCGATGCGGACAGCGATTCGGATAGCGGATATCCGGGTCGCAGGACGCTGGCCGACACTCCTCCATGCACGCCCGAGGGGCGGCATCCCCCAAAGAATCAGGAAGGAGACCTCCAATGCGCGACAACAACGACATCCCCCCGACCCTCGAGGCGGGCGACCGCCTCGACCGGCTCGAGGCCCTGGCCCTGAGCGGCCGCGTAGACCGCCGCAGCTTCATCCGCCAGGCCACCGCCCTGGGCCTCGGCCTGGCCGCCGCCACCCTCAAGGTGGACCAGGCCTTCGCCATTGCCGACAACCAGAAGGCCCTGCGCGAAGCCTTGCGCACCCACTACGACTACATCGTCTGCGGCGCCGGCTCATCGGGATCGGTGGTAGCCCGGCGGCTGGCCGAAGACCCCCAGGTTCGCGTCCTGCTGCTGGAAGCCGGCGGCACCGACGACGCCCCGAGCATCCTCAACCCGGCCGTGTGGTACACCAACATCGGTGGCCCCTTCGACTGGGGCTACAAGGTCCAGCCCTCCCCCAGCATCAACAACCGGACCATCCTGTCGCCGATGGGCAAGGCCCTCGGCGGCGGCTCCAGCATCAACGCGATGATCTGGGCCCGTGGCCACAAGAACGACTTCGAGATGTGGGCCCGGGAGGCCGGCGACCCGGCCTGGGGCTACGCCCACGCACTGGAGATCTACAAGCGCATCGAAGACTGGCAGGGCGCACCGGACCCCGCCCGCCGCGGCAAGGGTGGCCTGCTCTATGTCCAACCGGCGCCCAACCCGAGTCCGCTGGCCCCGGCCATGGTGGAGGCGGCCAGCAGCATCGGCATCCCCGGCGTGGCCGACCACAACGGCGCGATCATGGAAGGGGACGGCGGCTGCGCGATCGCCAACATGCGCCTGCGCGACAACCGACGACTCAACGTTCCGACCGACTACCTCCACCCCATCATGAACCAGCCCAACATCACGGTGCTGACCCGGGCCCTCGTGCATCGTCTGGTGATGGACGGCAAGCGCGCCCGGGGGGTGGAGTTCGAATGGGACGGCCAGGTGCGCAAGGTCATGGTGGAACGGGAGGTGATCCTCAGCACCGGCGCCATCCATACCCCCAAGATCCTGATGCTGTCAGGCATCGGCGATCAGGCCGAACTGACCCGCCTGGGCATTGCCACGGTGATGCACCTGCCCGGGGTCGGCCAGAACTTCCAGGATCACACGATGATCGGCGGCTGCATGTGGGAAGCGCGGGAGCCCCTCCCCGCCCGCAACAACTCGGCCGAGGCCACCTTCTTCTGGAAGAGCGACCCGAGCCTCGACACGCCGGACCTGCAGCCCTTCCAGATCGAAGTGCCCTACACCTCCGAGGTCTTCAGCAAGCAGGCCGTACCCGGCGGCTGGGTGATCAACCCGGGCATCGTGCGCCCCAAGAGTCGTGGCTTCCTGCGCCTCACCTCCGCCGATCCGCGGGCCCTGGTGGAGATCCATGCCAACACCCTGCAGCATCCGGACGACGTGAAGGCGCTGCGCAAGGGTGTGGAGATCTGCCGTGAGCTGGGCAACTCGGCCGCCATGAAGCCCTTCGTGAAACGGGAGGTGCTGCCGGGGCCGATCAAGGGCGAAGCGCTCGACGAGTTCATCCGCAACGGCGCGGTGTCCTACTTCCACCAGACCTGCACGGCCAAGATGGGCCGCGACAGCATGTCGGTGGTCGATGCGAACCTGAAGGTCTATGGCATCGAGGGGCTGCGCATCGCCGATGGATCGATCATGCCGCAGGTGAGCACCGGCAACACCATGGCACCCTGCGTCTTGATCGGAGAACGGATGGCCGAGATCCTCAAGGCCTGAGCCAGGCCTACCGGCACCCGCCGCGACGCGCCCGCTGGGCATTCATGAGCGTCGCGGAAGGGCTTTCGCCGAATCGCTCGCGGTAATAGCGGGCGAATCGGCCGAGATGGAAAAAGCCATTGGCGAGGGCGATATCGGTAACCGAATCGCCCTCACCGGCTTTTTTCAGGAATTCCCGCACCCTTTTCAGACGCAATTCCCGCAGATAAGCCGACGGGGTCATGCCGCACCATTCCTGGAATGCAATTTCCAGGGTGCGCACGCCCACGCCCAAATGGCCGGCCATTTTTGAAATGGATAGATCCGCGTCCCCCGGCTGCCCGGCAGCGAGGCTTTCGTTGACGTATTCCTCCGCCCGGCGGATCAGGCGCGACGGCGGGCGCCCCTGGGGGCGTTCGAGCTCGGCGCTGAAATTGTGGGGCACACCACGCAGCAGCGTGGTCAGCACGAACTCCTCGAGGGAGGCTGCGGCCGGTGCCGGCAGCGCGTCGGTCCCCCGCTCGACGAGCTGCAGCAGGGCGCTCCAGGTGGCTTCGAGATGGACCGGAAACGGCGCCAGATCGAAACGCAGGTCGTCATCCAGGGGGCGGCCGAGCCAGCGGCTGCACAGGCTTTCCAGGCGCTCCCGGTCCAGGCGCAAGCTGGTCTGGGAGAACGCCGCATCGAACTGGAAGGCCGTGCTCTGGTTGGCCGACACCACCACCGTCCGCCCGGCGCCCCAGGCGGACTCCACCCCACCCTGACGCACCCGGGCCGAGCCGGAGCCACCGCGCATGACCAGGAAGAGGTCGCGAAAATCGCCCGCATCCACCTTGACCTCGGCCCCGTAGCGCAATTGCACTACCGGCCAATCTTTCGCCCCCGTGACGCAAAGACGGGTATCGAGCCCGGCCGCCCGACGGCCCAGACTCAATTGGTGGGGGCAATAGATCTCACGGACCGCCTCGACGGACAGATCGTAATCGCGGGTCTGAAGATGATTGCGCATTACCAGCCCCCGGGGCTCCATTCATTCGATGATCGAAAAAGGGCGATTGCCGGAGTCCGATTCTCCCAGAAAAGGCTCAATACACAAGAGTAGTTTCCATTAGTCACCGAAAATAAAAAAACCCGGCCATCCATCGATGGCCGGGCCAATGTCCGGGAGGCACCCCGGCACAGGGAAAGACGATGCGATGGCGCTTGCTCAGCCCTTCATGATCTTCACCGTCTGGAGGGACAGGTATTCCTCCAGACCATACATGCCGAACTCGACGCCGACGCCCGACTGCTTCACTCCGCCAAAGGGGGCGTCGGGCTGGATGGCACCGTGCTCGTTGATCCACACACTGCCGGACTCGAGGCGCAAGGCCAGTCCGGCCGCCTCGGCCGGGCGGGACGTCCAGATGGAGCCGCCAAGACCGTTTTCGCTGGCGTTGGCCTGGGCGATGGCATCCTCCAGGTCGGAATAACGGATCACCGGCAGTGCGGGGCCGAACTGCTCTTCATCCACCACCCGCATGCCGGGGCGGGCATCGGCGATGATGGTGGGCGCGTAGAAGTAGCCGTCGCCTTCGAGGGCATGGCCGCCGGCCAGGATGCGGGCGCCCTTCTCCCGGGCGTCGTCCACCAGGCTCGCGACCCGCTGCCGCTGGGCGGCGTTCTGGATGGGACCCAGTTGGGTGGCCGGATCGAGGCCATCGCCGACCTTGACCTCCCGGGCGAGGCGGGCCAGTTCGGCACAGATGTCCTCGTAAAGGGCATCGGGCACATACAGGCGCTTGAGGCAGGCGCAGGTCTGCCCATTGTTGTGGAAGGCTGCCGCAAAGAGCCTGGCGGCAACGGCCTTGGGGTCCACATCGGGCAGGACGATGCCCGCGTCGTTGCCGCCCAACTCCAGGGTGAGCCGCTTCAGGGTCGCTGCAGCGTTCTGCATGATGTGACGGCCGGTGGGGGTCGAGCCGGTGAACACCATCTTGGCGATGCCCGGGTGGGCGGACATCGCCGACCCCACCTCCGCCTCGCCGGTGACCACGTTGAGCACGCCCTTGGGCAGCACCTGGTTTGCCAGCTCCACCAGGCGGAGGGTGGCGACCGGGGTCAGCGAGGCGGGCTTCAGCACCACCGTGTTGCCGGCCCGCAGCGCCGGCATGATGTGCCAGATGCAGATCAACAGCGGCCAGTTCCAGGGGGTGATGGAGCCGACCACGCCAAGGGGCTTGCGATGCACCTCGATCCGCGCGTCGGCGTTGTCCTGGATCACGTCCACCGGAATGTCGAGGCTGGCCGTGACCCGGGTCCAGGCGATGGCGCCGCCGACTTCCATGCCGGCCCCCACATTGTTGAGGCCGCCAAGGGGCTTGCCGGTCTCGCGGGTGACCAGCTCCATGAACTCGGGCATGTTGGCCTCGAGCAGGTCGGCGAGGCGCATCACGTACGCGCGGCGCTCGGCATCCGGCAGGGCGCTCCAGGCAGGGAAGGCAGCGCGGGCGGCGGCCACGGCCTGGTCCACATGGCCCGCATCGCCGGCGGCCACGGTGGCAAAGGGCCGGCCGGTAGCCGGGTTGACGACTTCGATCAGGCGACCGGACTGGACCGGGGCACCATCGATGATCATGTTGAAGGTCTGCATGGGGAGACTCCTGTCGGCGGAATTCGCAAAGCGCCCGGCTCATCCGGGTGTAGGTCAGCAGTGTGCGCGGCAGGGCGGCCCCGGGCTTGCATCCCAGTGCACAAATGACAGGAGGAGAGTGCAGAGCGGATCTGCGCGGGGTCAGCCCGAGCGCTGGCGCCAGGCGCTGGGGGTCTCGCCGAAGCGGGCCTTGAACAGGCGGCTGAAGTGGGCGCTGTCGGCAAAGCCGTGGGCCAGGGCGATCTCGGTGATGCTGCGTCGACGCCGGGCCGGATCGGCCAGCTCGGCCTTG
>JAFLDU010000001.1 GCA_017309145.1 Zoogloea sp. | reverse complement strand
GCCAGCTGCCGGGGACCGAGAGCGGGATCATCCAGGCGCTCCGCCACGATGCGCCGGGCATCCCGCAGCCGCCGGTCGGCACGATCGAGGGGCTGCAGCGCGCCGGCCCGGGCGGTCAGGGAGTCCGACAGCAGCATGGCCATCGCCCGCCCGACCGCATCGAACCCGGCCTCGCCGGCGGCATAGACCGACTCGAAGGTCGACAGCAGGGTATGAAAGGCCGCCCGGGACGCCGGGTCGGCCTCGAAGGCCCGGGCGCACAGCTGCTGGCCGAAGGCGCACCAGTCGGCGCACACCTCGATGGGCAGCAGGGCCACCGCAAAACGGGAGTCGTCGGCAAAGCGGATGGAGTAAGGACGGCCCGTCTCGTACACCGCCCATTGCCCGGCATCCAGCACGGAGCGGTTGCCGCCCTGCTCCACCTCGCAGCGCCCGTTGGTCAGCCACAGGGCCTTGAGGTGGTTCTGCTCGGAGCGTGCCGCCTGCACCTCGGTGCGACGCACCGCATGGGCCTGACTGCTGACCAGGGCGACACGGGTGCTGCCCAGGTCGCGGCTTTCGATGCGCCCCCAGAAATCGCGGCCCCGGGCAGGCTCGACATCCAGGGGCAGGAAGCCCTGGCTGACCGCATCGAGCCAGGCGCCGGGCGAGGTGACCACCAGCCCGCCCCGGGCGTGCGGCGAGGCTAGCCCCGGCAGGGCCGGCTGGCTGGGGGTATCGGTGATCATGGCGGCGCTCCTCCTGTCCATGCGGACCGCGGCATCTCTTGACGGACATCCGGCGGCGAATCCTTGCATCCTACCCGAGGCTGCCTGTCCATGGAAAAAGGCCGGCCGCCTCCCCAAGGGTGGCAGCCGGCCTGCGACACGACATCCGGACGGTCAGCCCAGGAAGTGCACCAACCCCAGGCACATGCCCGGCAGGAAGACCAGGGCGATGATGCGCAGGAAGTCGGAGGCCAGGAAGGGCATCACGCCGAGGGCGGTTTCCTTCATCGGCACGTCCTTGGCCAGCTTGTTGATGACGTAGAGGTTCATCCCCACCGGCGGGTGGACCAGGCCGATCTCGACCACCATCAGGGCCAGGATGCCGAACCACACCGACTTGTCCTCCGGGCTCATGCCGAAGAAGTCCAGGCCCATGATCATCGGATAGAAGATGGGGATGGTCAGCAGGATCATCGCCAGCGAATCCATCACGCAGCCGAGCAGGATGTAGATCACCAGGATCGAGCCCAGCACCAGCAGCGGCGGCATGCCGCTGTCGCGCACCCAGGCGGCCAGCTCGCCGGGCATCTGCGACAGGGCCAGGCTGGAGTTGAGCAGGTCGGCGCCGATCAGCACCGTGAAGATCATGCCGGTGGCGTGGGCCGTGCCATAGATGCTGTCCAGGAAGCCGCGGGTGCGCAGGCCGCCGGAGACCACCGCGATCAGGCCGCAGGCCGCGGCGCCGATGGAGGCCGCCTCGGTGGGGTTGGCCCACCCGCCGTAGATGCCGACGATCACCACCAGGAAGACCAGCAGCACCGGGATGATGTTGATCTGGGCACGGATCATCTCGGCGAAGGGCACCTTCTGGCCGGCCGGGCCGGCCTTCGGGTCCTTGCGGACAATCAGGGCGATGACCAGCAGGTAGCCCAGGGCAGCGATGATGCCCGGCACCACGGCGGCCACGAAGAGCTTGCCGATGGACTCCTGGGTCAGCACCGCGTAGATCACCAGGGGCACCGAGGGCGGGATCAGGATGCCCAGGGTGCCGCTGGCCGCCAGGGTGGCAGTGGCCAGACGGCCCGAGTAGCCATGGCTGCGCAGTTCCGGCAGGGCCACCTGGCCCATGGTGGCGGCCGTCGCCAGGGACGAGCCGCAGATCGCCCCGAAAGCCGCGCAGGCCGCCGTCGAGGCCATCGCCAGACCACCGCGCCAGTGCCCGATGAGGGTGCCGGCCGCCTTGAACAAGGCCTTCGACAGGCCCCCGTGGGTGGCGAACTGCCCCATCAGGATGAACAGCGGAATGACCGCCAGATCGTAGTTGGAGACCCGGGCATACACCAGGTTGTTGAGGGTGTACAGCAGGCCGGAGGCCTCACCATGGTTCATGACCAGGTAGATGCCCGCCCCGGTGACGAACATCGCCATGGCGATGTGCACCCGGATGGCCAACATGGACAGCAGGCAGCCGAAGCCGACGAGGCCGATGGTGGTACCGCTCATTTGTGCGCTCCGGGGATCTTCTTGGTCGGGTGGAAGGATGCGTAAGCCCGGTACAGGGCGCAGACGCCCATCAGCACCAGCCCGGGCACCAGCAGCGCGGTGGGGATCCACACCGGCAGGGAGACCAGGGTGGTGACCTCCTGGGACTCATGGGCCGAGATCGCCGCCAGCACGGTACGCCAGGCCAGCACGCCGGCGACCAGGGCGAGCAGGATCTCGGTCACGCCGTCGATGGGCCGTTTCAGGGCGTCGCGCATGCCTTCGGTGAAGAAATCCACCTTGATGTGCTCCCCCAGCAGGGTGCAGTAAGGCAGGAAGGCAGTGGCCGCCACGGCGGTGCCCGCCTGCATCAGTTCGATGTCGCCATTCACCGAGCCGAAGCCGAGCTTGCGGCCGATGATGGACACCAGCGACATGCCGATCAGCGCGATGAAGAGTACCCCACCCGACACCGCCATCGCCTTGCCGGCCAGGATCAGCCAGTGCTCGACCGGGTCATGCTCCACCAACTCGTGGGGAAGCCCCATGGGATCATGCATGATTGTTGTCTCCTCGCCCGGCGGCTTACTTGTTGGTGCCGGTCAGCTCACGGGCGGCGGCGATCAGCTTCTTGCCGTCCAGGCCCTTGTCACCGACCTGCTTGGCCCACTCATCTTCCACGCCGGCGGTGGCGCGCTTCATGGCAGCGACCTCGGTGGCGCTGAAGGTAGTGAGCTTGTTGCCGATCTCGCCGACCTTCTTGCGGGCCTTGCCAGCCTCGTCGTCGAACACCGCACCGAACTTGGCCACCAGGGCTTCGCCACTGTGCTTGTCGACCACGGCCTTGAGATCGGCCGGCAGCGCGTCGTACTTCTGCTTGTTCATCAGCACCGTCAGCACGGTGGCGGTGGGATAGGCCACGCCCTGCGCCGGCTGGGCATGGAACTTGGTGACCTCGGAGAGCTTGGTCGGGAAGACCAGCTCCCAGGCTCCGAGGGAACCATCCACCACGCCCTTCGCGATGGCCTCGGTCACCTGGGCCGGCGGCATGGCCACCGGCGAACCGCCGAGGGCCGCCAGAGTCTTGGCGCCGACGCGGGTGGAGGTGCGCAGCTTGAGGCCTGTGAAGCCGGTCAGCCCGGCCACGGGCTTGCTGGCGGTATGTACGGCCTGGCCGCCATCGGTATGGAAGGCCAGCACCTTGTACGCCGCGAATTCCTGCTGGGCATGCTGCTGGTAGAACTTCCACAGTGCCTTGCTGGAGCTGGTGGCGTCCGTGACCATGAAGGGCAGCTCGAAGGCCTCGATGGCCGGGAAACGGCCGGCGGAGTAACCGGGGCCGGTCCACACCACATCCGCCACGCCGTTCTTGACCTGGTCGGCCAGTTGCGCCGGGGTGCCGCCCAACTGCATGGCGGGGAAGAACTGGCAGGCGATGCGGCCGCCGGAGTCCTTCTTCAGCTCGTCACACCAGGGCTGCAGCACACGCTGCTGGGTGGGGGCGGCAGAGGGCAGGAAGTGGGCGATCTTGAGCGTCACCTCCTGGGCGTGGACCGATACGGATGCCGCCAGGGTGCCCGCCACGGCAAACAGCTTGATAGTGGTCTTCATGTCTCGTCTCTCCTCTGTGCGCGTGATGAACCGGAGTGTTCTCACTAATATATTAGCGATTACATCACTACGATGTTAGTGAGTCAATAGACTGGGGCATGAAAAAGGATGGCTGGCGGACAGGCGCAGGAGCGGCTTCAGCCGCCCGCAGACGTCGGTCAACGCACGATGGGCGGCTGAAGCCGCCCCTACATGACCCGGGCATCCAGCCCGGAAGGGACTCAGCCGCCCAGCCGCTCCATCATCCGCACCAGGTCCGGCAGGGAGCGGACCTTCATCTTGCGCATGATGTTGTGGCGGTGGACCTTGATGGTCATCTCCGACACGCCGAGTTCGGCCGCCGCCTGCTTGTTGAGGGCGCCGGCGATCATGAAGGTGATTACCTCCCGCTCCCGGCTGGTCAGGGAGTCGTACTTGCTCCTGAGCTCGCTGAGCTCGTCGGCCTCGTCGCGGGCCACCCTGCCCTGCTCAAGGGCGTGGCGGATGGCGTCCAGCAGGTCCTCGTCGCGGAAGGGCTTGGACAGGAACTCCACCGCGCCGGCCTTCATGGCCCGCACGGCCATGGGGATGTCGCCGTGGCCGGTGATGAAGATGATCGGGATCGGCTCCCCGCTGCGGGCGAACTCGGCCTGCAGATCGAGGCCCGACAGGCCGGGCATGCGCACATCCAGCACCAGGCAGGCATTGCCAGCCGGGCGCGGCTGCTGCAGAAAGTCGGCGGCGGAGGGAAAGGTCTCCACGCGCAGGCCCACCGAGCGGATCAGGCTGCTCAGGGCTTCGCGGATGGAAAGGTCGTCATCGACGACGAACACGGTGTCCAGGGCGGTCGTCACGTGCGCCTCCCCTCAGGCCGCCGGAATGTTGAAGACGAAGCGGGCACCCGCCGGGACGGTCTCATCCAGCCACAAGCGCCCACCGTGGTTCTCGACGATGGTGCGGCTGATCGCCAGGCCCATGCCCAGCCCGTCCTGCTTGGTCGAGAAGAAGGCGTCGAAGAGCTTGTCCCGCCCCGCCGCCGGCACCCCGGGCCCATCGTCCTGCACGGCGAAGAGCATGCCCGCCGCGGCATCCTCCCTGACCTCGATGCGCAGCGAGTGGGTGCTCCCCCGCTGCTCGCGCATGGCATCGACGGCGTTGACGATCAGGTTGAGGATGACCTGCTGCAGCTGGACGGCGTCCGCCAGCAGTTCGGGCAGATCGTCCGGCAGGCTGAGTTCCACCTCGACACCAGCATCGAGCAGCAGAGTCTGCAGCATCAGCAGCAATTCATCCAGCAGGCGCGGCACGGCGATGCGCTCCCGCTTGATCTCGCCGGCCCGCAGGAACTTGCGGATGCGGGCGATCACCCCTGCCGCCAGGGTGGCATCCCGGTTCACCCGATGCAGCGCCGCCGCCACCTCGTCGTGGTTGGGCTGCGCCAGCGACAGCCAGCGCAGGGCCGCATCGCTGTTGGTGATGACGGCCGAGAGGGGCTGATTGACCTCGTGGGCGATGGAGGCCACCAGCTCGCCCATGGTGGTGAAGCGCGACACCCGGGCCAGTTCCGAGCGGGTGGCGGCGAGGGACTGCTCGCCTTCCTTCTTGGCGGTGATGTCCTCGACGATCACCGCCAGCATCGGCCCTTCCTGGTCCACCGCCGGGATGCGGGAGGCGCTGACATTGGCCCACAGGAAGCCCCCACCCTTCTTCTCGTAGCGCTTCTGGATCTGGTAACTGGGGCGTACCCCGTCGAACAGATCCTGCACGTTGATCTCGGTCCGGGAGCGCTGGGACTCCTCGGTGATCTCGATCAGGTTGACCCCCAGGATCTCGCCGCGCGAGTAGCCCAGCATCTCCTGCAGAGCGGGGTTGGCGCTGAGGATGCGGCCGTCCCGGTCGGCCAGGGCGATGCCGACGGCGGTGTTCTCGTACAAGCCCAGCCAGCGGCGTTCGGAGACCTGCAGGGCGAGCAGGCTCTTCTGCAGGGTCTTGCGGCTGTCCACCAGGCCTGAGGTCAGCTCGCAGATGTCCGACGCCTGGGAGTTCAGCTCCTTCTGCAGGATGTCCACGGTGCATTTCACCGCCACCAGGTTGCGCACCCGGGCCCGCAGCTCCTGGGGTGAGAAGGGTTTGGTCACGTAGTCCTGGACCAGCGCCTCGAGCAGGGTTTCGCGCAGCACGTCGTCGGCGCGGGCCGACAGGACCAGGATCGGCACCCGAGGAAAGTCCGGCGTGC
This sequence comes from Zoogloea sp., assembly GCA_017309145.1. Taxonomy (GTDB): domain Bacteria; phylum Pseudomonadota; class Gammaproteobacteria; order Burkholderiales; family Rhodocyclaceae; genus Zoogloea. The sequence continues at coordinate 22,125 of JAFLDU010000001.1, read as the reverse complement.
CACGCAGGGCCCGGATGAAGCGCTCGCCGTCGAAGCGCGGCATCATCAGGTCGGTGATGATCAGGTCCGGCGGGTCGGCCAGTGCCGAGGCCAGCGCGGCAGCGCCGTCCTCCTCGAGGCTCACGTTGTACTCGTCGATCAACACGTCGAAGAGGAACAGGCGCAGGTCGGGGTTGTCTTCCACCACCAGCACGCGCGGCCGCCCGGCCCGGTTGGCTGGCAGGCGCAGGTCCGGCATGCTGGCAGTGCCGTGGCTGTAGTCCGCAGGCAGCAGCGAGGCCTCTTCGGATTCGCGCACGAAGGCGCCGTTCGGCGCCCGGATCGGGATCTCCACCTGGAAGATCGCCCCACCACCGGGGGCGTCCACCACCACCACGGTGCCACCGTGGAGCTCGACGAATTCCTTGACGATGTTGAGACCGAGGCCGCTGCCCATCGTCCCCTGCCCCGCCTCAGCCTGGGTGAAACGATCGAAGATCTGCGGCTTCATCGGGTCGGCGACGCCGGGCCCCGTGTCCTGCACGCTGACCAGGAAACGGGCGTTCTGGATGCGTTCCAGGGTGCAGCTGATCCGCCCCCCGGCCGGCGTGAACTTGAAGGCATTGGCGAGCAGGTTGACCAGCACCCGCACGAACTTGACCCGGTCCACATCGGCATACAGCTCGCTCTCGCCCCGTACGCTGAGCTTGATCGAACGCGCCTCGGCGATCTCCGCGAAGCTGGCGGCGATGTCCTGGGCCATGGCGGTGAGGTTGGCGCACACATAGGCCATGGGCATCCGGTCTGCGTCGATGCGGGCCAGGTCGAGCAGGTCGTTGACCTGCTGCAGCAGGGACTGGGCATGGTGCTTGATGGTCTTGAGCCGGAAGCGCTCCCGCTCGCCCAGGGCCGACTCATCCTTGAGCAACTGATCCACCGGCCCGAGGATCAGCGCCAGGGGGGTGCGCAACTCGTGGCTGACGTTGGCGAAGAACTTGGTCTTGAAGCCGTCGATCTGCCTGAGCCGCTCTAGCGCATTCTGCAGTTCGCCGTTCTTGCGCGTGAGTTCAGCGCTGATGGCGATTTTTTCGGTGATGTTCCGCCCCTCGGGCAGCAGGAAGGCCACCTCACCGGCATCGTTCATGATGGGCGTCAGGGAGAAGTCGATGGAGATGGTCTTCTCACCCTGCTGCTCGCCGTAGACATCGAAGTCGCAGCGCACAAAGCGGCCCTCCCGGGCCTCGGCGATCATCTCGCGGACACGGACGCGCACCTCCTCCGACACCTCCCACCAGCGGGCGTGCCAGAAGGGCTTGCCCAGCACCTGCTCGAGGCACAGCCCGGCCCCGTCGAGGGCGGCCCGGTTGATCTCGAGCACGGTGCCATCCACATCCAGCAGGCCGAGGAACTGGTACATCGAGTCCAGGATGATCCGGGCCATCTTCTGCCGGCGGACATCCGGCGCATCACCCGGATCGAGGACGACCCCCCTCACGGAGGAGCGTCCCGCGACGGCCCCGGACGGATCAGAAACGATAGGTGTAGTTGAGGGTCGCATTGTCCTGGGAGTGGCTCACATGCATCGGTGCGGAGGTGTTGGGCAGGCTCGAATTGTCCATCCCGTCACTGAAGGCATGGGACCACGCAAAGTCCAGCCGGCTGAGCGGCGAGAAGGCATAGCCCAGGCCCGCCGACAGATGCTTTCTCGGCGTGGCCGGGATCACCGCGAACAGGGTCGAGGAACGCAGAGCCTGCGCCGCATAGCGCAGCCCGGCGCGCAAGGTGAGCTGCTCGCTTACCTGGTAGGCGCCGCCCACGGCCAGGATGGTCTGGTCCTTGTAGTCCTGGGGCAGACGGATCTGCAGGTCACCGCCGCCATCGGCCTCGAAGGCCACCTTGATGTCCTTCATCACACTCTTCCAATACACCTGTGACACATCGGCGGCAAGCATCAGCCTGTCGGTGACGCGCTGGCTGACCCCGAGGTTGAGGGTCGCCGGCATCTGGAAGTCGCGGATGCGGATCTTGCCGGCCAGGGGGATCTGCCCGGCCACGCCGTCGATGGCCGTGAGGGTGGCCCGGCCGGTCATGTCGGCCAGGTGGCTCTTGCTGGTGTACGCGGCGCCCACCAGCGTGTCCTCGGTCGCCTTGTAGACGAAGCCGACGCGCCCGGTGTAGCCCCAGGCATCCACCCCGCTGGCCAGCGGCTGGTTCTTGGTGAGGCTGAAATGCGCCCCGCGCAGGTCGGGCAGGCCGCCCAGCACGGGGATCAGCGAACCGCTGGCCCGCCCGGCGCCGATCAGGCTGCCGACCTGGTCGGCCCCCAGCAGCAGGTTCAGGTTGAGGCCCTGCCACATGGCGTCGATGCTGCCGCCGATCGACAGCTTCTCGGTGGCCTTGAAGCTGGCAGCGAAGGGGATGTTGAGCACCAGCAGCCGGCTGGAGTTGTCCAGCCCGGTGTCGAGCCCTCCGCTGGCCCGCGACAGGAAGCTCGAACGGCCATATTCCGTGCCCAGCCCACCCTGCGCAAAGGCGCCGACGCCGAAGGCCCAGTCGCCGACCCGCCGGGTGTAGGCCGCCTCGGGTGCCATATAGGGCCCCCGGTTGTTGGAGTGGTTGCGCGACGACACCGACTCGCCGGTGGCCTTGTTGCGCACCTCGATGTCGGTGGTCACCAGGTCGAGGCCGGCCATCACCTCGCTGCCCTCCTTCATCAGCGACAGGGTCGCCGGGTTGGTCATCATGCCGGCGGCGCCGGTGTCGATGGCCGTCGCCACACCGCCCATGGCCCGCGACACGGCGCCGAAGCCTTCGAGGCGGAACACGTCGGTGGCGCAGGCCACCTGGGCCGTGCCCATGCAGGCCAGGGCCACGGCGGCCGATACGATTCTGATTCTTGTCATGTCTTCCTCTTCCCCTTTGGTGGAATTCTGGCTGGCGCTTCTTTCCCCTGTCGTCGCAGGAGGTTCAGAAGAACCGGTCGAAGTGAATCTGCTCGAACGGCACCCGATGGCCCACCATCAGCATCTCCTGCAGGGCCTGGGTCATCGGAGGTGGTCCGGCGAAGTAGAACTCGAAGCCGGGCAGCCCCCCCGGCAGGGTCCGCGTCAGCGCGTCATGCACGTAGCCGGTCTCGCCCTGCCAGGCCCCCTCGTCGCCCGGCAGCGAGACGACGGGGATGTAGTGGATGCGCTCGCCGAAGCCCTCCAGCTGCGCCAGCATGGCCTCGCCACAGACATCCCGCGGCGTGCGGGCGCCGTAGAAGAAATACAGCTTGCGGGTGGCCAGCAGGCCGGCCTCGGCGGCCCCGCGGGCGATGGAGATCATCGGCGCCAGCCCCGAGCCGCCGGCCACGCAGACGATGTCCCGGGGCACGGCGGTGCGCAGCCAGGCCACGCCGTAGGGGCCGTCCAGCCCGATCTCGTCGCCACAGGCCAGGCGATCGAACAGCGCGTGGGTGCCCTGCCCGTGGGGCACCCGGCGGATCTGGAAGTGCCACTCGCCCTGCTCATTGGGGGTGTTGGACAGGGAATAGGCGCGCGACGCCGCCACCCCCGGCAGATCCAGCATGGCGTACTGGCCGGGCAGGAAGTCGGCGCGCCCCTCGGTGCGGAAGCGGAACTCACGCAGGTCGTGGGTGATGTCGGACATGCCGGTCAGCCGCGCCCGCTGCCGCCCGGGCACCCGCAGCGGCACATACTCCGGCGCGCAGGCCGCCTTGATGCTGACGTCCCCCACGGCGCGGCACTGGCAGGCCAGATGGCGCCCGCGCTGGCGATCCCTTGCGCTCAGCCCGGGTGCGTCGGCCCACAGGGTCTCGACCTCGCCGCTGAGCAGGTCGAACTTGCAGCCGCCGCAGCCGCCGGAATTGCATTCGTAGGACAGGCCGACACCCGCCCGCAGGGCCGCGCGCAGGATGGTGTCGCCCTCGCCCTGGGCGAAGCGGGCCCCGTCCCGCTCATTGACAATGACAGGAGTGTTCACTGGAGTGCCTTCTTGCTGCGCACCGCGGTGCGGGCCTGCCCTGGGGCGGCCCGACGCAGCGCTCATGGAAACGTGCTTCCCGATGCGGTGGTCCGGCCGCTCCAGGCGCCGGACCACCGCAGCGGAGGGGCGGTGGCGTCAGATGCCCAGCGACTGGCGGAACGCGCGGGTGGCCTGCTTGGCCGCGTTCACCGCATCCGGTGCATCGGGCAGCGCGCCGCAATAGGCCTCGATGGCCTTGTCGGCCAGCGGCTCCCAGCGGGCCACCCATTCGCGGATCAGCTCGAGGTTGCCCGAGGTTTCGCTGGCCATGCGGACGAAGGCCGCCAGCCAGCGCCGGTGGCGGGCAGAGTCGATCAGCTGGGCATCGGTGAGCAGGCCCAGCAGGGTGTCACCGTTGTGGCGGGCCGCCTCCCCAAGAGCCCGCAGAACGGACTCTTCGATGGCCGGCTTGGCCACCAGGTTGAGGACGACGATGGCCTCGCCCCAGTCCCATACCGTGAGCGTCCGCTCCATCAGCTCGCGGAAGCCCTGCCAGGCCACGTCGCTCTCCCAGTAATGGCGCTCATCGTTGCCAAAGCCCTTGTCGGGGAAGGCCAGGGACAGCTCCTTGGTGCGGTAGGCGGTATGGCTGACCCAGCGCAGGCTGTCGGCCATCTGGAAGTAGTTGCAGTTGGTGATGGTGCTGGCCGGCGACACCTGCCCCACGTAGGCCGAGGCCATCTGCACCGTGTGGAAAAGGTAGCGGGCCGGGGCGTACAGGCGGGCCAGGGTCCCCGCCCAGCGCGCGTCCAGGGCGATGTCGTGCTCGCGCTGGTTGAACTGGTCGAAGAGACCGAAGACATAGGTCTCCTGGCCGTCCTGCATCATGTTGTAGGTGCGATAGACCACCTCGTCCGGGTCGCGGAAGGCGTTCCAGTCGGCGTGCTTGAGGGCGGTGCCGAAGGTGTTCTTCTTGTACCACTCGTTCATGAACATGCCCGGCGACAGCTCGTAGGGCGAGTCCGGGTCGCGGTCGTTGTAGTGCAGGTTGGCGCTGACGATCTCGTACTCGCTCGGCTTGCGGCGCCGCGCGGCCAGGTGGGTCCAGGTCTTCTGGGGCTTCAGCACTTGAACTTCGGACATTCGTGTCTCCTCGATCTTCTTTTCTGATGGGCGGTGTCGTGCGGCAGGCGCAGACGGTCAGAGCTTCTTGGCGAAATAGAAGCGGACTGCCTCGTCGAGGCTCTCGATCTGGCCCGCGAAGGAGCTCAGGTCCACCTCCAGGTCGTTCATGCGGAAGGGGCGGCCCAGCTCTTCTTCAATGGTTTCCCGACGCAGGATCATTTCCTGCTCGGTGTGGATGCGGATGTAGGCCCGCTTGTCTTCCACGAAGACTTCCTTGCCCGGGTTGTCGATGCGGGCGGCCTCGATCACGGCGAGGGCCAGGTCGCCGGCGCGCATCACCGGACCGACCATGTTGTTGTGATAGGCCTGGGCCGATTGTGCAGTGCTCATCGTTGTCTCCTTATGTGTGGCCGGGCGGATCAGGAATGCGCGAACAGAGGCTCGATGCCTTCCGTGCTCACGTACACCTCGTCCGCCTCCACCCGCACCGGATACTCGGCGAGGGCACAGTCGTCGGGGTTGATGCCCTTCCCGGTAGTGGCGTCGAACTGCCACAGATGGGCGCGGCAGATGATCTTTTCGCCATCGAACTTGCCCTCGGAGAGGGCGATGTCCTGGTGCGGGCAGATGCCTTGAAAGGCCTTGATCGCGCCGCCGTCGGCGCAGACCAGGAGGATGTCGTGGCCGTTGACGGTGTGGGGCTCCATCTCCCCTTCCCACAGGTCATCGACGCTGCATACCTTGGTGAAGCTCATGGTGTGCTCCCGATCCTCAGCCGTGCGGCATCTGCCAGATGACTTCCACGGTCTCGGTCGGCTTGAGACCGGACTCGGCTACCTTCATGGTCCGGGGCAGGAACTCGTCGGCCCCCTGGCGGCGGATGCGCAGGATGTGGCCGGGGCGGGCCCGCACGCGGCGGCCCACGGAATGCACGGCGGCGGCGGCGGCCACCTCGTCCATGGTGTTCTCGGTATCGACGGCGACCAGTTGCAGCACGAAGTCACCCTCGAAATTGGACGTCAATGGAAACAATGCCATTTTGTGAATCTCCTCTATTCTCGGAAGCCGGCCAGCGCATCTCCGCGCCTGGCCGTGCCTGCAACTGTCAGCCGGCTTTACGGGTTTCGCGCAGGGCCCGGTAGACCTCGGCCCAGGCATAGTTGTGGGCGTCGTCACCCATTTCGCCCGGGGCGATGTTCATGTAGGCCAGGGCGCCTTCCAGGTTCATCGGCTGGATCATCCCGGCCAGGAAGCGGTCGACGATGCTCAAATGGCCGGCGTAGCGCTCAGGCTCCTGCTCGAAGACCCAGCGATCCACCTCGGAGCCAAAGTGGTACAGGCGACCCTTGTATTCGAGGGGGTAATCCTTGACGTTCCAGTTCTTGCCCGGGGTGCCGAGGATCGGCAGCTGACACATGTTGCAGACGTAAGGCAGGGTTTCCGGGTAGGCCTTGGCCATGTTTCCATCGACCACGTTGTCGATGATCACGTCCCAGCACTGGCCCCAGGTGTCGTTCCAGCCGGGGTATTTCTCCTCCAGCCAGTCCCGCTCGGCCGGGGTCACGCCAGCGGCGGGGTTCCACCACACGGTCGGGCGCCAGTAGTAGGAGCCCAGGTGCATGCCGTGGTGGGTTTCAGCGATGTCCTTCAGGAAGATGTCCCAGTACCAGGGCAGCTCGAGGCCCATGTCGGTCAGGGCACGCTCGAACTGGGCGACGATCCACTCCTCCATGAACTCCTTGAAGGACTGCTTGCGGTGCTCCAGGGGGGTGTAATAGTCCATGATCGGGCCGGTCAGCACCGAGAAGAGCTTCCAGGCGCCCCACACGGCGATGTCCACACGCTTCTGGGCCTCGGCCTTCTGGCCGTTCTCGATCAGGATCTTCAGCGCCGGGCCACCGATCTGGGCATGGCGGGATTCGTCGGTCTGGATGCTCGAGATCAGGTTGGCGAAGGTGTGGTCCCCCGCCTCCGCCGCATCGGCTGCCAGGCCGAGGAACTGCATGTTGGTGAAGCCGGTCTCGAAGCTGAAGGTGAGCATGATCGAGACGCTGATGGCGTCCCGGGTCATCATGATGTCGTCGAAGAAATGCCGGGCGGCGATCATGGCCCATTCATTGGTGTCGTAGGCCTTGAAGGCCCAGTCCATCTGCCGGTCCTTTGACACATGCTCGTGGGGGAAATAGAGCTGCATCTGGCCATGCCGGATCTCGTCCAGACAGCCCAGGGTGGACATGTTGCGCATCCCCGGCGCCTTGGAGAAACGCATCATGCGGGCCTCGGCGCTGGCGGCCGCGTATTCGCCGCGGGCGATGGCGCCGTAGTGGGCCTTCATCACCGACTTCCAGCCCGGGTCGGCGTTCTCGAAGATGCGGCTGCGCTCCAGCGCCGCCTTGACCGAATAGGCGCCGGCGTCCTTGTCGCGCTGGACCTTCACGTATTCCGGATAGGTCTGCTTGTAGGGCTCGTCGTATTTCTCCCAGGCGTTCTGCGGCAGACCGAAGGCGCCGGACAGCTGGGGCGGAAACAGCTCGTCTTCCGTTACGTAGGTGGGGGTCCAGTTGGTCGACCTGGCCAGGTCGTACCAGTCCATCCGATTGAGTACAGCCATCAACGTCTCCTTGTTTGGCGGGATGCGGAAGCCTGATTGCCCCGTCACACGGCAGGCGATCTGTGTCGCCCGGGTCACACGGTGCGCCGCTTTTCAGCAGCAATCCGCATGAGCCAAAGTTATAAGGAAACGAGGGGTGGGGATATTAGACGAAGGTTTAGAGCATCACGTGACGACGCCCCGGACTGCAGCAGCAGCCGGGGCGTCGGGGACAGGCCGGGAACCGCTCAAACCCGCTTGAACAGCGGGCTGCGCACCTGCTGGGCGTCGGCGGCGGAGAAGAACTTCTCGGTGTAGATGTCGCGCTCGAACAGGCGGCCCTGCATGAGCGTCGAGATGCAGGCTTCGATCATCAGCGGCGGGCCGCACAGGTAGGCCTTGCGGCCGCGGAAGTCGTTGTCGAAGTGGGCCTTGGCGGCCTCATGCACATAGCCACGGAAACCCTGCCAGTCGCTGTCGGCCGGCTCGTCGGAGAGGGCTGGCACGTAGCTGAAGTGGGGGTAGCGGGCGGCCAGTTCGACGAACTCCCGGTGGTAGTACAGCTCGGCCTGGTTGCGGGCGCCATACACCAGGGTGATGGGCAGGGTCGAGCCTTCCTCCAGCAGGTCGAGGATCATCGAGCGCGGGCTGGACAGGCCGGAACCGCCGGCCATGAACAATGAGGGCAGGCCCGCCGAACGATGCACGAAGAAGCGCCCATAGGGCCCGGTGAGGCTCAGCCGGTCGCCGGCCTTGAGTTCGTTGTGGATCCAGGTGGTGCCGGCTCCACCGGGCACGATGCGGATGTTCAGCTCGATCTCGTTGCCCGAGGACGGCGCGCTGGCCAGCGAGAAGGCGCGGAAGCCCAGCTCGCCGGGCAGGTTGAGGTTGATGTACTGGCCGGCCTGGAAATCCAGGGTCTCGCCATCGTCCAGCTTGATCCAGATGCCCTTGATGGTGGGGGTGAGGTCCTCGATGCGGCTGACCACGCCGTGGTAGTCGCGCACCGGGATGTCGCGGGCGTCCTCGTCGACCTCGATCTCGACCTCGATGACCAGGTCGGATTCGAGCTTGGCGCAGCAGGCCAGCACCTTGCCCTCGTCCCGCTCGTAGTCCATCAGGGCGAAGTTGGAGGCGTTGCCCTGGTCCACCTCGCCGTCGGTCACGGTGACCTTGCAGGTGGCGCAATAGCCCTGCCCGCAGGCATGGGGCAGGAAGATGCCGGCGCGCAGGGCCGCATCCAGGATGGTCTGGCCCTCTTCGACCTCGATGCTGCGGCCGAGGGGCTCGATGGTGAGCTCATGGCTCATCGTGTCTCTCCTTGGGTGGGCCGGTCCGCCGGAGCAGAGCGGCCTCCTTTTCTGTCAGCAGGTCAGTAGCCGGAGCCGGCGATGCCGTCGAGGCCGGGCGTGATGAAGCGGATCAGGTCCTTGTGGCCGATGCCGTTGTCGGCCAGGCTCTTGTCCCGGTCGGGGCTGAAGGGCTGCGAGCCATTGAGCCAGCGCACCGCGCTCCAGTCGATCTGCGCCCAGTCCGGGTGGTAGCTGAAGCAGTCGGTCATGTGCTTGTCGATGATCTCGGCGAAGGGTGTCTCCGGCGGCAGGGCCAGCACAAAGGGGCGCGAAAACATGCGGTGGCGCTCCCAGTTGACGTACAGGAGCTGGCGGCCCTTGTAGTTCTCCACCGCGTCGCTGGAGGGGAAGTCGTAGGGGGCGAGGGTCTTCAGCAGGGTCATGGTGGCGCTCCTCAGTTCTTGGTGGCCTGGTGACGCCACTCGGCAAAATTCTTCTGATCTTCCGAGCCGTTGAAGTCGCCAGTGGCCCGCTTGTCCATCCGCCAGTAGGCGTGCATGCGTGCCCCCGGGCGGTAGTCGTGGGCATTGATGTCGGTGCCTTCGGGCTCGCACTTGCCCTGCAGGGCGGCATGGGAGGAGATGAAGGTCTGCACGTACTTCTCGGGCTCGTCCTCGAAGATCTCCTTGCAGTGGTCGGAGCAGAAATGGAATTTCTCGCCCTTGTACACCGTCTCGCGGAAACACATCTCCATCGGGTCGCCGGGCTCGTTGAACTTGATGGTGGACACGCAGACCTGGCAGTTCATGGGCTGGGTCTTGTTGTTGAAGCGATTGCCGGCCTTCTCCTGCCTGTCGAAATGCTCCAGCACCGGGCGGTAGTACTTGTCGAAGGTGTTGGGGTACTTCTCGGACAGCCAGTCCAGTTCGTCCGGCGCCGGGATCCAGGTGTGGAAGGGGCAGGCATCGGGCTTCATGTAGAAGCCGATCCACGACTGATGGGTGATGTGCTCCTTCTCCTCGATGGTCTGGGCGAAGCACTTTGGCACCTTGACGCCGTAGCGGGCCAGGTCGTTGAAGAGCGCCGAGCCGTTCTGCTCGAAGTAGATCTCCCAGGCTTCCTTGAAGCTCATGATCCGCTTGGGCAGCATGTAGTCCATCATCATGCCGACCGAGGCCAGCTTGCGGGTGCCGCGCCAGGTCCACTTGTCGATCCAGCGCTGCACGATGGGCAGGTTGTCCGGGTCCTGCTCGAGCATGAACTTGATGCACTCCAGGCCCAGGGTCATGTGACGGGCTTCGTCGGACTGGGCCGAGAAGCCGACCGTCATCGCCGCCATGTCGCCGTTGTAGGCGGCACCGGAGATGAAGGGTACGAACAGGATGTTGGTCAGCACGTATTCGAAGGCGAAGCCGATGGCCACCATGAACTCGAAGGGGCCGGCGGTGATGGCGTCGTCGAAGAAGGACTTGCCGTCCGACAGGTACCACATGCGCGACTGCTGATGAGCGAACTCGTCCATCCCGTTGTAGAAACGGTTGTAGTTGCTGATCGAGTGGATCTGGGTCTGGAAGTGGCGGTACTCATCCACCGACTGCATCATGCAGGCGACGCGGGGGCCGGCGCCGACCATCTGGCGGGCCACCATGCTGAAGCCGCGGGCGGCCATCAGCTCCAGCGGCGGGGTGGAGCCGAGGAAGAGCTTGAGCACGTTCATGTAGCGTGCATCGGTGACCGACAGGTGGCCGTTGTTCTGGTTGAAGGCGTCGAGGATGGCGTAGAGCTTGCGTTCCTTCTCGGCCTGGTATTTCCAGTAGGCGTCCATGGTCAGGCGGAAGGGGTCCTCCCACTGGTCCCAGTCGTGGATCTTGATGCCTTCGTAGCCGACCTGCGGGAAGACCTTGTCCATCGGCTGGAAGGTGGTGTCCCAGGCCAGGTCCCGGGTCATCATGGTGTAGCGCTCCTTGAGGCCGAGCTTCTTCGAAACTTTCATGTCCATGGTGTCTCTCCTTGGTGTCGGGTCAGCTCTGCCAGGACAGGACGAACTCGTCGTCGCTCTCGTCCAGGTGGCCGGAGATGGTGATCAGGTGCAGTTGCAGCTCCTGCAGGTCGAAGTCGCGACCCATCTTGTCTTCCACGGTGGCGCGCTTGATGACCAGGCGGCCGGGCACGTCCACCTTGACCATGGCGGGCTGATCCACCACCACGGCGTCGGGGTTGTCGTCCACGATGGCCTCGACGATGCAGCGGGTCTCTTCGTTCTTCTGGAAGGCGATGAAGGCGTTGGATGTCATGACGGCGGCTTTCAGACGGGGATGCCGGCCTTGGCGGCGCGGGCATTGAGTTGCTGGACGACCTCGTCCAGAACGGCGGCGCCCTCGGCACCGAAGGCCAGTTCGGCCACCGGCGTGAGCGCCTCGACGGAGCGCTGGCGCGCCGCGGCGATCCACTCGCCGAGCAGCGCCTTGTTGGCCGGGTTGTCGGCGGCGGCGGCCTTGAGCACCGCATCCACCCACTTCACGTTCTCGGCGAACCACTCGCGCTGGAAGCGGGTGAGCATGGTCAGCACCGGGCCATGGGCCGCGTTGAGACGGTCGTTGAGCTTGTCGTAGATCAGCGGGTACAGCAGGCCTTCGAGGACGAAGTTCTGGGCCACGAAGAGCTCGAACCAGTCCTCCATGACCATCTGGTCCTCGACGTAATGGCGCAGGCCCTGCCACACCGGGGCGGCCAGCCAGGCCTGCTTGGCCTCGGCCAGGGCGTCGATCTCGTCGAGGGAGATGCCCAGGCGGGTGATGAACTGGGCGATGCCGAGCTGATCCATGCAGGCGTAGGCCGTCGCCTGGGAGATGGCGATGCCGTAGCTGTAGGCAGCGATGTAGGAGTTGTTGATGTTCGACCCCCAGGCCACATGGCGCAGGGGCAGCAACACCTCGTTCACCACCTTCTTGCCCTCGCTCGGGTAGCCGGCCGCCAGGCCCAGTTCCTCGGCCATGTCGAAGTCGGCGCTGGCAGTTTCCTGCATGCGGCCGCGGGCCAGGGTCCAGGCTCCGTAGAAGAACTGGCGCGGATCCTTCAGCGCATACCAGTCCTTCATGGTGATACGCGAGCGCGTCGGATCGAAGATGTCGTGGGACGGATCCCAGGTGGGCCGGTAGTGGTAGTTCTCCACCGGCTGCAGGTCCATCGTGGCCTCCATGTAGCGGGATGCCGGCTTGTCCGCGCCCATGCGGCGGGCCAGGTGGCCGAAAGTCTGGCGCAGGGGCTGGATGGTGATGGTGCGAAGGTCCATGCTCATTGTGTGCTCCTTCTCCTCAGGTTCTTGGTGTGGGTCTGCCCTGCCCGCTCAGCGAAAGCGCTGGTGAGTGGCAGCGTGGAGATTCCAGGCGAAATCACCCTGCGGACGCGAGGCATCCGGGTTCTCCAGGAAAATCACGTGGTGCTCGGCGCAGAAGGACTGGAAGGCGGCTTCGGGCATGATCAGTTCGACGGCCACTTCCGGCTCGCCCACCGAGAACTCGAACTCCACCATGCCGTTGTCGCGCCGGCCGGTGACGCGCACGAACTTGCGGGTCACGTCGAAACGGGTCTCTGTCATGGCTCCTCCTGGTCTTTGCGCCGCCGGCATCGAGGCGCGGCGGTCGGACGCTTCAGGGCCTGGATGGCCCCCACCGGCGTGTTCGGTGAGACGCCATTGCACCAAACATTAAGATGTTAGTGAATGGACGATCAGCGCCTTGGCTTGTACTTTTCAAAGCCGGGCTGATGGAGCGATCAGTGGACCTGATCCTGGTGCTGGATGCGGAACTGGCTGGGGGTCAGCCCGGTGCGGCGGGTGAAGAAGCGGGAGAAGTAGGCCGGGTCGGCGAAACCCAGCGCGTAGGAGAGCTCCCCCACCGGGGTGGTGGAGAAGCGCAGCAGGCGGCGCGCCTCCTGCAGAAGGCGGTCATGCACCACCTCCTTGGAGGCCAGGTTGGCCATGCGTCGGCACACATCGTTGAGGCGGGCCTCGGTCACCTTCAGCTGGCGGGCGTAGTCCGGCAACGTGAGGTGGTCGCGGAAATGGGCCTCCACCAGATCGCAGAAGCTGAGGAAGATGCGCAGATCCTCCCCGCGCTCGCGCTTCAGGGCGCCGGAGGGGGTATGGGTGGCGAGCAGCCGATGCAGGCTGATGAAGAAGCACTGCCCCAGCGCCCTCACCGCCGCCGAGCGCCCCTTGTCGCGGCCACCGAACTCCTGGCGCAGCAACTCGGACAACTGCAGCAGGCGTGCCACCTCGGCCTGCACGCCCTCCCCCGCCCCACCGAGGGGCAGGAAGGCCGCCTCGCGCAACTGGGCGTCGGGCCACAGGCCCGGCAGGGACGCATACCAGCCGCGCACCACCTCCTGGCGCACGGTGATCACATGGCCGTCCGTATCCTCGTCGGAATAGAAGGCGTGGGGGATCGCCGGCGGGGTGATGAAGAGCAGCGGCGCATCGCCGAAGTAGGCCTGGTCATCGAGCTGCAGGCGGATGCTGCCGCGGGTCAGCACATGCACCTGGTAGAACAGGGAATGGCGATGGGCCGGCGTGTTGCGGCCGAAGATCTCGGCCAGCCGGCCGAATGTCTCGTAGTGGACGTCGCAGTCCGGGTCGCCCTCGTAGATGCGGGTGATGTAGATGTCGGGGATGGCCTGGGCGGAGGGCTGACCCCGCGGATCGGCGGCTCCCGGAACGTCGTGGGTGGACATCCCGCAAGAAGATCACTTCGATGTTAGGGAGTCAACAGGTATCATTGAGGGCATCGTCCGGGAGCCCCCTCCCCCACCACAGGAGTTCGAACGTCCATGCAGAGCAGGATTTCCTACCGCAACCTGCCCCAGCTTTTCCTGAAAGCCCGGGAGGAGCTGATCTGCCATTTCCGCCCCATCCTCAACCACTTCGGCCTCACCGAGCAGCAGTGGCGCATCCTGCGGGTGCTCAGCGAACGGGAGCAGCTCGAGCCCTGGGAGATCTGCGATATCTGCCAGATCCTCAGCCCCAGCCTGGCCGGCGTGCTGTCGCGGATGGACGACATGGGGGTGATCAGCCGCAGCCGCGTGCCGGAAGACCAGCGCCGGGTCATCGTGCGCCTGAGCCCCAAGGGGGCCGAAATGGTCGAGGAGATCGCTCCGCTGATCCAGGCCCAGTACCGCAACCTGGAAGCCTCCCTGGGCCGGGAGCTGATCGACGAGCTGTACACCGTGCTCGACAAGGTCATCACCGGTCCGCACCCCCCCGTGGAGCGGATCGCTCTGCCGGAACGTACCGCGCCTTCTGCAGCCGCGACACCCGACAAGAAAAAACGAAGCCCCCGCCGGGGAACGGCGGAGGCCTGATTCAACCGCGCCCTGCACCTGTTCCGCGCAACACGCTTCCGGCGGAATCCTCCGCCGCATACAAAAACGGCTAGACCGGATTCTCGGAATAGAAGCAGGTCTGCCCGGGCTGAACGATCAGACCCGCAGCACAGGTCGGGGTTGAACTCGTCGGCGAACTCGGCGGGGTCACGTTAATGATCTGCATGGGGATGCTTGGATGGCCATTGACCGGCACATCGATCAGCAAACCGCCCAGTTCACTCAGATCCACGGTACCCCCGGTGCTGTTCGCCATCGACGGCGCCGGAATGGCTTGAACATTGCCGACGGGAGCCCCCTGCACGCCCAGCCCCAACGCGGCCACGACAAGCAGTCCGGAGAGCAGGCGATTGCCCGACTTCCGCCTCATGTAAACCGCCGCCATCGCCAGCATGACCGCCAGGATCAGCATTCCCCACTGGGACAGGGTCGGCACCGGAGTCGCGGCAGCCGGTGCATAGACGATCACCTGAGCAAAGGCAGTGGCCGGCAACCCTGCCACCAGCGCCCCGGCAATCGCCATACTGGAAGCATCTAGCTTGATCTTCATAAACGAACCCCCCGAGCAGGAAATGGAAAGAAAATGGAAAACGATTGATACATCACGATGCTAACACCATGTCTCATCATTTATACCCCAGGCTCCTTCTTCAACCTCAATAACTCCCCCCCGGGACATTCACCTCACCCCCGGTCTTGTAAGCTGTCGCCAGGCTGGTAGTGGCCGCCGCCAGCAACATCGAATCGACGCCCACCGCGATGAAGCGGGCGCCGGCCTCCCGGTAGCGGCGCACCAGCGCCGGATCGCCGCACAACACGCCACCAGCCTTGCCGGCCCGGGCCACGCGGGCCAGACCATCCTCGATCATCGCCACGATATCCGGATGATTGGGCTCGCCGAGCAGATCGAAGGACGCAGCCAAGTCGGCCGCACCAAAGAACACCCCGTCCACGCCATCCACAGCCAGGATGGCATCCAGCGCCTCCATGCCGGCGCGGGTCTCGACCTGCACCAGCAGGCACATGGCGTCGTTGGCCTGCGCAGCGTAATCGCCGATGCGGCCCCAGCGGGAGGCCCGGGCGATCGAGCTGCCGACCCCTCGGATGCCCTGGGGCGGGTAGCGCATGGCCTGGACCAGATGGGTGGCCTGCTCCGCGGACTCGACCATCGGAATCAACAGCGTCTGCACCCCGGTCTCGAGCAGCTGCTTGATCAACACGTGGTCGCCCTGGGGCGGGCGCACCACCGGCTGGGAGGGATAAGGCGCGATGGCCTGCAGCTGGGCAAAGATCGTCCGCAGATCGTTGGGGCCGTGCTCCGCGTCGATCAGCAGCCAGTCGAAGCCTGCCCCGGCGCAGATCTCGGCGCTGAAGGTTTCCGACAGGCCCAGCCACAGCCCGTATTGCAGTTCTCCGGCGAGAAGGCGCTGCTTGAACAGGTTGACCGGCATTTCCATGGTGAAGGCTCCTTGTTTCTCATGGGACACATAGCGCGAGGCTATCATCGAAATCTGCGCGATGTGAAAAACCGGGGACGAGCCCCAAGGGCAACTATTTGCCTGACGGAAACAGTGAAGCTTCCGACGGCCGTTTATCCCGCCGGGGGGCATCGCTAGAATGCTGGCCCTGTCTTTACGCCGAGCTTACTTTGCTGACCATCCTGAGCATCACCGGCCCCATCTTCATGCTCATCGCGATCGGCTTTGCCGCTGTGCGCCACGGCCTGCTCAGCCGCGCGGAGATGCGCCCCCTGGGCGTCTTCGTGATCCACGTCGCCCTGCCCGCCCTGTTCTTCAAATCCATGAGCGAGCGCAACCTGGCAGACGTGGTGGGCGGACACCTGATGCTGGTCTATGTGCTCGGCTCCCTGCTCGCGGCCGGCCTGGGCCTCGCTGCCAGCTGCCTGCTGCGCCGCCGCAGCCTCCAGGTCGGGGCCGTCCAGGCGCTGGGCATGGCCACCTCGAACAGCGCCTTCATCGGCTACCCCATCGCCCTGCAGCTCTTCGGCCCATCGGCCGCCAGCGCCCTTGCCGTGTTCGCCCTGATCGAGTCGATGGTGATGATGCCCCTGACCCTGACCCTCGCCGAAGCCGCCGGCGGCCAGGGCGGACACTGGACCCGGGTGCTGGGGGAAGCCCTGCGCCGCCTCTCGCGCAACCCCTTCGTGCTGGCCATTGCCGGTGGAGCGGCCTGGTCCGCGATCGGCATACCAATGCCGCTCCCGGTCGGCAAGATGCTGGACATGCTGGCCGCTGCTTCGGCCCCGGTCGCCCTGTTCTGCATCGGTGGCACCCTGGCCGGCCTCAACATGCGCGGCATGCTGGGCGACATCAGCTTCATCGTCACCGGCAAGCTGTTGCTGCACCCCCTGTGCATGTACCTGGTCCTGCTGGCCCTGCCCGCGGCCGACCATCAAGTCGGCACTGCCGCAATCCTCAATGCGGCGATGCCGATGTTCAGCGTCTATCCCCTGTTGAGCCAGAAGTTCGGCCAGGAAGGGGTCAGTGCCGCCGCCCTGGTGGGAGCCACCACCCTGTCCTTCTTCACCATCAGCGCGCTGCTTTGGGTGCTGCATTGAGGCAGGGAGATCGTGTCGGGGGGCTGCAGGGGCGCTGTAGGGGCGGCTTCAGCCGCCCGCGGACTCCGATCAAGCACCTGCGGGCGGCTGAAGCCGCCCCTACAGCGCCCCTACAGCGCCCCTACACCACCCCCTGACAGCGGCCTGAGGGTTTCGTCGAAATCGTCCAGCGACGGGAAGCGCAGCGGTTCGAGCCGATCCAGACCTTGCAGGTGCCGGCCGTAGCCCTCGAGGATGCTGCGCCGCTCCGCCTCCTCAAGGTAAGGCACGTGGTAGGCCACGTAAGGCGGCAGCACGCGCAGGCCCACGTAGGCCAGCATGCCGCGCAGGATGGGCTGCAGCATCACCTCCAGCTCGCCATGCACCGCACCGGGGCCAAACATGTGCGCCTGACCGCCCAGGGAAATGGCTAGCATCGCCGACTTGCCCTTCAGCCCGCCCCTGTCGTAGATGCGCCGGCCGCCATAGCACAGCCCCGAGATGAAGACCCGGTCGATCCAGCCCTTCATGATCGCGGGCATACCGTACCAGTAGATCGGGAAGTTGAAGATGATCAGGTCGGCCCATTTCACCTTGTCCACCTCGGCCGTAATGTCCGGCGCCAGGGCGCCCTTGCCGTAGGCATGGCGCTGCTCCAGCGCATACACCAGGTAATCGGGGTTGGCCCGCTCGCTGAAATCGGCAGCGCTGGCCACCGGATTGAAGCCCATCGCATAGAGGTCGGAGACCTGCACCGCGTGGCCCGCCGCTTCCAGGGTGCTCACCGACAGGTCCTTCATGGCTGCGTTGAAGGAGCGCGGCTCGTTGTGGGCGAAGACGATCAATACGTTCATGTTTGCAAGCCCGCCTGATTCAAAAAATGCCCCTTCGCGACGCCGCCGAAGCGAAGGGGCCAAGATACGACCGACCATCCAGAGAGGAGAGGGAAGAAGTCGGTCGAGGGAGATGACGGGCTCAGCGGCCTTCGGCGGTGCGGGCGCGGGCTTCGACCTCGTCCTTGCGCACCACGCTGGCCGGCACGCCGGCGATGGCCCAGTCCTCGGGCGGCACGCGCCGGCAGCAGCCGCGGACCAGCGCCCGCTGCACGCCGAGGCAGTCCACCAACAGGTCGGTGAAGCCGGCCAGCAGGCGGTGGCGGTCCTCCAGGGAGCGCCCTTCCAGTACGATGCAGTCGAACCAAGGCGCATGCAGCCCGTTGCGGGACACCAACTCGCCCCCCACTGCAAACTGGCCGGGCCGATGCGGCGTGATGAAGGCGCGGATCCGCTCCATGGGCGCCTTGAGCACCTCCGCATAGAGCTTGCAGGCGCCGACGAGCAGGGCTTCATCCTGTTCCGGGGTGGTCAGGCCTTCAATCAGATGGAAATTGACGATGGGCATCGTGACGTCTCCTGTCAGGGCAGGCCGCGGCGGCGACCGGAGTCGAGCATCAGGCTGGAGCCGGTCATGGCATCGGCCTCGGGGGCCAGCAGCACCGACACGGCCCAGGCCACCTGCTCGGGGGTGGTGAAACGGCCGATGGAGGACTCCTCCAGCATCTCGTCCAGCACCGCCTCCACGGTGATGCCGCGCTGAACGGCCCGGTCGGCCGCCACCCGACGCAGACGCTCGGTGTCGGCCGGTCCGGGGGCGATCAGGTGAGCAGTCACGCCACGCGGCCCATAGGCCAGGCTGAGCTGGCGCACCACATTGACCAGCGCGGCATTGGCAACCCCCGCCGAGGCCGCGTAGGCGGTCGGCTCGAAGCCGTAGTGGCCTCCGATCGCGACGATGCGCGAGCCTGCCGAGAGCAGGCCATCCACCGCCCGGCACAGGCGCAGCAGGCCGCCCACCTTGATGTTCACCGCATCGACCATGGTCGCCGTGGGCGCCGTCAGGATGCCGCCCGCCACCCCGACGCCGGGCCCGTGCACCACCATCCGCACCGGCCGGTCCACCACCCCGGAGATGGCCTGGATGGCCGAATCCGAGGAGATGTCCGCGGCACAGGCGATCAGGCCCGGCACCCGCTCGCGCAGGGCGGCCAGCGCATCGGTGCTGCGCGCCACCGCCACCACACCGAGGCCGGCCGCGGTCAGGCGGTCGACCATGGCATTACCGAAGGCCCCGGTGGCACCCACCACCACGGCCAGCTCTTCACGTTCCTGCATGCTGTCTCCTTGTTTTATGTAGCGCCCTGCCCGTGGCGCTCAGGCTGCCACGTGCTGCAGCAGGCCGCGCTCGCGGGCCATGGTCATGGCGGTGTCCATGATCATGTCTTCCTGGCCGCCGATCATCTTCTTGCGGCCCAGTTCCACGAGGATATCGCGGGCCGGCACGCCAAAGCGTTCGGCAGCCCGCTTGGAATGCAGCAGGAAGGTGGAATACACACCGGCGAAACCGAGGGTCAGGGACTCCCGGTCCACCCGCACGATGTGCTCCATCATCGGCACGATGATCTCTTCGGCCATGTCCATCAGCTTGAAGAGATCGACCCCGGTGTCGATGCCCATCCGCTCGCACACCGCTGCGAAGACTTCCAGCGGGGTGTTGCCGGCCCCGGCGCCCAGTCCGCCGACCGATCCGTCGATGCGGGTCGCCCCCGCTTCAATGGCCGCGATCGAATTGGCGATGCCCATGCCCAGGTTGTGATGGCCGTGGAAGCCGATCTCGGTCTCGGGCTTGAGCACCTCGCGCAGGGCCTGGACGCGGGCGATAACATCGGCGGGCAGCATGTAGCCGGCCGAGTCGGTCACGTACACCGTCTGGGCGCCGTAGCTCTCCATCAGCTTGCCCTGCTGAGCCACCCCGGCGGGGTCGTTGAGGTGGGCCATCATCAGGAAGCCGGTGGTGTCCATGCCCAGCTTGCGGGCAAAGGCGATGTGCTGGGGGGCGGTGTCGGCCTCGGTGCAGTGGGTGGCCACATGTACGCTGCGGGCGCCGCAGTCGTAGGCGGACTGCAGCTCGCGCATTGTGCCCAGGCCCGGGATCAGCAGCACGGACACCTTGGCCTGCTTCATCTTCGACGCCACCGCGGAGATGTAGTCCTCGTTGCTGTGGGGGGCGAAGCCGTGCTGCAGGGAGTTGCCGCCCAGGCCGGCGCCATGGGTCACCTGGATATAGGGCATGCCGGCCGCGTCGAGGGCAGTGGCCACCTTGACCATCTGGTCGATGCTGATCTGCTCGCGCTTGGCGTGCATCCCGTCACGCAGGCACATGTCGTGCAGGATGATTTTCTTGCCTTTGAGATTCATGGGGTTCTCCGTGTTTTCGTGTAGGGGCGGCTTCAGCCGCCCGCGGACTTCCGATCGGGCACCTGAGGGCGGCTGAAGCCGCCCCTACATATCCCTGCCAGGCTTACGCCGGCTCGACGGCGCGCAGGGTGATGCGGCCGGCGAGGATCTCCTCGGCGAACATCTCGGCGGTGCGGGTGGCGGCGGCGGTCATGATGTCGAGGTTGCCGGCGTACTTGGGCAGGTAGTCACCCAGCCCGGCCACTTCCATGAAAACCTGCACCTTGTTGGCGTCGTAGATCGGGCCATTGACCAGGCGGTAGCCGGGCACGTACTTCTGCACTTCCTTGATCATCTGCAGGATCGATGCCGTGATACGGGCCTGGTCCGGCGCGTCGTCGGTGAGGCAGGAGATCGTGTTGCGCATGATCATCGGCGGCTCGGCGGGGTTGATGATGGCCAGGGCCTTGCCCTTGCGGGCTCCGCCGACCTTCTCGATGGCGCCGGAGGTGGTGTAGGTGAATTCGTCCAGATTGGCGCGGGTACCCGGGCCGACCGACTTGGAGGCCAGGCTGGCGACGATCTCGGCGTAGGCCACGCTCTGGATGCTCGACACGGCGCTGACGATGGGGATGGTGGCCTGGCCGGCGCAGGAGATCATGTTGACGTTCATCTGAGCGCCAAGGCCCCCACGCTCACTGCGTTCGCTGCCCCCCGAGGGGGCTGAGCTGTCTTGGGGGCGGCCCGACGACAGCTTATCCGCGTGCTGGCGCAGGTTCACCGGCGGCACACAGAGGGGCCCGATGGCGGCCGGGGTCAGGTCGATCATCATCACTCCCAGCTCGTTGAGCTTGCGGCTGTTCTCCGCATGCACATAGGCGCTGGTGGCGTCGAAGGCGATCTGGATGTTGTCTTCGAGCACATGCGGCAGCAGGCCGTCCACCCCGTCGGCGGTGGTCTTGAGGCCCATCTCGCGGGCCCGGGCGAGGCCTTCGGAGGCGGGGTCGATACCCACCATCCACACCGGTTCGAGCACCGGGCTGCGCTGAATCTTGTAGATCAGGTCGGTGCCGATGTTGCCGGAGCCGATCAGGGCGCAACGGATCTTCTTCATGCTGTTTTCTCCTGGGCCCGGGCGGCGGCGCGCTGGGCCATGGTCTGGCCGGCGACATAGAAGCCGTCGGTGGCGTGTTCGGTGATGAGGATGCGCACCGTGTCGGCGCTGCATTCGAGGCTGCGGGCCACGGCTTCGGTCACCGCCGCCGCCACCTTGTGCTTCTGCTCGGTGGTGCGGCCCACCATCATGTGCATTTCAATAATCGGCATGGGGTCTCTCCACAGGGGTTGGGATCACTCGACGAAACGCATCGACACGCTGCCCAGCTCCTGGAAGCGGGCGATCACGCTGTCACCGGCCTCGACCGGTATGGCCTCGGTGATGCCGCCGCTCATCACGAAGCTGCCGGCGGGCAGGCCTTCGCCCAGCTCGGCGAGGATGTTCACCAACATGGCAATGGCTTCGGCCGGGTGGCCCAGCACCGCAGCGGCCGCAGCGCCGGCCACGATCTCGCCGTTCTTCTCCATCACCACGCCGAGGGTCGGCAGGTCCAGGTCTTCCACATAGCGGGGCCGCCCACCGCCGACGAAGCGCGCCGACGAACCGTTGTCGGCCACCACGCTGGGCAGGTCGAATTTGAAGCCGGAAAAGCGCGAATCGATGATCTCCACCGCCGGCAGCACGTAGTCGGTGGCATCCAGCACGTCCTGGCGGGTGCAGCCTGGGCCCTGCAGATCCTTGCGGGTAACGAAGGCCACTTCGCACTCGACCCGCGGATGCACCAGGTCGCCGGTGCGGATGGCCGAGTTCTCCGGCCGCGCCATGCGGTCGGTGAGGAAGCCGATGGACGGTACATCCACCCCCATCTGTTTCATCTTGGCCCGCGAGGTTAGCCCTGAAACCGTGCTTCAAGGACTCTTTAGAGTGGGAGAAAAGAGGTGCAATGA